>JBQCCW010000258.1:0-24083 GCA_051961835.1 Marmoricola sp. | reverse complement strand
ATCGTCGCCGCCGAGCCGCGGTACGGCGAGCTGGTCTACGGCCTGCGCAACCTCGACGAGGGCTTCGTTCCCGAGCTCTACGACGCGTCCCTCATCGATGCCCGCTTCTCGGTCGGTCCGCGCGACGCCGTCCGTCGGGTCCGTGAGCTGCTCGAGAGCGAGGGTATCTTCGCCGGGATCTCCACCGGAGCGATCCTGCACGCCGCGCTCGGACAGGCCGCGAAGTGTGTCAAGGCCGGCGAGTCGGCCGACATCGTGTTCGTCGTGTGCGACGGCGGGTGGAAGTACCTCTCGACCGGTGCCTACGAGGGCACCATCGACGAGGCCGAGGACCGGTTGGAGGGCCAGCTGTGGGCGTGATCCAGACGATCGAGTTGGCCCTGTGTGCCGTCACGATCCTGGTGGTGGCTGTGCAGGCGGTCCGCAACGTGCCGGCCAGCAACATCGTCGACGGCCTGATGGCGCTGACCGAGCTCGCCGTGATCGCGCAGCTGGTGGCCGGTGTCGTGGCGATCTTCGGGGCGCCGGCGAGCGTCTCCCGCCCGACGTACGTCGGCTATCTGGTCGGCGCCCTCCTCATCCTGCCCGCCGCCTGGATCTGGTCACAGGTCGAGCGCAGCCGCAGCAGCCTCGGGGTGCTGGTGATCGGGCTGCTCGTCGTGCCGTTCCTGATCCTGCGGCTCCACCAGATCTGGCCCGGCCATGGCTGAGCCGGACACCCGTTCGGACCGCAGGCCGTCCCGGGTGCGCACGGGCGCCGGACTCCTGAACCGCAACCTCGGGCGGATCCTGGTCTTCGTCTACGCCGTGCTCGCGCTCAGCGCCACGGGACGTGCGGTCGTGCAGATCGCCACCAAGTTCGACAAGGCGCCCGGGCCGTACACGCTGTCCGCCGTGGCGGCCGTCGTGTACATCCTCGCCACCTGGGCGCTCGGCACGAGCCGCAACCGGACGGCCGTGGCGGTCGTCGCCGTGGAGTTCGTCGGCGTTCTCGTCGTCGGGGCGACCCACTCCCGCTCGGTGCCGCTGGACAAGCAGACCGTGTGGACCGACTTCGGCAGCGGCTACGGCTACGTGCCGCTGCTGCTTCCCTTCGTCGTCGTGGGGTGGCTCTGGTACAACCGCCCACGGACGCTCGCCTGAGGCCTCTTGGGGGCAACGGCTCGGGTCCGTTCGGTGTCGGTGGCGACGCCTACGGTGAGGGGTATCGCAGAGCAGCTGTTCGAGGTCCCGGAGCCGGAGGTTCCGGTGACGCCGACTGCGCTGCTCGACGCCGTCGCGGCAGCCGACGCGGTGGTTCGACGCGGCGAGGTCGACCGCCTCGAGGCGGTGTTGGCGTGGGCGCACGCCCACCCCGTCGGCAAGGAGGACACCGCGGCGTCGTGGCTGGTGGACCGGTCGGTCTTCGCGCCGGTCGAGGAGGGCGAGGACCGCCTGGGTGGTGAGGGCACTCCTCCGGTGGCGGAGTTCGCGGTCGAACAGCTCGCCACCCGGCTGGACATCTCCAGCTTCGCGGCGATGAGCCTGGTCGGCGACGTCCTCGACCTCGCTCACCGCCACCCCTCCTCTGGGAGCGGGTGAAGTCTGGTGCGTGTCCGACGTGGACGGCCCGGTCGATCGCCCAGACTGCACCACCCTCCCCGCGGAGGCCGCTGCGTGGGTGGACGCTCAGATCGGGCACCTCGCCGGACGCTGCACGAAGAAGAAGCTCGACTCCACTCTGGCCTACGCGGCTCCCGGCACCTCAACCAACGCGGCGCCGCTCCGCGCTGCCGGCCACGCTGTTCGTGCACGTCCGGATCGAGGACCTGATCGCTCACCTGGACGGGGAGGACCGGGTCGGGAGGGTGGAGAGGATCGGGCCCGCGACCCTCGCGCTGCTGGCGGAGTGGCTGGGCGACACCGACCTCCGCATCCGGCCCGTGCTCGACATGTCCCGGACCGACGCGGTGGACCGGCACGATCCACCGGAGTGGATGCGAGAGCTGGTCATCCAACGCGACCGGCACTGCGTGTTCCCCATGTGCGACCGCGACGCCAGGACCTGCGACCTCGACCAGAACGCGCCGACGAAGTCGCTGCGCGGACGTCGATGTAAGACCTTTACGGCCTGGCGCTACCGACGCCTCCCCGACGGCGACTACCTCTGGACCGGCCCCGACGGCCGCACGTTCATCGCGCCCGTTCTGTGAGTCCCGCAACAGTTCGGGCATGACGTGCGTCGCCCCGCACTGTGCAAGCGGTGGGGAAGAACTAGCCTCTCCCCATGGCAGCGAGTGGCGTCGACATGCCGATCGGCATCTTCGACTCGGGGTTCGGGGGGTTGACGGTCGTGCGGGCCGTGATCGACCAGCTGCCGCACGAGTCGGTGCTCTACCTCGGCGACACCGCGCGCCAGCCCTACGGTCCGAAGTCGATCGGCGAGGTGCGCGAGTACGCCTTGGAGTGCCTGGACCACCTGGTCGCCGAGGGCGTGAAGATGCTCGTCATCGCCTGCAACTCCGCGAGCGCCGCCGTGCTGCGCGATGCCCGCGAGTGGTACGACGTCCCGGTGGTCGAGGTGATCCTCCCCGCGACCCGACGAGCGGTGGCCGCGAGCCGTACGGGCCGGATCGGTGTGATCTGCACGCGAGCCACGGCGGAGTCGATGGCCTACGACGACGCCTTCGCCGCAGCACCCCACGTCGAGCTGACCACCCAGACCTGCCCGCGCTTCGTGGAGTTCGTCGAGGCCGGTGTCACGTCGGGTCCCGAGCTCCTCGCCGCCGCCCACGAGTACCTCGACCCGCTCGTCTCCGCCGGCGTCGACACGCTGATCCTGGGGTGCACGCACTACCCACTGCTCACCGGTGCCATCTCCTACGTCGTCGGCGACGGCGTCACGCTCGTGTCGAGCGCCGAGGAGTGCGCGAAGGACGTCTATCGCGAGCTCGCCCGTCGAGGCCTGATGACCCATCGGGACACCCCGCCCCGGCACCGCTTCCTCACCACCGGCCAGGCCGAGGAGTTCGCGGCGATCGGTCAGCGGTTCCTCGGCCCGGAGCTCACCGCCGTGGCCCAGTACGCCGGTGGACCCGTCGTACCCGCCGGGACGGCCGTCCAATGAGGGAGGCACTCCGGTGAGGATCACCGTCGTGGGGTGCTCCGGCTCCTACCCGGGCCCGGACTCGCCGGCGAGCTGCTACCTGCTCGAGGCCGACCACGAGGGCCGGACCTGGCGACTCGTCCTCGACATGGGAAGCGGAGCGCTCGGCGAGCTGCACCGCTACATCGACCCGGTGCTCGTCGACGGTGTGGTGCTCTCCCACCTCCATGCCGATCACTGCCTGGACCTCTGCGGGTTCTACGTCCTGCGGCGCTACCACCCTTCGGGACACCAACCCCGCATCCCCGTCTGGGGTCCGCCGGACACCGCCGTGCGGATGGCGAAGGCGTACGACCTCGACGAGGACCCCGGGATGAACGAGGAGTTCGACTTCCGGCCCTACGGCGAGGACGACATCCACCTCGGTCCGTTCACGATCAGGGCCGTTCCGGTGGTGCACCCCGTCACGGCGTACTCGTTGCGGATCTCCTGCGGCGACAGCCTCCTCGTCTACTCGGGCGACACCGGCGTCTGCGAGGGCGCCGCCGAGGCCGCCCGCGGCGCCGACCTCTTCTTGTGCGAGGCCTCGTTCCTCGAGGGGGACGACAACCCGCCGGATCTGCACCTGACGGGCGCCGAGGCAGCCAGGATCGCAGCGCTCGCCGGCGCGCGCCGTCTCGTGATCACCCACGTCCCGCCGTGGCATGACCGGCAGGCGGTCCTCGCCGACGCGCGGACGGTTCCCTACGACGGGTTCGTCGACCTCGCCAGCTCCGGCGCCGTCTACGAGATCTGACTCCGCTCCCTCGTCGCCAGGCCGACTCCCACGCCGACGACGGCGCCGATGAGCGTCTCGACCCACCGGTCGACCAGCAGGACGTGGGCGGGCACCGGTGCGGCCAGGTGGACCATGAGCAGGGCGAGCGGCGTGATGACCACCAAGGCGAGGGCGTAGTTGCGCCCCACCGACAGCTCCGCGCCGACCTGGAGCACGACCACCACGAGCACCACTCCCAGGGTGCCCACGTCGACGGCGAGCAGGGCGGCCGCCAGAGCCAGGCCCGCAGTCGTCCCGACCACGCGCTGCACGCCGCGGACGATCTGGGGGCCGATGTGGTGCGCCGCGAGCGGGACCACGGCCGACACCATCGCCCAGTAGGGGTGACCCACCCCGGTCCCGGTGGCCAGGGACCCCGCGAGCCGCCACGGCGAAGACGAGGAACAGGGGTCCCGGCGGGTGCCACCGCTGCGCGTCGGACGCGAGCGACCCCAGGCCGGCGACCGCAGCGGTCACCGGCACGGCGAGCCACCCGCGGTGCGGCGACATGCCGACGAGCACACCGAGGACGACCGCGGCGGTCAGCGCCACGGCGAGGGTGGCCTGCATCCGTGCCCGGGCGCGATAGCCGTCGTGCCGGCCGTAGAGGGAGCTGAAGGCGCCGAACGCTGCATAGATCGACCATTCGACGTGCCCGAGGAGGGCGACGGCGAGGAGGGGCACCGCCACCGAGAATCCGGCGCGCAGCGCGACGCGATGCGCCCCGGCGTTGGGGCCGACGGCCAGCAGGGCCGAGCGCACCGAGGTGACCCGGCCATTCTCCTGCTCTGCTGTCGACGCGGCCGGCAGGGGCGGAGCTGCCGCTCGATAGGGTCGACGCCGTGACGACGACCCCTGCCCCGACCTCGCGTGCCGATGGCCGCGCCGACGACGAGCTGCGGCCGGTGCGGTTCAGCCGCGGGTGGCAGGACCACCCCGCGGGATCCGTGCTGGTCGAGTTCGGCCGGACCCGCGTGCTGTGCGCCGCCTCCGCCTCCGAGGGGGTGCCCCGGTGGCGGAAGGGATCGGGGCTGGGCTGGGTCACCGCGGAGTACGCGATGCTGCCCTCGGCCACCAACACCCGCTCCGACCGCGAGTCGGTCAAGGGCCGCATCGGTGGCCGGACCCACGAGATCTCCCGGCTGATCGGCCGCGCACTGCGGGGCATCGTCGACTACAAGGCCCTGGGGGAGAACACCATCGTGCTGGACTGCGACGTGCTCCAGGCCGACGGCGGCACCCGCACGGCAGCCATCACCGGCGCGTACGTCGCGCTCGCCGACGCGGTCGAGCACCTGCGGGGTCAGGGGGCCCTCGCCGGCGAGCCGCTGACCGGGTCGGTGGCTGCGGTGTCGGTGGGCATCATCGACGGTGTGCCGCGGCTCGACCTGCCCTACGAGGAGGACGTGCGCGCCGAGACCGACATGAACGTCGTGATGACCGGCGATGGTCGCTTCATCGAGGTACAGGGCACCGCCGAGGGGGCACCGTTCGACCGTCGTGAGCTCGACGTACTGCTCGGCCTGGCCGAGAAGGGCTGCGCCGATCTCACCCGGTTGCAGCAGGAGGCGCTGCGTGGCTGAGGAGCGAGCGTGAGCGAGAAGGTCCTGCTCCATCTCGCCTCCCGCAACGCCAAGAAGCTCGCGGAGATGCAGCGCATCCTCAGCGAGCACTTACCCGAAGTCCACGTGCTCGGCCTCGACGACGTGACGCCGTACGACGAGCCGGTCGAGGACCAGTCGACCTTCGAGGGCAACGCGCTGGTCAAGGCGCGCGCCGGTCTCGCGGCGACCGGCCTGCCCTCGCTCGCCGACGACAGCGGGCTGTGCGTCGACGCCCTCAACGGGATGCCGGGAGTCCTCTCCGCCCGCTGGTCCGGCAAGCCCAAGGACGACGATCGCAACAACCGCCTCCTGCTCGACCAGCTCGAGGACGTCCCCGACGAGCGCCGGACCGCATGCTTCCGCGCCGCGATCGCGCTCTGCGCGCCGGCCGGCGAGCTGGTCGTCGAAGGCGAGATGCGCGGACGGGTGATCCGGGAGATGCGCGGCAGCAACGGCTTCGGCTACGACGTGCTGTTCGTCCCCGACGACCAGGACGGGGAGCTCACCTCGGCCGAGATGGACGGCGACACCAAGGACGCCATCTCCCACCGCGGCCGGGCGCTGCGCGAGATCGCCCCGCAGGTGCGCGGAATCATCCACTGAGCTCGGTGCCGAAGGGGGGACTCGAACCCCCACGCCCGAAGGCACGGCGTCCTAAGCGCCGCGTGTCTACCATTCCACCACTTCGGCTCGCGGAGGAGTCTAGGTAGATGCTTCTCCATGGGTGACGACGGTGTAGCGATTCCTGCTTCTGCCCGCGAAGTCGGGCGTCTGGCAATGGCAGTCGGGGCGTCCGTCGTAGCGCGACATCGAACCGGAGTGCCGACACCCTCAGGCAGCGTCGATGCCCAGCTCCCGGCGCAGCTTGGCGACGTGCCCGGTCGCCTTGACGTTGTACTGGGCCACCTCCACCGTGCCCGCCTCGTCGATGACGAAGGTCGAGCGGATGACGCCCTCGACGACCTTGCCGTAGAGCTTCTTCTCGCCGTACGCGCCCCACTCCTGCATGACCGCCCGGTCTGCGTCGGAGGCGAGGCGGATCGTCAGGCCGTCACGCTCCCGGAAGGACGCGAGCTTGGCGGGCGCGTCGGGGGAGATGCCGACGACCTCGTAGCCCGCCCAGCGCAGGGAGTCCAGGGACTCGGAGAAGTCGCACGCCTGCGTGGTGCATCCCGGGGTCATCGCGGCGGGGTAGAAGTAGACGATCACGCGGCGCCCGCGCAGCTCCGAGAGCGTGATGCTTCCGCCGTCGTCGGTGGGCAGGGTGAAGTCGGGAGCCACGTCTCCGGGCGTGAGTCGTCGGGTCATGGGCACACGGTAACGTTCGTGCCGAAGACCAGACATCAGGAGTGAGCGTGGCCGACAAGCAGCTGACCGAGCTCGAAGCGGAGATCGAGGTCACCCGCGAGCACCTCGCCGCGACCATCGACCAACTCGCGCACCGCGCCAGCCCGAAGACCATCGCCCGCCGCGAGATGTCCTCGGTGAAGGCGTACTTCGTCGACCCGGTCACCGGTGCTCCCCGGCAGGACCACATCCTCAAGGTCGCGGGCGGCGTCGCCGGCTTCGTGGTGCTCTTCGTCGTCCTGCGCAAGGTGGCCCGCTGACCGCCCCGCGTCGGGGTGAGCGCACCCCGATCCGGATGCTCCACGACCGCGTGTTGGTGGCCGTGGAGGGCGAGGAGGGCGAGCGGCGCTCGAGCGGCGGCATCCTGATCCCCGCCACGGCCGCCATGGGCGGACGCCGCCTGCAGTGGTATCGGGTGGTCTCGGTCGGCTCCCACGTGCGCGCCGTCGAGGTCGACGACCGGGTGCTCTTCGATCCCGCCGACAAGGCGGAGGTCGAGGTCCAGGGAGAGTCGTACGTCGTCGTGCGCGAGCGCGACATCCACGCGGTCGCCGCCGACCGGCTGGGCGACACCCAGACCGGGCTCTATCTCTGAGCCGTCAACAGACCAGGGCCACGGGCGACCGTGCCGGGAACGTCACCGAGAAGGTGGACCCCTGCCCGGGGGTCGACACGCAGTCGACCGCTGCCCCGTGAGCTTCGGCGATCGAACGCACGATGCTCAGGCCCAACCCGGTCCCCGGCACCTCGGCCTCGCGGGAGCTCCGGCTACGGAAGAAGCGCTCGAAGACCAGTGGCTGGTCCTCCCAGGCGATCCCGACGCCGGTGTCGGAGACCTCCAGGCGGACGCCCGTGGCGTCGGTGTGCACGGCAGTCCGGATGCGGCCGCTGGTCGGGGTGAACTTGCACGCGTTGCCGACCAGGTTGCCCACCAGCCGCACCAGCTGGTCGGCGTCGCCACCGATCGGCACCGGCCGGCCCGGCAGGTCCAGGGTGACCCGCGCCGCGTCCTCGGCGGTGACCTCCTCGCTCACAGCGCGCCGCACCACCGCGCACAGGTCCACGGCGGAGGCGGTGATCGCGAAGTGGCCCTCGGCCACCGCGTTGAGCGTGAGCAGGTCCTCGATGAGCCCGAGCAGTCGGGCGCTGTTGCGGTTGACCTTCTCCACGAGGTCGGCCTGCACGTCGCTGAGCGGCCCGGCGAGGCCGTCCTCGAGCAGCTCGGTGCACCCGATGATTGTGGCGAGCGGCGTACGCAGCTCGTGGCTGACGTTGGCGACGAAGTCGTTCTTCGCCGCGTCGAGCTCGCGCAGCCGCTGGTTGACCTCGCGCTCGGCGGTCAGCGCCGACCGCAGCGCCCGCTCGGCGGCAAGGCTCTCCGTCACGTCCCGGGCGATCGCGAGGTACGCCGTGGGCCGCCCCCAGTGGTCGCGGACCACGGCGGGGCTCAGGGCGACGGTCCGGTGTGTTCCGTCCTTCGCCACCCAGGTCCACTGCCGCTCGCCGTACTGGTCCTCACCGGCCTCGGCCAGCACCACGGCGAACCCGAACTCCACGCCCAGCTCGACGGCCCGGGAGGCCACCTCCTCCGGCAGGTGGAACCACAGTGGCGTGGCGGTGCCGACGACCTCGGTCGAGTCGTAGCCGAGCATCCGCTCCGCGCCGCTGTTGAACAGCGTGATCCGGCCGTGCACGTCGGTGGCGATGAAGGCGGTGCCCTCCGCCGACTCCAGCAACCGACCCATGCCCGCTTCGTGCCGCAGGTAGCGCGCCACCGCGGCGCGTTCGGCAGCGACCGAGGTGCTGAACGCCAAGATGAGCAGGGCGGTGAGGACCAGGAACGTCTGCACGCTCGTCGTCATCGCGTGAGTGCTCTCCAGGGCGCGCACGGCGACGAACGGCCCGACGTCGGCGAGCGTGAGGCCGATGACGACGAACCCGACGGCGGCCAGCTGGCAGTGCGCCCACGCGGCCGGGAAGCGGGCTGCGGCCCAGAGCAGGGCGGGGATGAGCAGGAACGCGGCGTTTCCGGAGAACGGGTTGGTGAAGGCGGCGGTGAGCGCGGCCACCAGGACGAGGACCTGCCCCGCGACCTCGGGCCCCGCGGGCCGGTGGATGACAGGCGAGCGGACACCGGCAAGCGGGAGGAGGACCAGCGACCCGGCGAGGTGCGAGCCCACGGACCACGCCGCCCATGCGGGCTCGGCGCCGGTGCCCAGCGTCTCGAGGACGACCGCCGAGCCTGCCGCGAAGGTGACGGCACCGAGCCCGCAGGCGATCACCGTCCGCCGCAGTTCGGTCCAGCTGGCCAGCGTGTAGGGACCCTCGGTCCTCCAGGAGACCACGAGGACGAGAACCGCGACCTCCGCCATGTTGACCACACCGAACGCCTCCGCGGAGGGGAGCGGCCTGCCGCCCAGGGCGTTGCCGGCCGTCGTGAGGATCCAGGCGAGCGGCAGGAGCAGCCACCACGTGTGGCCCGGGTGAGCCGACCGGAACCGCAGCAGGGCACACGCCGCCAAGGCGTTGGCCGCCCAGACGGCCGGCACGCCGGTGTGCATGGTGATCTGCACCGAGCCGACCGTCGTGCCGAGCACGAACAGCCAGGTCACTACAGAACTCAGCCGGGTCATCCAGTCCTCCTCGCGTCGAGCATCGGCTCGAGCGCTGCCGCCTTGAGCGCGCACTCGACGGGCCGCTGAGTGCCCTAGACCGCTCCGCGAGAGGGTTGACGAATCCGGCGAGACGTGGGCGGAACCAAACCCGCCACGGGTCGTTGTGCTCGACGTGCAGCTGCCTGTCACGCTCAGCCCGGAACCGGTCCCGCCGGGTTGGGCCGGCGTGCGTCACGAGCTGTGGCGCGCCAGCCGCGTGAAGCTCTTCGTGCTCTTCGTGCTGCTGTGCTGGGCGGTGGGTCTCGCGGTCGGAGGCGGGGGACTGACCCGCACCGACGCCGGCGATCTCTCGGT
The DNA here is from genome assembly GCA_051961835.1 of Marmoricola sp. Classification (GTDB taxonomy): domain Bacteria; phylum Actinomycetota; class Actinomycetes; order Propionibacteriales; family Nocardioidaceae; genus Marmoricola. The sequence goes on along the minus strand of JBQCCW010000258.1, from coordinate 14,261 downwards.
CGTGCCGGGTGAGGCACCCTTCGGGACGCTGCACGCCCCCGGGCAGACGTGCGTGGGTGTCGCACGGGGCCTGACGGCGCCGTCCGGCTCGTGTCGGTGAGCGCTCAGCAGGCCGCGGCGTACGTCGTACGCCGGGGTGAGGGCGCGGCCACCGAACGGCTGCTCGGCCGGTCCGCCGGCCAGTAGCGCAGCCAGTCCATCTGCATCCGGCTCCGGTCCATCCGGTGCCCGGGAACGGCCTGCATCGCGAACCGCACGGTCAGCGGCACGCCGGACAGGGCGGCCGGCCGGTGCTCGTTGCGCACGACGTGCGCGTCGACGAACCAGGCGATGTGGTGCCGGGTGACCTCGACGGCGAAGGTGTGCCACTGGTCGGTGCGCAGACCGACGCGACGTGAGGCGACGAAGGCGTTGTGCGGCAGGGTGTGGATGAAGAAGTGGGCGGCGTAGCGGCCGGGGACGTAGTCCTCCAGGCCGATGTCGCGTCCGCCGCAGTGCTGAGGGCGGCTGCCGGCGGGGACCAGGGAGGTGGTGACGCGGTACGCCGTGTGTCCGCTCTCGTAGTGCCGGGACCGGAGCCGGATCTCCCACCGACCCGTGGCGTGGCCACGATGCTGGAGGGTGGCGCTGACGGTGCCGCGCCGGGCGGTGTTGAGCGTCAGCATGCCGTGCTGGGTGCGGACCACCCCCGGACCGCGAACCTTCCAGATCCGGTGCGACATCGCGCCGTAGAACTCCCACCGCTCCACGTTGTGGCCGTGGTACCAGCCGTAGGTGTTGCCCGCGTGTACCGGACCCGGCGCGGGGGCGGGGGCGGCGAGCGCGGCGGCGGGCAGGAGGGCGACGGCGAGGAGCGCAGCGAGCAGGGTCACCAGGCGAGGTCGTGCGGGCATGGCCGACGACCCTACTTCATTCGAGCCTGGACAGTCGCATCGGTCTCGGAAACCTCACCCCTCGAGCTTGTAGCCCAGTCCCCGCACGGTGGTGAGCAGCGCCGGATGAGAGGGGTCCGGCTCGATCTTCGACCGCAGGCGCTTCACGTGGACGTCGAGGGTCTTGGTGTCACCGACGTAGTCGGCGCCCCAGACCCTGTCGATGAGCTGCTGCCGGGTCAGCACCCGGGCCGGGTTCCGCAGGAACATCTCCAGCAGGTCGAACTCCTTCAGCGGCAGGGACACCTCCCGGCCCTCGACGGTGACGCGATGACGGTCGACTTCCATGCGCACCGGGCCGACCTCGAGCGACGCCTCGGCGGCGATCGGCGACTCCTCGCCGCGGCGCAGGACGGCCCGGATCCGGGCGACGAGCTCGCGGGAGGAGTACGGCTTGGTGACGTAGTCGTCGGCGCCGAGCTCGAGACCGACCACCTTGTCGACCTCGTCGTCGCGCGCGCTCACCATGATCACCGGGACGCGCGAGCGCAGCCGCAGCTGGCGGCACACCTCGGTGCCCGGCATGCCGGGGAGCATCAGGTCGAGCAGCACGATGTCGGCGCCGCCCTGGTCGAACGCCTCGAGGGCGGCCGGGCCCGTCTCTGCCTCCACGACGTCGAAGCCCTCGCGGCGCAGCAGGTAGGTCAGGGGGTCGCGGTAGCTGGGCTCGTCCTCCACCACGAGAACCCGCGTCATGGGCGCACCTCCTGGAGGGACCGGGACGCCGGGGTGGCCGCCGGCAGCAGCAGGGTGAACGTCGAGCCGTCGCCCGGCACGGAACGGACCCGGACGTCGCCGCCGTGGGAGGCGGCGACGTGCTTCACGATGGACAGCCCGAGGCCCGTGCCGCCCGTGGATCGCTGGCGGGCCGGGTCGAGCCGGTAGAAGCGCTCGAAGATCCGGTCGACCTCCTCGGCCGGGATGCCGGTCCCGTTGTCGACCACGGACACCTCGACGTGGTCGTCCTGGGTGGAGGCGGTGACGAGCACGCGCGCCCCGGGCGGGGAGTACGCCACGGCGTTGGCGACCAGATTGCCGACGGCGAGGACGAGCTGGCCAGCGCTGCCGCGCACCGCGAGGCCGGCCGGCACGTCGGTGACCAGCGAGATGGCGTGCGCCGACGCCTCGACCGCGTTCTGCTCCACGGCACTGTCGACGATCGAGCGCACGTCCACGGGCGCTGCGTCGAAGGCGGGGTCGTCGTCCTGGACCCGGGAGAGCTCGATGATGTTGCTGATCAGCGCCGCGAGGCGCTCGGCCTCCGTGCGCATGCGGTCCGCGAAGCGGCGTACGGCGTCCTGGTCGTCGGCAGCGTCGAGGACGCCCTCGGCGAGCAGCATCATCGCGCCCACCGGCGTCTTCAGCTCGTGGCTCACGTTCGCGATGAAGTCCTTCCGGATCGCCTCCACGCGCCGCTCACGGGTCCGGTCCTCGGCGAGCACGAGGACGAGGCGCGTGGTCAGCGGAGCGACCCGGAGCCAGACCCGGCGGGCCGGGGACCCGACGGAGAGCTCCGCCTCCCGGATCTCGCCGTCGCGCCGCACGGCGTGGACGAGGTCCACCAGATCGGGCAGCAGCACGTGTCCCTCGCGGACCAGGCCCATCGCATACGCCGGCGCCGACGCCTTGAGGACCGTGTCGTCCTGCTGGACCACCATCGCGCTGCTCGAAAGGACCGCCAGCACCGACGCGACACCGGGCGGCACGACGGGGTCCTCCGGGGCCGTCGCCGCGCGCGGGTGCAGCAGCGCGTCGCTGGTCCGCCAGGCGAGCATCACGCCGCCGCCGAGCACGGCACCGAGGACCGCCGCCAACACGGCTTCCAGAGTGGGGTCCACGAGGTCACATCGTAGGGCCGCGAAGAGGCCCCGCCGGGCGGATCGACCAGCCGTCGACGAACGTTCACCGCGTGTTCACCACAGGTCTCCGGCGCTTTCACGGTCTCGTCCTACGGTCGTGCGGTGCGCAACGCCTACCTCCATCAGCTCGACGCCGTCCACGAGGACCTCGTCACCCTCGCCCGCCTGGTCCACCGTGCCGTGGACCGCTCGACTGAGGCCCTCCTCGAGGGAGACCTGCTCGTCGCGGAGGCGGTGATCGACGACGACGCTGCGGTCGACCTGCTGCGCGAGCGCATCGAGGAGCGCAGCATCGGGCTCCTCTCCTTGCAGAACCCTGTGGCGGCCGACCTCCGGATGCTCGTCGCGTCGCTGCAGATGGTCGGCGAGCTCGAGCGGATGGGTGACCTCGCCGTCCACGTCGCGAAGATCGCCCGGATGCGGGCACCGGGGCCGACGCTCCCTGCCGAGGCGGTCCCCCTGTTCGCCCGGATGGCTGCGGTGTGCGCGCTGATGGTGGGCCGGCTCGAGGACGTGATCCACGACCCGGCACCCCAGGCGGCGGCCGAGCTCGAGAGTGTCGACGACGAGATGGACCGGCTGCGGGGAGACACGTTCCGGATCCTGCTCGACGACGCGTGGCGCCACGGAGTGGAGCCGGCCGTCGACGTGGCGCTGCTGGGGCGCTACTACGAGCGGATCGCCGACCACGCGGTCTCGGTCGCCCGCCGGATCGTGTTCCTCGCCACCGGAGAGCACCCGGTCCGCGGCTGACCCCTTCTCGTTCCGACGACGACGGACGGCCCTCCTCCCCGCTCGGGAAGGAGGGCCGTCGCGGCGTGGGCCGGGGGACGGTCAGCCGAACCGGCCGGAGATGTAGGCCTCGGTGGCCGGCTCGTCGGGCTTGGTGAAGACCTTGCGGGTCGGGTTCATCTCGACCAGCCGGCCGGGAAGGCCCGGACCCGCCAGGTTGAAGAACGCGGTGTTCTCCGACACGCGCGCTGCCTGCTGCATGTTGTGGGTGACGATCACGATCGCGTAGTCGTTGCGGAGCTCGTCGATGAGGTCCTCGATCGCCGATGTGGAGATCGGGTCGAGGGCGGAGCAGGGCTCGTCCATCAGCAGCACCTGCGGCTCCACGGCGATGGCGCGCGCGATGCACAGCCGTTGCTGCTGGCCGCCGGAGAGTCCCATGCCGGGCTTCCCGAGCCGGTCCTTGACCTCCTCCCACAGGTTGGCCCCGCGCAGGGCGCGCTCGACCACCTCGTCGGCGCGGCTGCCCTTGGGTGCGGTCCCGTTGAGCCGCAGGCCGGCGAGAACGTTCTCCCGGATCGACATGGTGGGGAAGGGGTTGGGGCGCTGGAACACCATGCCGATCTGCCGGCGCACCTGGACCGGGTCCACGCCCGGGTCGTACAACGACTGGCCGTCGATGGCGATCTTGCCCTCGACGCGCGCGCCGGGGACCACCTCGTGCATCCGGTTGAGGGTCCGCAGGAACGTCGACTTGCCGCAGCCGGAGGGACCGATGAGTGCCGTCACCGAGCGCGCCGGGATCGTCATAGTGACGCCCTCGACGGCCAGAAAGTCGCCGTAGTAGACGTCGAGGTCGGAGATGTCGATGCTCGTGGCCATCGCGGGTCCTTCGGTCGCAGGGTCGAGAACGGGAGGGGCCGGCGCTGCCGGCGTGAGGACGCTCATCGGCCCCTCCGAGGGGCGAGCAGCCGCCCGAGGCCCCTGGCCAGCAGGTTGAGGGTGAGGACCACCACGATGAGCACGAGCGCGGCGCCCCACGCCATGCCCTGGAGGATCTCCGGGTGGGTTCCGGGGTGGGTGTAGCTGGAATAGATGAACACGGGCAGGCTGGCCATCTGGCCCTTGAGGACGTCGAAGTTCGTCGAGTCGGTGGCGCCGCAGATGATCAGCAGCGGAGCCGTCTCCCCGATGATCCGGGCGACCGCCAGGGTGACGCCGGTGATGATGCCGCCGCTCGCCGTCGGCAGGACCACGCGCAGGATCGTCCGCCACCGCGGTGCGCCCAGCGCGTACGACGCCTCGCGGAGGTCGTCGGGCACGAGCTTGAGCATCTCCTCGGTGGACCGGACGACGATCGGCACCATGAGCAGGGAGAGCGCCACCGCTCCGCCCAGAGCGAGTTGGGTGCCCGGTCCCAGGAGGAGCGCGAAGAGCGCATAGGCGAACAGGCCGGCCACGATCGAGGGGATGCCGGTCATCACGTCCACGAGGAAGCGCAGGGCCGACGTGGTGCGGGCGTTCCCGCCGTACTCCACGATGTGGATGGCGGTGAGCACCCCGATCGGCACCGAGATGACGGTCGCGAACGCGGTGATGAGCAGGGTGCCGACGAGGGCGTGGAAGATGCCGCCCGGCTCGCCGATCACATTGCGCATGGACCACGTCAGGAAGCGACCGTTCACCTGAGGTACGCCGTACTGCACGACCTTCCACAGCAGGGAGATCAGCGGCGTGAGCGCCACGGCCACCGCCGCCCAGATGAGCGACGTGGCCAGCCGGTCGCGAGCGGCTCGGCCGCCCTCGACCACCGCGGACCACGCGGGCAGGAGCATCACGAACGCGAGTCCTCCGAGGATCAGGGCACCCACCCAGGACCAGCCGAGCACGAGGGCCACCAGGCCGGCCGCGGCGAGCGTGACGCCGGCGACCACCGCCGGCGCCCAGCGGGGCAGTCGGGCGCGTTCGAGCTGGAGCGGAGTGAGCGTCGAAGTCGGGGTCGGTTCGAGAAGCAGCTGGCTCATGGGGCGGTCTCCTCGCTGCGGACGACCACCGCACGTGCCGCCGCGTTGACGACCAGGGTCAGCACGAACAGCACCAGGCCGGTCGCGATCAGGGCGTTGATCTGCAGGCCGGTGGCGTCGGCGAAGGTCAGCGCGATGTTGGCGGCGATCGTCGAGGGGTTGGTGCTCGAGATCAGGTGGAACGTGACGACGCCGCTGGCGGAGAGCACCATCGCGACGGCCATCGTCTCGCCGAGCGCGCGGCCTAGGCCGAGCATCGCCGCCGACACGACGCCCGAGCGTCCGTGGGGCAGCACCACCGTGCGGATCGTCTCCCACCGGGTCGCGCCGAGGGCGAGCGCCGCCTCCTCGGTGAGGCGCGGCGTCCGGGCGAACACCTCCCGGGAGATCGCGGTGGTGATCGGAACGACCATCACGGCCAGTACCAGCCCGGCGGTGAGCATGGTCCGGCCCGTGGTGGACACCGGTCCGGCGAAGAGTGGGATCGAGCCCAGGCGGGCGTTGAGCCACGCGTACATCGGGACGAGGTGCGGGCCCAGGAAGCCGATCCCCCAGAGGCCGTAGACCACGCTCGGGACGGCGGCGAGCAGGTCCACCAGGGCCGAGACCGCCGAGGCGATCCGCGGCGGAGCGATGTGGGAGACCGCCAGCGCCAGGCCGATCGAGAGCGGGACGGCGATCAACAGCGCGAGCACCGCGGCCAGCACGGTGCCGAACACCAGCGGCCACACGTAGCCGACGAAGGTCGTGTGCCCTGCCAGGGCGTCGGTGGGGGCTGTGAACCCCGCAATGCCCTGAAGGGTCAGGAAGATCGCGACGCCGGCGAGAGCGGCGAGGATCAGGAGTGCTGCCGTCCGGGTCAGTCCGGCGAACGCCGGATCGCCCAGGGCCCGGCTGCGTGAGCCGGTCCTGGGCGATTCCGTCGTCCGGGTGACGGCGCTCATCAACCCTTGATCGTGTCGATGACCTGCGCCGCCTTGCTCTGCAGCGACGCCGGGAGGGGAGCGGAGCCGGCCTGCGCGGCCGCGGCCTGCTGGCCCTCGGGGCTGACGATGTAGCTCAGCAGCGCCTTGACGGCCGGAGCCTTGCCGCCGGAGTACGTCGGGCACGCGATCAGGTACGACGTGAGCAGGAGCGGGTAGGCGCCGGGCGCCTTGGTGGTGCGGGCCACGTTGACCACGATGTCGCTCGCGCCGCGGCTGGAGTCCAGCGGGGAGGCCGCCAGAGCCTTCGCCGCGCCGTCCGCGGTCGGCGGCACGTAGGAGGAGCCGACCTTGATCGCCACGGTGCTGAGCGAGCCGGCCTGGCTGGCATCGGCATACCCGATCGTGCCCTTGCCCGCCTTGACGGCAGCCACGACGCCCGAGGTGCCGTTGGCCGCTTCGCCCGAGGAGATCGGCCACACCTCGGCGGCCGGCCACGACCAGGCGCCGCCACCGGCCTGGTGGAGGTAGTCGGTGACGTTGTTCGTCGTACCGGACTTGTCGGAGCGGTGCACCGGGGCGATCGCCAGGCTGGGCAGCGTCGTTCCCTTGTTCTGAGCGGCGATGGCCGGGTCGTTCCACTTCGCGATCTTGCCGGCGAAGATCTTGGCGATCGTCGGGCCGTCGAGCTGCAGCTTCGAGACGCCGGGCACGTTGAAGATCAGCGCGATCGGGCTGACGTAGTCCGGCACCTCGAGCACGTCCCCGCCGCAGCGCTTCGTCGCGGCGGCGACCTCGCCCGCGGAGGGGTCGAGGGACTTGGCGGAGCCGGCGACGTCGACGCCCCCGGCGGTGAACTGCTCGACGCCGGCGCCCGAACCGACCGGGTCGTAGTTCACCGTCACGCCCGGGTTGTTCTTCTGGAAAGCGGCTCGCCAGGCGTCCATGGCGCTGGCCTGGGCACTCGACCCGGCACCCTTCAGGGTGCCCGAGAGCTGCCCGGAGGAGGCGGGGGAGTTGTCGTTCGCCGGAGCGCTCGACTCGTTGGCGGCACCGCACGCCGTCACGGTCGTGGTGAGGGCGAGCGCAGCCACCGCGGCCGGCGCGAGGCGGCGAGCCCGGGTGCTCTGCGAAGAGCTGATCACAGGATTCTCCTGAGGTCGATCTGACGTTGTCGAGACGACCGTAGGGAGCCTGGATGACGCGGCCGGGGGCTCCGGTTGAACGCCGAGTGAACTCTGGGTGAAGGCCGCCCGAGGCGGGGTCGGCGACGTCACCCAGCCGCCAGGGGGAACCGATTTCGAGTTGCTCGTGGGGCGCTGCTAAGGTTCCACTCGCTTCACGCGCCATTAGCTCAATTGGCAGAGCAGCTGACTCTTAATCAGCGGGTTCGGGGTTCGAGTCCCTGATGGCGCACCGAACGACCGGCCGGCATCCCTCGGGGTGCCGGCCGGTCGGGTTCTGTGCGCTGCGCTCAGGCGGTGCGGTGGGTCATCGCCACCCGGACCAGCGTGTAGACGCCGGCGAGGACGAAGAGCAGCCCGCTGAGCAGGAAGCCGAACCAGCAGACGTAGCCGAGCGCGTCGGCCACCGTCCAGCCCTGCGCCTCGCGAAGAGCGGGGATGCCGCTCAGCATGAACAGCACGAAGGCCGTGACGAGCAGAGCCGCCAGGGTGCGCATCGGGTGGTCGTGGAGTTGCCGCATGTCATTCTCCTCGGGTCGGGGCGATCGGCGCCGCCTGTGCCTCGAGGTTCAGCCTGGCCGTCTGAACGCGACAGGGTTCGTTGTCCCGGTCGGCCCGGGACGATCTCCCGCGCCGAAACAGTGCCGGGATCGGCTGCCCTGTCCGATCATGGCGAGATGACCCTGGCCGCGCCGGCGCCGCTCGATGCCCCGCTGCCGCGCGGCCGCGCCCTCGGCGTGGGCCTGGCCGGAGTGATTGTCCTGGCCGCCGTGGCGGGCACCTGGCTCGCGCTCGTGCCCGGCGAGCGCAGCCTGCACGGACTGGTCCAGGACAACGTCTTGACGAACGCGGTGGAGGGCGCCGAGATCGGTCTCGTCGCCGCCGCACTGTGCTGGTTGCGTCCGGGACACCGGTTGGGCTGGCTGCTGCTGTACGTCGCCGGCGCACAGGCGCTGGCCATCCTGGGCGAGGGATGGGCGCTGGCGTCGTACCACATGGGGCTCCCCGGCCGGACCTTCGCGGTCTGGCTCGGCTCCTGGGTCTGGGTCGGCGCGATGGTGGTGGGGCCGACGGTGGTGCCGGCGATCTATCCCCATGGCCGGGCGGAGGACCGTGTGGCTCGCGCCGTCGTGCGCGGGGGCGCCGCCTGCGCCGTGGTCCTGAGCTGCTGCCTGGCGCTGCTCGATGTCGCCTACCGGGGAGTTCTTCCCGGTCGCCGGCTCGGCCACAACCCTGTGTCCGGAGGACACGCGCAGCTGCTGCTGCAGGTGCTCGCCGGCGTGGCCGCTGTGGCGGCCCTCGCTCTCGCTGCCTTCACGCTGGGGTGGACGGTGCGCCGGCTGCGGCGCGCCGTGTCGCCGCTGCGCGAGCAGTTGGCGTGGCTGATGGCCTCGGTGGTCCCCTCGGTCTTCGTCGCTCTCGTCGCCCCTCCGGCCGTCGCGTTCGTCGTCAACCTCTTCGCCGGCGCCGCTCTGCTCATCGGCGTGGTACGCCACCAGCTCTTCGACATCGAGCTGGTGCTGCGCAGCGGCCTGGTCTACGGCCTGCTTCTCGGAGCGACGGCCGGCGCCTACTTCGGCGCGGTCGGGTTGATCACGCTGGTCACCCCGCCCGGCACGGTGCCCAGCCTCTTCGCCGCCGGCGCTGTCGCGCTTCTTCTCGTACCCGCCTACCGGGTGGTCGCCCGGCGCGCCAATCGGTTCGTGTACGGCGACCGGGCCGACCCGGTGCGCGCGCTCAGCCGCCTCCAGCTCGGCGAGGGACAGGGCGGCGATCTCGTGTCGATGGCGGCCGCCGTGGCCACGGCGGTCCGCTCGCCGCACGTGGCGGTGGTGGCGCCGGACGGCGCCGTGATCGCCGAATCGGGCGCTCCCTCCCCGCACGCCGCCGAGGAGATCGCGTTGCGCCACGAGGGGGAGACGGTGGGTGTGCTCACGGTGGCCCGCCGGACACCGGTCGACGGATTCAGCGCCGCGGACCGGCGTCTCATCGCCGCCCTGGCCGGTCCCGTCGCCGTCGCGGTGCGCGCCGTCCGGCTGACCGCGGAGCTCGGGGAGTCTCGGGCCCGGGTGATCGCGGTGCGCGAGAGCGAGCGGCGCCAGCTGCGCAACGACCTGCACGACGGTCTCGGACCGTCGCTGTCCGGCGTCGCGCTAGGGATCGAGGCAGCGCTGCGGGCCGAGGATCCGCAGGCCGTGGGTGAGATCCTTCGGGTCGTCCACCACGAGGTCGCCGGCCTCGTCGGAGAGGTGCGCGGGCTCATCGACGAGCTCGGTCCGGCGGGGCTCGACCGCGGCGGCCTCGTGACCGCGTTGCGTGCTCAAGCCGAGGCGGTCGGCGCCCTCACGGGGGTGACGGTGTCGGTCGACGCGGAGGAGCCGCCCGTGCTGCCGGGACCCCTCGAGGTGGCACTGCACCGGGTTGCGGGCGAGGCGCTGACCAATGTCGCCCGCCACGCCGGTGCCGAGCACGCGTGGGTCCGGCTCGCCGTCCGGAGCAGCGGTGTGCTCCTCGAGGTCGCCGACGACGGGTGTGGGCTCGGCGCCTCTCCTGCCGGCGTCGGTCGGACGTCGATGGCCGAGCGCATCGCGTCGGTGGGCGGGTCGCTCGAGCTCGCGGACCGGCCCGGAGGCGGCACCGTGCTGCGAGTCGCCGTACCGGTGGACCTGAGCGTGAGGAGCGAGCCGTGACCGAGCCGCGGAGCACGCCGGTGCGCGTGGTCCTCGCCGACGACCACCCGATGTTCCGGTACGGCGTGGCCGCGGTGCTGGCGGCGGTGCCCGAGATCGAGCTGGTCGGCCAGGCGGAATCGGGGAGCGCCCTGCTGGACGTCGCCCGCCGTACCAGGCCGGACGTCGTCGTGACCGACCTCAGGATGCCCGACCTGGACGGGGTGGCGGTGACCCGTGCGCTGCTCCACGAGCGGCCCGAGCTGCCGGTGCTGCTGCTGACCATGCACGACGATGACGAGAGCGTCTACGGGGCGATGCGGGCGGGTGCGCGCGGCTACCTGCTCAAGGGTGCCGACGCCGACGAGCTCGTGGCGACGATCACCGCGCTCGCTGCCGGGGGCACCGTCTTCGGGCCCTCGGTCGCGCGGCGGATCGTCGGCTTCTTCCTGGAGAGCAGCCAGCGGTACCTGCAGGGAACGTTCCCCGAGCTGACCGCGCGGGAGCGCCAGGTCCTCGACCTCCTCGCCGCCGGGCGCCGTAACTCCGCGATCGCCGCGCAGCTGGACCTGAGCGAGAAGACCGTGCGCAACCACCTCTCCTCGATCCTCGCCAAGCTGCAGGTCAGCGATCGGGCTGCGGCGATCGTGCGGGCCCGGGAGGCGGGTCTCGGACGATGAACCGCACGGACGAGGAGCGGCGGCCCTGCTAGCCTGGCCTCACCATGATGCGCAGCCTCGTTCTCCTCAGCTCAGCCGAAGGGCTCCTTCGCTGCCGCAGCGAGGTCTGACGCCGGACCTCCTCGCTGCGGAGTTCTCGTCGTGCCCGGCACCGCCACTCCAGACAGCGAAGAGACGATGACCCTGCATCACACTGCTCCTCTGAACGGGCCCAGCAGCAACACCCAGCGACCCAGCGGGATGCCGGTCCACCGGTACCGCCCGTTCCCGCCGATCGATCTGCCCGACCTCACGTGGCCCTCGCGGACGATCACCCAGGCGCCGCGCTGGCTCTCCACGGATCTGCGCGACGGCAACCAGGCCCTCATCGACCCGATGACGCCGGCCCGCAAGATGAAGATGTTCGACCTGCTCGTGAAGATGGGCTACAAGGAGATCGAGGTCGGCTTCCCGAGTGCGAGCGAGACCGACTTCGCCTTCGTGCGCCAGCTGATCGACCAGGACAAGGTCCCCGAGGATGTGACGATCTCGGTGCTCACCCAGGCCCGCGAGGACCTGATCGAGCGGACCACGCAGTCCCTGGTCGGCGTCCACCACGCCAACATCCACCTCTACAACGCCCTCGCCCCGCTCTTCCGCCGGGTCGTCTTCCGTGCGACGCCCGACGAGATCAAGGACATCGCCGTCCAGGGCACGCGCATGGTGATGAAGCACGCCGAGGCCAACCTCGCCACGACCGTCATCGGCTACGAGTACAGCCCCGAGATCTTCACCTCCACCGAGCTGCCGTTCAGCGTCGAGGTGTGCGAGGCGGTCAGCGACGTCTGGCAGCCGGACGACGGGCGCGAGATCATCCTCAACCTGCCGGCGACCGTGGAGGTCGCCACGCCGAACGTCTACGCCGACCAGATCGAGTGGTTCTCCCGGCAGCTCACCCGGCGCGAGCACACCACGATCAGCCTGCACCCCCCCCACGACCGGGGTACGGCGGTGGCAGCGACGGAGTTGGCGATGATGGCCGGGGCCGACCGGGTCGAGGGCTGCCTGTTCGGGCACGGCGAGCGCACCGGCAACGTCTGCCTGGTGACGCTCGGCATGAACCTGTTCAGCCAGGGGGTCGACCCCCAGATCGACTTCAGCGACATCGACGAGATCCGCCGCACGGTGGAGTACTGCACGCAGCTGCCGGTGCACCCTCGTCACCCCTACGCGGGGGACCTCGTCTACACCGCGTTCTCCGGCTCGCACCAGGACGCGATCAAGAAGGGACTGGAGGACCTCGAGCGTCAGGCCGCCGACCGTGGGGTGCCGGTGGAGCAGGTCGACTGGGAGGCGCCGTACCTGCCCATCGACCCGCACGACGTCGGGCGCACCTACGAGGCGGTCATCCGGGTCAACAGCCAGTCGGGCAAGGGCGGCGTGGCCTCCGTGATGAAGTCCGAGCACAAGCTGGACCTGCCCCGGCGCCTGCAGATCGAGTTCAGCCGGGTCGTGCAGCGCCGCACCGACGACGCCGGCGGGGAGATGTCTGCCGACGCGATCTGGGAGACGTTCCGGGCGGAGTATCTCGACCGCACCGAGCCGCTGCGCCTCAACTCCGTGCACACCTCCTCGGCTGCCGGGGAGAAGGACGCGCTCACCGTGAACGTCTACGTCGACGGCGAGCCGCGCACCCTCACCGGCACGGGCAACGGGCCCATCGAGGCGTTCGTCAACGCGCTCAACGGACTCGTCGCCGAGGAGCAGGAGCAGGACAACCCGGCCTATGCGGAGCGAGGGGACGTCCGCGTCCTCGACTACGCCGAGCACGCCTTGTCCTCCGGCGGCGACGCGATCGCGGCGGCCTACGTCGAGTGTGCCGTGGGCGGTGAGATCCGCTGGGGAGTGGGCCTGGACGCCAACATCCTCACCGCCTCGCTCAAGGCGGTCGTCTCCGCGGTCAACCGCGGCTGAGCCGAGCCGCGTTGCGTGCGCGGCGGCGCAAGGTGGGCTCGCGGGGCCGCACTACATTGGCGGGCATGAGCCTCGTCTCCGAGCGCATCGGACAGTTCTTCGTCGACGACCACCGCCTCGAGTTCACCGAGTACGGCGGCGGCGACCGCTGGGTGGTCCTGCTGCCCGGTCAGCTGATGCCCCGGCGGATGCACCAGCCGCTTGCTCGGACGTTGGCCGCGGCCGGCAACCACGTCGTGACGCTCGACCTGCTCGGGCACGGACGCTCGGATCGGCCCGCCGACCCGATGGCGTACTCGATGACGGACTTCGGCGCCCAGGTGATCGCGCTGCTGGACCACCTCGGCGTCGAGCGGGCGGTCGTCGGCGGCACCTCCTTGGGAGCGAACGTGTCGCTCGAGGTCGCCGACGCGGCGCCGGACAGGGTGGCGGGCCTGCTGCTGGAGATGCCGGTGCTCGACAACGCCGTCGAGGCCGGGATCCTCGCCTTCGCGCCGCTGCTCTTCGCCGCGCGCGTGCTCCCCGGAGCGGTGACGGCGACGCGACTGGTGACCCGGGCCGTGCCGCGCGGCCTGGTCCCCTTCTGGGTCGGCGTCGGCCTGGACACGCTGGGCCAGCGTCCCGGGCCGATGGCCGCCGCCATCCACGGCATCTTCTTCGGGCGGGTGGCACCGTCCTGGCGTCGCCGCCGGTCCATCGACGTGCCGGCTCTCGTGATCGGGCACCCGCGTGACCCGATCCACCCGGCCGCGGACGCGGCGATGCTGGCCGAGGAGCTTCCCGACGCCCGCTTCGTGGCGGCCCGCAGCATCCTGGAGTGGCGGGCCCGCCCCGAGCGGCTCGACCAGCAGGCCCTCGGCTACGTCGACGAGTGCTTCACAACGGGGGCGGAGCGCTCCGGGTTACGCGGACACTCGAGCTGATCTAGCCCGCGGGCGGCGACCGACTCCCACGCTGCCACCGTCGGGGCGGAGCGACGGATAGCGTCGGGTCCTCAGCAGGAGGAGGCCCGTGCCCGCACCGAGCAGGACCCGCACCGAGCGGTTGTTGGGCGCGCTGATCACTCCCGGAGCCGATCCGCGCCCCTTCCAGCTCGCCTTCCTCGTGCCGGTGGCCGTCGACGCGGTCTTCCGGCTCGTACGAGCGTTCCCGGACGCCCTCGGATGGGTGGCTGTCACCGGCTGGGCACTGATCGCCGTCGCGACGCTCGGCGCGTTCAGCACGCTGTCGACGCCCGCCCGTCGAGGGCTGGTCATCGCGCTGGCCGACATGGCGGCCCTGGGCGTCCTCCGCCTCACGGCGGGA
>JBQCCW010000257.1:0-6557 GCA_051961835.1 Marmoricola sp. | reverse complement strand
GGGGGGGCGGGGCTGGGTGTGTCCGGGTCCCCTCCCGTTGGTGGGGCCGCCGTTCCGCCCCCGGGGGGGGGGGCGCCCCCCCCCCCCCCCCCCCCCGCCCCGGGGGGGGGGCCACCCGCGGCCCCCCACCCCGACACACGCGTGAAGACGCCGGACGCGAGGCACCGGCCGCGCGACCCGCGCCGGCCTCGCAGCGGTTACCGTTGGCGGTGACCGTGTCTGCTGCCCCTGACCCGACCAGGGCCCGATCGGCCCCCGAGGTGGTTGAAAAAAGATGTTCTCCTACGCGGTCCGCCGGCTCTTCATCGGCGTGATCATGCTCATCGTGATGAGCTTCGTGACCTACGTGCTCTTCTTCGCCTCCCCGGTCGATCCCGGGCGGTTCGCCTGCGGCAAGAACTGCAGCCCGGCCCTGATCAAGCAGACCGACAAGGCGCTCGGCTACGACCAGCCGTGGCCGGTGCAGTGGAAGGACTTCGTCGTCGGCGTGGTCCAGGGTCGGGAGTACCCCAACGACCCGGCGCTGCGGAAGTCGGCGCCGTCGCTGGTCTCCCACTGCGCCGCTCCCTGTCTGGGCTACTCGGTGGTGAACCAGGAGAACGTCACCACCGAGCTCAAGGACAGGTTCGCCGTGTCCGGCTCCGTGGCGCTGCTGGCGTTCATCATCTGGATCCTCATCGGGGTCGGCCTCGGGACCCTCGCCGCCCTGGTGAAGGGCTCGCTCGCGGACCGCGGACTGGTCGGCGCGAGCCTCGTCCTCTACGCCTTCCCGACGTTCTTCATCGGCCTGTTGCTCCTCGACTTCGTCTCGATCAAATGGGGACTCTGGCCGGCTCCGGACTACGTCTCCATCGCCGACGGCGGCTTCGGCGGCTGGTTGCAGAACCTCGTCCTTCCCGCGTTGACGCTCGCGGTGTTCTACATGGCCGCCTACGTCCGGATGACCCGCGCGTTCGTGCTGGAGTCGATGAGCGAGGACTACCTGCGCACGGCGAAGGCCAAGGGCCTCAAGCCGCGGAAGATCCTCGTCAAGCACACCATGCGGGCCGCGCTGACCCCGATCGTCACGATGGCCGGTCTGGACTTCGCCAGCCTCCTCGGCGGCGCGGTGATCACCGAGACCGTGTTCAACTTCAACGGGCTCGGCAAGCTGGCGGTCGACTCGATCGTCACCTCCGACCTGCCGACGATCGTCGGACTGGTGCTGCTGCTGGGCGCCTTCGTGATCGTGGCCAACATCATCGTCGACATCCTGTACGCCGTGATCGACCCGCGCGTGCGGTTGGGCTGAGGAGGGCTCACCATGACCTCACTTCGAGACACCACCCCTGACCGCTCCGCCTCCACCGGCTCGTCCGAGGCGTACCTTTCCGTGCGCGACCTGGTCGTGCACTTCCCGACCGTCGACGGCGTCGTCAAGGCGACCGACGGCCTGTCCTACGAGCTCGAGCGGGGCAAGACGCTCGGCATCGTGGGGGAGTCCGGCTCCGGCAAGTCGGTCTCGAGCTCGGCGATCATGGGCCTGCACCGGGGCAGCAGCGCCCAGGTCAGCGGCCAGATCCTGCTCGACGGCACCGACCTGCTGACGATCAGCGACGAGGCGATGCGCAAGCGGCGCGGACGCGACGTCGCGATGATCTTCCAGGACCCGCTCTCGGCGATGCACCCCTACTACACCGTGGGCAACCAGATCGCCGAGGCGTACAAGGTCCACCACGACAGCAGCGGCCGGGCCGCGCGCAAGCGTGCGATCGAGATGCTCGACCGGGTGGGGATCCCGCAGCCGGACCGCCGTGTCGACGACTACCCGCACCAGTTCTCCGGCGGCATGCGGCAGCGCGCGATGATCGCGATGGCACTGATCAACGACCCGGGTCTGATCATCGCCGACGAGCCGACCACCGCACTCGACGTGACGGTGCAGGCCCAGATCCTCGACCTGCTGCAGGACCTCCAGCGCGAGTTCAACTCCGCGATCATCATCATCACCCACGACCTCGGCGTCGTGGCCGAGATGGCCGACGACGTGCTGGTCATGTACGCCGGGCGCGCCGTCGAGTACGGCCCCTGCCGGGAGATCCTCACCCAGCCCGAGATGCCCTACACCTGGGGCCTGCTCTCCAGCGTCCCCGACGTGCAGGGCGACGTCGACGCCAAGCTCATCCCGATCCGCGGCAACCCGCCGAGCCTGCTGAACCCGCCGGCCGGTTGCCCATTCCACCCCCGGTGCGACTATCGACAGCACGCCGAGGGCGGCCCCGAGCGCTGCGCCAGCGAGCTTCCCGAGCTGACGCACGCGCGCAGCGGCGGGGGCCACCTGAAGCGCTGCCACATCACCGATCCCGACCGCGTCTGGAGCACCGAGGTGCTGCCCCAGATCGCGCCCGACCTCGCCGGAGACAACGGCGTGGAGGCACATTCATGAGTGACATGGACGTCAGCTCCGTCCAGGGCCGACCCGACGAGGGCACCCTGGCGGGGCAGACCAGCCCCGGGCCGCAGGCGGCCACCGACCCGGCCGGCTCCGGCAGCCCGGTGCTCAAGGTCGAGAACCTGCGGATGTACTTCCCGGTCAAGAGCAGCGGGATCATCCGCCGCACCGTCGGCCACGTGCAGGCCGTCGACGGGGTCTCCTTCCAGCTCCAGTCCGGCGGCTCTCTCGGACTCGTCGGCGAGTCCGGGTGCGGCAAGTCCACGACCGGACGCCTCGTCACCCGGCTCTACAAGCCGACCGGGGGCAGCATCGAGTTCGAGGGCACCGACATCGCGGACTACAGCAACCGGCAGCTGATGCCGCTGCGGCGGGAGATCCAGATGATCTTCCAGGACCCCGCCACGTCGCTGAACCCGCGCCACACCGTCGGCGCGATCGTCGGGGCCCCGCTGCGGATCCACAACATCGTGCCGAAGGACAAGGTCCTGCCCCGGGTGCAGGAGCTGCTCGAGATCGTCGGCCTGAACCCCGAGCACTACAACCGCTACCCGCACGAGTTCTCCGGCGGCCAGCGGCAGCGCATCGGCATCGCGCGCGCGCTGACCCTGCAGCCGAAGGTGCTCGTGGCCGACGAGCCGGTGTCCGCTCTGGACGTGTCGATCCAGGCGCAGGTGATCAACCTGCTCCAGGACGTGCAGAAGGAGTTCGGGATCGCGTTCCTCTTCATCGCCCACGACCTCGCCGTGGTGCGCCACTTCTGTCCCGAGGTCGCGGTGATGTACCTCGGCAAGATCGTGGAGATCGCCGACCGGGACACGATCTACAACCACCCCTACCACCCCTACACGCAGGCGCTGCTCTCGGCCGTGCCCGACGTGAAGCAGGCGGCCGTGGGTGGACGCCGCGAGCGGATCCGGCTCACCGGCGACGTGCCGAGCCCGATCAACCCGCCGTCGGGCTGCCGCTTCCGGACCCGCTGCCAGTTCGCCCAGGAGATCTGCGCCCGGGTCGAGCCGCCGCTGATGCAGGTGGGGCCGCGACACAAGGTGGCGTGCCACTTCGCCGGCGAGCTCGGCGACCACCCGGCGAAGCCGGTGACCACCAAGGTGCTCGGCGTCGAGGACGACGGCGCGCCGACCCCCGGCGCGACACCGCAGGAGGCTCCCACCGGCCCCGGCTTCGAGGACCGCTGGCTCGACCTCCGCACCGGTGAGGTGGTCGGGCGCTGAGTCCCGACGACGAAGCGTTGTTCTCGGCCGGGTCGGCTCCGCTGCGAGCAGGCCCGGCCGGGACCCTTGCCGGAAACGCTCATGGCTCCGCGCCGCTCGCGGTCCGGATGCGGCCCCGGTCGCTCGACGAGCTCGTCGGGCAGCAGCACCTGCTGCAACCGGGGTCCCCGCTGCGGCGGCTCGTCGAGGGTGACCAGCCGATGTCGTTGGTGCTCTGGGGGCCGCCGGGCACGGGCAAGACCACCATCGCCGCGCTGGTGTCGCGACAGACCCACCGCACCTTCGTCGAGGTGTCCGCGGTCGCGGCGGGTGTGAAGGAAGTGCGCGCCGCGATCGACGCGGCTCGGCAACGGCTGGCCAGCGGCGGCCAGGAGACCGTGCTGTTCGTCGACGAGGTGCACCGGTTCAGCAAGGCCCAGCAGGACGCGCTGCTGCCGGGGGTGGAGAACCGCTGGGTGACCCTGGTGGCCGCTACGACCGAGAACCCGCACTTCAGCGTGATCTCCCCGCTGCTCTCCCGATCGCTGCTGCTCACGCTGGAGCCGCTCACCGACGCGGACGTCCACCAGGTGCTCGTGTCGGCGATCGAGGACGAGCGCGGACTGGGCGGAGCGGTGCGCGTGGAGGAGGACGCGCTCGCTCACCTGGTCCGGCTCGCCGGCGGAGACGCGCGACGGGCGCTCACCTATCTGGAGGCGGCGGCGGGCGCCGCGGTGGCCGAGCTCGACCCCCCGTCCGTGGTGGACCTCGCCACCGCCGAGAAGGCCGTCGACCGGGCGGCGGTGCGCTACGACCGCCAGGGCGACCAGCACTACGACGTGATCAGCGCGTTCATCAAGTCCGTGCGCGGCTCCGACGCCGACGCCGCGGTGCACTATCTGGCCCGGATGATCGAGGCGGGGGAGGACCCGCGGTTCATCGCGCGGCGCCTGGTGATCCTCGCCAGCGAGGACATCGGGCTGGCCGATCCGACGGCGCTGACGACCGCCGTCGCCGCCGCCCAGGCCGTGCAGCTGATCGGCATGCCGGAGGCCCGGCTCAACCTGGCGCAGGCGACGATCGCGCTGGCGGTGGCCCCGAAGTCCAACGCGGTCATCAAGGCGATCGACGCCGCCACCGCCGACGTTCGGGCGGGGAGGATCGGCCCGGTCCCCGGGCACCTGCGCGATGCCCACTACCCCGGGGCGAAGCGCCTCGGGCACGGCAAGGGGTACCGCTACGCGCACGACGAGCCGTACGGCATCGCCGCCCAGCAGTACGCGCCCGACGTCGTCGCGGAGGCGGCCTACTACCGGCCCACCGCGCTCGGGGCCGAAGCGGCGGTCAAGGAACGCTGGGAGCGCATCCGCCGGCTGATTCGCGGAAGGTAGGGTCGGGCGTCATGGCCGCCTCCACCCTCGCGCTCGCGCTGGCCGCCGCCGCGCTGCTGGGCGTGGTGGTGCTGTGCCTCGTGCTCGCCGTCGCGCTGCGCGCCGAGCGCCGGCGTGCCACGACGCTGCTCGCGACCCTCGCCGACGTGACCGCGCGTGTCGACGCCCTGGCAGCACCGGCCTCCGCCGCGCCGGCGGTGCGCCACCAGCCGGAGGCGGCGTCGTTCGTGATCACCGACATCGGCACGGCGACGGAGCCCCTCGTCGCGGCCCCCGTGCCCGATCGCGTCGTGCTGAGCGCGACCCTCGGCGAGCCGCTGGTGCGCGGTCTCGCGGTGGCCCACGGCCTGCGCCGGGCGCTGTCCGCGGAGTCGCGCAACCGGATCCGCTTCGAGATGCGGCGCGAGATGCGACGCTCGCGGCGGCGGCGCAAGCAGGAGATGAAGGACGCCTGGCGACAGGTCCGGGCGGAGAGCGCCGGATGATCCGGGGCTTCTGGTTCGTCGCCGGGGCCGGGGCCGGCATCTACGCCAGCCTGCGGGCGCGCCGCCTGGCCGAGGCGGTGACGCCGGACGGCCTGCGCGACCGGGCCGCCGGCCTGCGCCGAGGAGCGATGCTCTTCGGCGAGGAGGTGCGGGCGGGCATGGTGGAGAGGGAGACCGAGCTCCGCGACCGGCTCGCCGTACCGGGCCCGCGGGCGCTGCCCCGCGGAGTCGGCGCCGGCGAGGCGCACCGACCCACCGAGCTGACCTCCACCGAGCTGACCACCACCGAGTTGACAGAGAGGGACCTGACCTGATGGACACCGCGGAGATCCGACGCCGGTTCCTCGCCCACTTCGAGGCGGGCCGCACGGCGTACGGGGACTTCGGCACCCACACGCCGGTGCCCTCGGCGTCGCTCCTGGTCGACGACCCCAACCTGCTGTTCGTCAACGCCGGCATGGTGCCGTTCAAGCCGTACTTCCTCGGCCAGGAGGCGCCGCCGTACCCCCGGGCGACCAGCATCCAGAAGTGCGTGCGCACCCCCGACATCGAGGACGTCGGCAAGACGACCCGGCACGGCACGTTCTTCGAGATGTGCGGCAACTTCTCCTTCGGCGACTACTTCAAGGAGGGCGCGATCGCGCTCGCCTGGGACCTGGTCACCCGGGCGGTGGCCGACGGCGGCTTCGGCCTGGAGGAGGGCCGGCTCTACCCCTCGATCCTCGCCGGCGACGACGAGGCGCTGGCGCTGTGGAAGAAGGTCACCGGGCTTCCCGACGAGCGCATCGTGCGCCTGGGCCGCAAGGAGAACTACTGGTCGATGGGCGTCCCGGGTCCCGGCGGCCCCTGCTCGGAGATCCTCTACGACCGCGGCTCGGCGTACGGGCCCGACGCCGACTTCGCCGCCATGGGCGTCGACATGCCGACCGAGCTCGAGGACCGCTACCTCGAGATTTGGAACCTCGTCTTCATGCAGGACGAGCTGTCGGCCGTGCGCAGCAAGGCCGACTTCGACATCGCCGGCTCGCTGCCGCAGCGC
>JBQCCW010000256.1:0-2762 GCA_051961835.1 Marmoricola sp. | reverse complement strand
TCGACCATCCAGGCAGCGCCGAACCGGGCCGCCGGCAGCGTGAAGTCGATGTCCTGGTCCCAGGCGTTGAAGAGCAGGAGGAACGAGTCGTCCTCGACGTCCTCGCCGCGCGGGCCCGGCGTGACGATCTCTGCGCCGTTCAGGAACACGCCCACCACGCCCTCGCCCGACTGCCAGTCGCGCCGCGTCATCCGGCGCCCGTCGAGGCGGAACCACCAGACGTCGGGCAGCCCGGAGCCCTTCAGCTCCTCGCCCAGCAGATAGCGCTCGCGGCGAAGCACAGGGTGCTGCTTGCGCAGGGCGATCAGCCGCCGGGTGAAGTCGATCAGCTCGCCGTCGCGCGAGAGGTCGCCCCAGTCGTACCAGGACAGCTCGTTGTCCTGGCACCAGGCGTTGTTGTTGCCGTCCTGGGAGCGGCCCATCTCGTCGCCGCCGAGCAGCATCGGCGTGCCCTGGGAGAGCAGCAGCGTGGCGAGGAAGTTCCGCTGGCGGCGGGCACGCAGCGCGAGGATGCCGGGGTCGTCGGTGGCACCCTCGGCGCCGGAGTTCCACGAGCGGTTGTGGTCGTCGCCGTCCCGGTTGTGCTCGCGGTTCGCCTCGTTGCGCTTGGACTCGTACGTCGTGAGGTCGCGCAGGGTGAAGCCGTCGTGCGCGGTGACGAAGTTGATGCTCGCCACCGGGCGCCGCCCCGACTGCTCGTAGAGGTCCGCGGAGCCCGCCACCCGGCTGGCGAACTCGCCGAGCGCCGGCTGTCCGCGCCAGAAGTCGCGGACGGTGTCGCGGTAGGCGCCGTTCCACTCCGTCCATTGGGGCGGGAAGTTGCCGACCTGGTAGCCGCCGGGTCCGACGTCCCACGGCTCGGCGATGAGCTTCACCTGGCTGACGATCGGGTCCTGCTGCACCAGCTCGAAGAAGGTCGCGAGGCGGTCGACGTCGTAGAACTCCCGCGCCAGGGTGGCGGCGAGGTCGAAGCGGAACCCGTCGACGTGCATCTCGGTCACCCAGTAGCGCAACGAGTCCATGATCAGCTGCAGCGAGTGCGGATGCCGGACGTTGAGGGAGTTCCCGGTGCCCGTGTAGTCCATGTAGTACTGCAGGTCGTCCTCGACGAGCCGGTAGTACGCCGGGTTGTCGATGCCCTTGAAGCTCAACGTCGGCCCGAGATGGTTGCCCTCCGCGGTGTGGTTGTAGACCACGTCGAGGATCACCTCGATCCCTGCCGCGTGCATCGCCTTGACCATCGCCTTGAACTCCTGGACCTGCTGGCCCATCCCCACGCCGATGCCGGCCTCGGGGCGGACCGCCGCGGCGTAGTCGGCGTGGGGGGCGAAGAAGCCCAGGGTGTTGTAGCCCCAGTAGTTGCGCAGGCCCTTCTGGAGCAGTGCGTCGTCCTGCACGAACTGGTGCACGGGCATCAGCTCGATCGCGGTGATCCCCAGCCGCTGCAGGTGCTCGGTGACGGGCGCGGTGGCGAGGCCGGCGTAGGTGCCGCGGAGCGGCTCGGGCACGTCCGGGTGGAGCTGGGTGAGGCCCTTGACGTGCGCCTCGTAGATCACCGTCTCGCTGTACGGCGTACGGGGCTGGCGGTCGCCCTCCCAGTCGAAGAACGGGTTGACGACGACCCCCAGCATCATGTGCTGCAGGGAGTCCTCGTCGTTGCGGCTCTCCGGCTCGCCGAAGGTGTAGCCGAACACCGACTGGTCCCAGTCGATCTCGCCGTCGGTCGCCTTGGCGTAGGGATCGAGGAGGAGCTTGTTCGGGTTGCAGCGCAGCCCCCGGGCAGGGTCGTACGGCCCGTGCACCCGGTAGCCGTACCGCTGCCCGGGCTGGACGTGGGGCAGGTAGCAGTGCCAGACGAAGCCGTCGACCTCCGTCATCGACACGCGCGTCTCGGTGCGCTTGTCGCCCTCCACCTCGATCAGGCAGAGCTCGACCGCCTCCGCCACCTCGCTGAACAGCGCGAAGTTCGTGCCGGTGCCGTCGAACGTCGCTCCGAGCGGATATGCCGCTCCGGGCCAGACCTCCACCGAGGACCCCCTCCAGTCGGTAACCCGTGCACTGTGCCCGATGCCCCACCCCGGAAACGAGGAGCCCGAAGGTGCCCGAGGACGAAACCTTGGCATCCGAGCGTGACGCATGGAGGATCGGTCCGTTGGGTAACCCGAGCGTCGGCAAGAAGCGCCACGCGACCTCTCCTGCGCGGAGGTGGGCATGACCACCGCCTTCACGACCCCCGTTCCCCTGCAACGCGGCACCCGTCGCCGCCGCTCGGTGGTGCTCCTGCACGCTCCGCGCGGCGGACCCGGCCCCCGGGAGCGCCGGGCCACCTTCGAGGCGACCCCGGACTGGGCCTGGACCTGTGCGGTCGTGCACGCCGACCGGCTGGACCCGGCGACCGACCCCTGCCTGGCCGAGCAGCTGGAGACCGCGGACCTGGTGCTCTGCGCCGACGACGACCTGTTGGCGGCCGTCGTCGCCTGCGGCCTGCACGCCGTCGCCGTGACCGGCTCGTGGCCGCCGCCCGAGCGGTGGTCGGCGTTGCTGGAGGACCTGCACGCGGTGGTCACCAGCTGAGGTGCTCCGGCCGGCGTGGAGCCGGCGTGACAGGGTGAGGGCCCAGGGCCGGTCCGGCCCGCCCGAAGCCTCAGGAGGATCCGTGCACCAGGTCAAGGCAGTCGTCGCGCGTGCGAAGGGTGCGCCGGTGGAGATCGCGAGGATCAATGTGCCGGATCCGGGTCCGGGTGAGGCGTTGGTCGCGGTCC
>JBQCCW010000255.1:0-26609 GCA_051961835.1 Marmoricola sp. | reverse complement strand
GAGGAGTCCCTCATCCTCTCCGCCCGGTACGTACTGGCGGTCGTTTCCTGATTTCTGCTGTGTCGAGTGCGGACGGGGCTGCCCTGGCGACCACTTCCGCACTCGACTCGTTTTCCTAGGAGGTAAGTGCATGCCCAAGATCCTGGAGTTCGACGAGAACGCCCGCCGCGCGCTCGAGCGCGGTGTCGACGCCCTGGCCAACACGGTCAAGGTGACGCTCGGCCCCAAGGGCCGCTACGTCGTGCTCGACAAGAAGTGGGGCGCGCCGACCATCACCAACGACGGTGTCACCGTCGCCCGTGAGGTCGAGCTCGACGACCCGTTCGAGAACCTCGGTGCCCAGCTGACCAAGGAGGTCGCCACCAAGACCAACGACGTCGCCGGTGACGGCACCACCACCGCGACCGTGCTCGCGCAGGCGATGGTGCACGAGGGTCTGCGCGCGGTCGCCGCCGGTGCGAACCCGATGGGCCTCAAGCGCGGCATGGACACCGCGACCCAGGCCGTCATCGAGGCGCTCGGCACGGCCGCCCGCGAGGTCGACTCGGTGGAGGACATGGCCGCGGTCGCCACGGTGTCGAGCCGCGACGAGACCATCGGCGAGCTCCTCGCCCAGGCCTTCGACAAGGTCGGCAAAGACGGTGTCATCACCGTCGAGGAGTCCAACACGAGGGGCACCGAGCTCGAGTTCACCGAGGGCATGCAGTTCGACAAGGGCTACCTGTCGCCGTACTTCGTGACCGACCCGGAGTCGATGGAGGCGGTCCTCGACGACCCGTACATCCTCCTGCACCAGGGGAAGATCTCCGCGATCGCGGAGCTGCTGCCGCTGCTGGAGAAGGTCATCCAGTCGGGCAAGCCGCTGTTCATCCTCGCCGAGGACGTCGAGGGCGAGGCGCTCTCGACCCTGGTGGTCAACAAGATCCGCGGCACGTTCAACGCCGTCGCGGTGAAGAGCCCCGCCTTCGGCGACCGCCGCAAGGCGATGATGCAGGACATCGCGATCCTCACCGGCGGTCAGGTCATCGCCCCCGAGGTCGGCCTCAAGCTCGACCAGGTCGGGCTCGACGTGCTCGGCACCGCCCGGCGCGTGGTGGTCACCAAGGACAACACCACGATCGTCGAGGGCGGCGGCTCGTCGGCCGACGTGGAGGCCCGGGTCGGCCAGATCAAGGCCGAGATCGAGAACTCCGACTCCGACTGGGACCGTGAGAAGCTCCAGGAGCGTCTCGCCAAGCTCGCCGGCGGCGTCTGCGTCGTCCGGGTCGGCGCGGCCACCGAGGTCGAGCTGAAGGAGAAGAAGCACCGGATCGAGGACGCGGTCTCCGCGACGCGCGCCGCGATCGAGGAGGGCATCGTCCCGGGCGGCGGCTCCGCGCTCATCCACGCGGTCTCGGTCCTCGACGACGGGCTCGGCCTCAGCGGGGACGAGGCGCTCGGGGCCCGGATCGTGCGTCGGGCAGCCGACGAGCCGCTGCGCTGGATCGCCGAGAACGGCGGCGACAACGGCTACGTCATCGTCGCCAAGGTCCGTGAGGGCGGGGTCGGCACCGGCTTCAACGCCGCCACCGGCGAGTACGGCGACCTGGTCGCCCAGGGCGTCCTCGACCCGGTCAAGGTCACCAAGTCGGCGCTCACCAACGCGACCTCGATCGCCGGCATGCTCCTCACCACCGAGACCCTCGTGGTGGACAAGCCGGAGGTCGAGGAGCCCGAGACCGGGCACGGCCACGGTCACGGCCACGGCCACTGACCCCAACGGTGCCCGGCCCGGGACTTTCCCAGGTTGAGTACCGAGAGTCCCTCCTCGCACACCAGAGTCGGTGTGTGAGGAGGGACTTTTCTCTGTGCAGCAGATCTTTGTGCAGCAGATCTTTGTGCCGCAGCACTCTGTGCCGCAGATCTCTGTACCGCCGCCGCGTTCGGATTCTTAACCTGGGAAACTCCCGAAGGCAGCGGCGAAGAGGCGGGCGCAGCGGTCGGTCATCTGCGCGGCGGTGACGGCCGGGTGCGCCAGCCACCACCCGACGAGCGCGTCGACGACGCTCATCCACACCGCGGTCAGCGCGGCGGTGTCGAGAGGGTCGCTGTTGCCTGCGAGCTGCATGAGCTCCCCCACGCCCTCCTCGGCCAGGACGGTGATGCGGGCGGTGTAGGTCGCGACCGCGGCGCCGACCTCGCCGTCGCGGGGTGCGGTCGGGTCGAAGAACATCCGCCACACCCACGGGCGGGGCTCGAGCACGCCGAAGATGCCCTGCAGCGTGAGCAGTCCGCGCTCGATGCCGGTGGAGTCGCCGCGGGCGATCCGCTCGATCTCGTCGGCGAGCATCGCGCCGTAGTGGTGCAGGGCCGCGGTGAAGAGGCCCTCCTTGGAGCCGAAGTAGGAGTAGATGAGCGGCTTGGAGATCCCGGCTCGTGCCGCGACGACGGCGACCGAGGTCGCCGCGAAGCCCTGCCCGCCGAAGACCTCCGCGGCAGCGGCGACGATCTGGTCCTCGCGGTCCGCGCGCGGGACGCCTTTGGTGCCCGCGTTCGCTCTGCTCACGGGACCACTCTAGCCAGTGATATGAACGCCTGGTAACTTACCGCGAAGTCATATCGAGGAGCGCGCCGATGCACGAGCTGCTTGACCCCATGAAGAACCCGGTCACCTACGCGGTGCCGTTCTTCCTCCTGACGATCCTCGTCGAGCTGGCGGCCCTGAGGTGGCTGGACCATGACGACACCGCATGGAACGGGGGGCTCACGCCGCGCGCCGGCTACGCCGCGCTCGACGCCCGGACGAGCCTGCTGATGGGCGTCGGGTCGCTCTTCTTCACCACGGCCTTCAAGGTCGGCACGTTCGTCGTCTACGCCGCGCTCTACGTGTGGGTCGCGCCGCTGCACCTGCCGACCGACACCTGGTGGTACTGGCTCGCTCTCCTGGTCGTGCAGGACCTCGCCTACTACGGGTCCCACCGTTTCGTGCACCGGGTGCGGATCGGCTGGGCTGCGCACCAGGCCCACCACTCCAGCCAGTACATGAACTTCACCACCGCGCTGCGTCAGAAGTGGAAC
The DNA here is from genome assembly GCA_051961835.1 of Marmoricola sp. Taxonomy (GTDB): domain Bacteria; phylum Actinomycetota; class Actinomycetes; order Propionibacteriales; family Nocardioidaceae; genus Marmoricola. The sequence goes on along the minus strand of JBQCCW010000255.1, from coordinate 23,552 downwards.
CCGTGGTTCGAGTTCTTCTTCTGGCTGCCGCTGCCGCTGCTGGGATTCGCACCCTGGAGCATCTACGTCGCCTTCGGGTTCAACCTGATCTACCAGTTCTTCGTCCACACCGAGCTGGTCGACAGGCTCTGGCGGCCGATCGAGCTCGTCTTCAACACCCCCTCCCACCACCGGGTGCATCACGGCTCCGACCCCGAGTACCTGGACAAGAACTACGCCGGGATCCTCATCCTGTGGGACCGCCTCTTCGGCACCTTCGCGCCCGAGCGGCAACGCCCCACCTACGGGCTGACGAAGCCGGTCGACACCTACCACCTGCTGAAGCTGCAGTACGGCGACTACGCCGCCCTGCTGCGCGACGTACGAGGTGCGTCGTGCTGGCGTGACCGGCTCGGCTACCTCTTCCGCCCCCCGGGCTGGGAGCCGCAAGGCTGAGCAGGAGGGTGCGCTGACTAGAATCGAGCCCATGGCCTCCGGCGAGACTCCGACCGACCCGACGCCCGACGTTCCCGCCAAGTTCGCCCAGCTCGGTCTCACCTACGACGACGTGCTGCTCCTGCCGGGGCACTCGGACCTGACGCCGTCGGAGATCGACACCACCACCCGGCTCACCCGCGAGATCAGCATCAGGGTGCCGTTGGTGAGCGCGGCGATGGACACCGTCACCGAGTCGCGGATGGCGATCGCGATGGCTCGCGAGGGCGGCCTCGGGGTGCTGCACCGCAACCTCTCGATCGAGGACCAGGCCTACCAGGTGGACCTGGTCAAGCGGACGCAGACCGGCACGATCCCGAACCCGATCACGATCGGTCCCGACGCGACGCTGGAGCAGCTCGACCGACTGGCGGGGGAGTACCGCGTCTCGGGGTTCCCGGTGGTCGACGCCGACAACAGGCTGCTCGGCATCATCACCAACCGCGACCTGCGCTTCACCCCCGTGGCGGAGTGGGCGACCACGAAGGTCGACGAGGTGATGACGCCGATGCCGCTGATCACCGCGCCGGTCGGCATCTCCCGCGACGACGCCACGACGCTGCTGCGCAAGCACAAGCGCGAGCGGCTGCCGATCGTCGACGAGCAGGGCCGGCTCGCCGGTCTCATCACGGTCAAGGACTTCGTGAAGTCCGAGCAGTTCCCGCACGCCAGCAAGGACGACCACGGCCGGTTGATGGTGGGCGCCGCGATCGGCTACTTCGGCGATGCCTGGGAGCGCGCTACGACGCTCGTCGAGGCGGGCGTCGACGTGCTGGTCGCCGACACCGCGCACGGCAACGTCCGGATGCTGCTGGACATGGTGAAGCGGCTCAAGACCGACCCGGCCACCCGGCACGTGCAGGTGATCGGGGGCAACGTCGGCACTCGCGAGGGGGCGCAGGCGTTCGTCGACGCCGGCTCAGACGCCATCAAGGTGGGAGTGGGCCCGGGATCGATCTGCACGACGCGCGTCGTCACCGGCGTCGGGGTCCCACAGATCACCGCGGTGTACGAGGCGTCGCTCGCCGCGAAGCCCGCCGGTGTGCCGGTGATCGCGGACGGCGGCTTGAAGTACTCCGGCGAGATCGCCAAGGCGCTCGTCGCCGGCGCCGACGCCGTGATGATCGGCTCCCTGCTCGCCGGCTGCGAGGAGTCGCCGGGCGACCTGGTGTTCGTCAACGGCAAGCAGTACAAGTCCTACCGCGGCATGGGCTCGCTCGCCGCGATGTCGAGCCGCGGCAAGAAGTCCTACTCCAAGGACCGCTACTTCCAGGCAGAGGTGGCCAGCGACGACAAGATCGTGCCGGAGGGGATCGAGGGCCAGGTCGCCTATCGCGGGCCCCTCGCTGCCGTCGCGCACCAGCTGATCGGCGGCCTGCACCAGTCGATGTTCTACGTCGGCGCGCGCACGGTTGCCGACCTCCAGGAGAAGGGTCGCTTCATCCGGATCACCAGCGCCTCGCTGACCGAGTCGCACCCGCACGGCGTGCAGATGACGGTGGAGGCGCCGAACTACAGCGCCCGCTGAGCCGGGCCCTCACGCCTGCCGGTGCACCAGCAGCGGCAGCACGCGCCGGGCACCGGCCTCCCGCAGCATCGCGGCGGCGACGGTCACCGGCCACTGGCTCCAGCTCCGATCGACCACGAGCAGCACCGCCTCGCCGGCGACGTCCCGAGGAGAAGGCAGGCGGAGCGCGCCGCGCCAGTACGCCGCCTCGCGGTCGCCGGGCGTCTCCCGCGTGGGCGATGGGGACTGCGACGCCACCTCCCAGGTCGTCTCCGCTAGCCGGCCGACGGTCGCGACCTGCGTCGCGACGGCGGCGGCGAGGCCGCCACCGCCGGTGTCGAGCGCCATCACGACCGTGGGCCGCTCCGCCCACGACGTCCGCCACCTGCTCAGCACCCCTACGCACGCTCGGGCGATCTCCTCGACCGCGTCGGCGTCGCCGCGCCGGGCGGCGGCCAGGGTGTCGGACCACTCGGGGGCCTCGGCGTGGACGAGGGTCCGGCCGGTCTCGGCCAGCAGCGCCGCGGGGATGCGCCCGCGCGCGCCGAACTCGCCTCCGGGCCACATCTTGCGCGGGTCGAGCACGAGGGCACTGGCACGCAGACCGGTGGCGATCGTGCGGGCCGTCTCCGCGCGGGGCTCGGGGTCCAAGGGAGCGGGAAGGGCCCGGCGGCACACCGAGCAGCGCCCGCACGGAGCCGCGGTCGCGTCGTCGAGCGACTCCTGGAGCAACTGCATCAGGCACCGCTCCCCGCGGGTGTAGGCACGCATGATGTCGGCCTCGCGCCGGCGGACGGCGACGACGCCGTCGTAGTGCGCGGCGTCGTAGTGCCACGGCGTGCCGGTGCCCACCCACCCCTCGGCTGTCCGCTCCGTCACGCCGGTCACCGCCAGCTGCTTGAGACAGAGCTCGACCTTGGTGCGGCGCAAGCCCGTCTCGGCCTCCAGCGCGGGGACCGACATCGCGCCCTCCGAACGCGCGAGGACGTCCAGCAGCGCCCGCACCTCGGCCTCCACGGGGATCGAGGCGGTGGCGAAGTAGTCCCAGACGCCGTCGTCGGAGCTCGACGGCAACAACACGACCGAGGCGCGCTCGATGGCGCGACCGGCGCGGCCGACCTGCTGGTAGTAGGAGACCGGAGAGGGCGGAGCGCCCACGTGGACGACGAAGCCGAGGTCGGGCTTGTCGTAGCCCATCCCGAGGGCCGAGGTGGCGATCAGCGCCTTCACCTCGTTGGCCCTCAGGGCGTCCTCCAGGCGGTGGCGCTCCGCAGCCTCGAGCTGGCCGGTGTAGGCGGCCACCGGCACGTCCTCCCCGTGCACCAGCCGGACCGCCTCGACCAGCCGGTCCGCGTCGGCCACGGTCAACACGTAGACGATCCCCGAGCCGGGCAGTCGCGGCAGGTGGTCGACCACCCAGGCGTAGCGCTGGATCGGCGTGAGCCGGTCGACGACCGCCAGCTCGAGTGAGGAGCGGGCCAACGGGCCCCGCAGCACCATTGTGGCGTCCCCCAGTTGCGCGGCGACGTCGGCCGTGACGCGCTCGTTGGCGGTGGCCGTGGTCGCGAGCACCGGGGTGCTCGGGTTCAGCCGTTGGAGCACCTCGGCCACGCGCCGGTAGTCCGGCCGGAAGTCGTGGCCCCAATCGGAGACCGCGTGCGCCTCGTCGACCACGAGCAGGCCTAGACGGCCCGCCAGTGCGTCGAGGACCCGCGCCCCGAAGCCCGGGTTCGCCAGCCGCTCCGGGGAGACCAGCACCACGTCGAGCCGGTCGTCGAGCAGCTGCTGCTCGATCGCCGACCACTCACCGACGTTGGCGCTGTTGATCGTCGCCGCCCGCAACCCGGCCCGTGCCGCCGCCGCCACCTGGTCCCGCATCAGGGAGAGCAGCGGGCTCACCACCAGCGTCGGCCCGTGCCCGGCCGCCCGGTGCAGCGCGGTCGCGCACCAGTAGACCGCCGACTTGCCCCATCCGGTGCGCTGCACCACGAGCACGCGCGCTCCGGGCTGGACGAGTGCGGCCACCGCCCGACGCTGGTCCTCTCGCAGGGTGGCGCCCGGTCCGGCGAGCGCCTCGATCACCCGCGTCACCACGGTCTCGTCCAGCGGGGCGGCGGTCGCGGCGGTGCTCGGCATGGGGACCACGGTACGAACCGGCGCCGACACCCGGCCGATAGCCTTCCGTGCATGAGCGAGATCGAGATCGGCCGCGCCAAGCGCGGCCGGCGGGCGTACTCCTTCGACGACATCGCGATCGTGCCGAGCCGTCGGACGCGCGACCCGGAGGAGGTCAGCACCGCCTGGCAGATCGACGCCTACCGTTTCGACATCCCGATCCTCGCCGCGCCGATGGACTCGGTGATGAGCCCGGACACCGCCATCGCCCTGGGCCGGTACGGCGGCCTCGGCGTGCTGAACCTCGAGGGCCTCTGGACCCGGTACGACGACCCCGCTCCGCTGCTCGAGGAGGTCGCCGACCTGACCCGCCCCGACGCGGTCGCGCGGATGCAGGAGATCTACCGCGCGCCGATCCGGGCGGACCTCATCACCGAGCGGGTGCGGCAGGTCCGGGACGCCGGCGTCACCGTGGCGGCGGCGCTGAGCCCGGGGCACACCAAGGAGTTCGCCAAGACCGTCGTGGACGCCGGCGTCGACATGTTCGTGATCCGGGGCACCACGGTGAGCGCCGAGCACGTGAGCAGCCAGGCCGAGCCGCTGAACCTCAAGGAGTTCATCTACGAGCTCGACGTGCCGGTGATCGTCGGCGGCTGCGCGACGTACCAGGCCGCGCTGCACCTGATGCGGACCGGTGCTGCCGGCGTGCTGGTCGGCTTCGGCGGGGGAGCCGCCCACACCACCCGGCAGGTCCTCGGCGTCGCGGTGCCGATGGCGAGCGCCGTGGCCGACGTGGCCGCCGCGCGCCGGGACTACCTCGACGAGTCGGGCGGGCGGTACGTGCACGTCATCGCCGACGGCTCCATCGGCAAGAGCGGCGACATCGCCAAGGCCATCGCCTGTGGCGCCGACGCCGTGATGGTCGGCTCGCCCCTCGCCCGGGCGGCCGAGGCGCCCGGCAAGGGCTTCCACTGGGGTGCCGAGGCGCACCACGGCGTGCTGCCCCGCGGCGAGCGGGTGGAGTTCGGCACCGTCGGCACGCTCGAGGAGATCCTCTTCGGTCCCTCCCGCGTGGCCGACGGCACCATGAACCTCGTGGGTGCCCTGCGTCGCGCCATGGCGACCACCGGCTACACCGAGCTCAAGGAGTTCCAGCGCATCGAGGTGGTCGTCCAGTAGCCCGGCCGTCGGGCCGGCTCAGCCGCCGATCGCCTCGTTGATCCGGTCCACGACGGCCCGCCCGTCGCCGACCGTGAGATAGAGGCGCGCGAACGGCGCCCCCTCGCCGAGCTCCACGACGATCGACTGGCCGCCCGCGCGCACGTTCCAGTAGCACTTCGCGCCGCCCTTGTAGAACGTGCCGACCCACTTCACGCCCGGCAGCGCGAGACCCGGGGCGCGGAAGCCCTTGCCGGCGTGGGCTGCGCCCGGGTCGTACGTCGCGCCGCGCACCTGGCTCAGCGGCACGTCGATGCGGCGACGCAGCCCCCAGAGCTTGTTCAGTCCGACCGGCTCGACGACGAGCCGGCCGTCCTCGACGGTGACGGTGTTCTGCATGTCATTCCTCCCTCGTGGCGGTGTTCGTGGTGATCCCGCCGCGGCCGAGAAGCCGCCGGCCGAGGTCCTCGGCGGTGGTCGCGTGCCGATGCAGGTGTGTGGTGAGCAACGACCTCACTTCGCGATCGCGCGGCGCGAGCTCCAACAGGGCGACGAGCACCAGGTCGGTGGTCGCGTCCGACGTCGCGGCTTCGGCCTCGGTCGCGGCGGCCAGGCAGCGCACGAAGAGACCGCGCTTGCTCCCGAACGCCTGGTAAAGGCTGCCGCGGTGCAGCCCCGTCGCTGCGGTGAGATCCTCGACCGAGGTCCCCTCGTACCCGGAGCGAAGGAATGCCGCTGCGGCGAGCTGCAGGACGGTGGCCTCGTCGAAGCTGCGTGGTCGGGCCATGGCGACACTATAAAAGTTATCGAACGGTCAGTCAAAAACGTTTCCGGACGTTGCCCCGACCACCGGCCGATACGATCCGACGGTGCTGCGCCCTCCGCGACGCTGGTGGGAGCCCGCCCTCGTCGCCGCCATCACCGTGGCCCTCGCCGCGGCGTTCTGGGCTGCCTGGCAGCGCACCGACGGGCCGCCCCACCACGGTGACCGCGTCGTCGATGCGCGCGGCCTCGGCATCCCGGGCCAGGAGGCCACCGTCGGCCCGCCCTCACCCAGCCCGACCGCGCCCAGCCCTGCGACGCGCCCGAGCGCAACGCCGACCGGCCCACTCGGCCATCTCAAGCGCCACGCCGCGGCCCTGAGCCGGTTACGGGCGGCGGCGGAGCAGCACAGTCACGACCTCTCCCGGCCACCCCTCTCGTCCTTCACCTTCGCCGAGTTCAACACGCTGGGCGCCTCGCACACGGCGCCGGGGGGCGACAAGGCGGACCGCGCTCCGGGCAGCGTCCGCGGCGCGTCTGTGGGCAGGCTGTTCCTGCAGCACGGCGTCGACGTCGCCGCGGTCCAGGAGTTCCAGCGCCCCCAGGCTCAAGCCTTCGCCGGAGCGGTCGGGGACGTGTACGACGCCTGGCCCGGGCTCGCCGGCAGTCCCGAGGACGGGGAGAACTCCGTCGTCTGGCGTCGAGACCGGTTCGAGGCGCTCGAGACGCGCTCGGTGGAGCATCCGTACTTCCAAGGTCATCCCAGGCGCTACCCGGTGGTGCTCCTGCGGGACCGCCAGAGCGGCGCGCGGTTCTGGGTGACCAGCTTTCACAACCCGGCCGACACCAAGCGGTTCGGCAACCAGGCGCGCTGGCGCGGAGACTCCTTGGGGCGGGAGATCGCGGAGATCGGCGCGTTGCTGCGCAGCACCGGTCAGCCGGTGATCGTGGCCGGCGACATGAACGACCGGGAGGCGTTCTTCTGCCCGTTCGCCCGGGGCACCGGCATGCACGCGGCGAGCGGCGGGTCCTCCACGGCGGCCGGCTGCAGCGTCCCGGTGCGGTGGATCGACTGGATCATGGGCTCGCCGGCCGTGGCCTTCGCCGGCTACGCCCAGGACCGCAGCGCCGCGGTGGCGCAGACCTCCGACCACCCCCTCGTCCTGACCGGCGTCACGGTGACGGGGGACGTGTCCGACCGATCACCCGACTGACCGCAGCCGCAGCCCCGGCTCGTCTTCGCGCCGCGCCTAGACTGGACGCGACCCCCACCGTCCACGGATCGGGGGCTCTCGTGCTGTCCCCGCCTGCCCTCCCAGGAGACCTCGTGCGCCTCGCCGGCCTCGCCGATGCCGTGCTGTCCGAGCCGACCCTCGCCGCCGCCCTCGCCGACGCGCGCGCGAACCTACGGCCCCGCGTCGACCTGACCGGGCCGGCTGGCCTGCGCCCGCACCTCGTGAAGGGTCTGGTCGACGCCGGACGCACGGTGCTGGCCGTGGCCGCCACCGTCCGGGAGGCCGAGGACCTCGTGGTGGAGCTCGGCGACCTCCTGCCCGCCGACGAGGTGGCGCTCTACCCGGCCTGGGAGACGCTGCCCCATGAGCGACTCAGCCCCCGCAGCGACACCGTCGGCAACCGGCTCGCGGTGCTCCGCCGGCTCGCCCACCCCGGCACCGACCCGGGCACCGGCCGCCTCCGGGTCGTCGTCGCCCCCGTGCGCAGTGTGTTGCAGCCCCAGGTGAAGGGTCTCGGCGATCTCGTCCCCGTCGAGTTGCACCCGGGTGAGGAGGTGCCGCTCGAGGACGTCGTCGAGCGGCTGGCCGCGGCGGCGTACTCCCGGGTCGACCTGGTCGAGAAGCGAGGCGAGTTCGCCGTCCGCGGAGGGATCGTGGACATCTTCCCGCCGACCGAGGAGCACCCCCTGCGGGTGGAGTTCTTCGGTGACGAGGTCGACGAGATCCGCACCTTCGCGGTGGCCGACCAGCGCACGATGGAGGTGGTGCAGCGGCTCTGGGCGCCGCCCTGCCGCGAGCTGCTCCTCACCGACGACGTCCGCGCCCGCGCCCGGACCCTCGGCGAGCAGCACCCCGAGCTGCGCGAGCTCACCGACAAGCTCGCCGAGGGCATCGCCACCGAGGGCATGGAGTCGCTGGCGCCGGTGCTCGTCGACGAGATGGAGCTCCTCGTCGACCTGCTGCCGACGGACACCCACGTGCTGCTGCTCGACCCCGAGCGGGTGCGCACCCGGGCGCACGACCTGGTCGCCACCAGCGAGGAGTTCCTGGCGGCCAGCTGGGCGGCCGCCGCCGGGGGCGGCAGCTCGCCGATCGACGTCGGGGCCGCGTCACTACGCACCCTCGAGGACGTGCGCGACCACGCGCTGGGCGCCGACATGGCGTGGTGGAGCATCGGACCGTTCGGCTCCGACGCGGGCGTCGACGACGACGGCAGTGACGACGTGGTCGAGGCGCAGCCGATCGACCCCTACCGCGGCGACATCGAGAAGGCGGTCGCCGACATCCGCGACCGGCTCGCCACCAGGCCGGTGGTGGTCGTGCACCAGGGGCATGGTCCCGCGCACCGCCTCGTCGAAGTCCTCGGCGAACACGACGTCGCGGCGCGCTACGTCGAGGAGGTCCGCACGGCGCCGCCGGCCGAGGGCGTCGTCCTCGTCGCCCAGGGCTGCCTCGACGCGGGCGTGGAGGTCCCCTCCCTGCTGCTCCTGACCGGCGAGGACATCTCCGGACAGGCGGCCTCCACGCGCGACATGCGCAAGATGCCGGCCCGGCGCAAGAAGCAGATCGACCCCCTGGAGCTGAAGCCGGGCGACTACGTCGTGCACGAGCAGCACGGCGTCGGGCGCTTCGTGGAGATGCGCCAGCGCGAGATCCAGGGGGCGGTCCGCGAGTTCCTCGTGCTCGAGTACGGGCCCGGCAAGCGGGGGATGCCCAACGACGTCCTCTACGTGCCCGCGGACGCACTCGACCAGGTGACCCGGTACGTCGGTGGCGAGCAGCCCAGCCTCGACCGCCTCGGCGGGGCCGACTGGGCCAAGCGCAAGGGGCGGGCGCGCAAGGCCGTGCGCCAGATCGCCGCCGAGCTGATCAAGCTGTACGCCGCGCGCCAGGCCACCAAGGGACACGCCTACGGGCCGGACACGCCGTGGCAGCGCGAGCTCGAGGACGCGTTCCCGTTCCACGAGACGCCCGACCAGCTGACCACCGTCGAGGAGGTCAAGTCCGACATGCGCAGCACGGTGCCGATGGACCGGCTGGTCTGCGGCGACGTCGGCTACGGCAAGACCGAGATCGCCGTCCGGGCGGCGTTCAAGGCCGTGCAGGACGGCAAACAGGTAGCGGTGCTGGTGCCCACCACGCTGCTGGTCACCCAGCACTTCGCGACCTTCGCGGAGCGGATGAGCGGGTTCCCCGTGGTGCTCAAGCCGTTGAGCCGCTTCCAGACCGACAAGGAGGCCGCCGAGGTCCTGGCCGGCGTCGCGGAGGGCAGCGTGGACATCGTCATCGGCACCCACCGCCTGTTGAACCCCGACATCCGCTTCAAGGACCTGGGACTGATCATCGTCGACGAGGAGCAACGCTTCGGCGTCGAGCACAAGGAGCAGATGAAGCGGCTGCGCACCAGTGTCGACGTCCTGGCGATGAGCGCGACGCCGATCCCGCGCACCCTGGAGATGGCGATCACCGGCATCCGGGAGATGTCCACCATCACCACGCCCCCCGAGGAGCGCCACCCGGTGCTCACCTATGTCGGGGCGTACGACGACAAGCAGGTCACCGCGGCCATCCGGCGGGAGCTGCTCCGCGACGGTCAGGTGTTCTACATCCACAACCGGGTCAGCTCGATCGAGAAGGCGGCCGCCCGGCTCAAGGAGCTCGTGCCCGAGGCGCGCGTCGCCACCGCCCACGGGCAGATGGGCGAGCACCAGCTCGAGAGGGTGATGGTCGACTTCTGGGAGAAGGAGTTCGACGTGCTCGTGTGCACCACGATCGTCGAGTCGGGCCTGGACGTCTCCAACGCGAACACGATGATCATCGAGAGGGCGGACACCCTCGGGCTCTCCCAGCTGCACCAGCTGCGGGGCCGCGTCGGGCGCTCCCGGGAGCGGGCCTACGCGTACTTCCTCTACCCCGCGGAGAAGCCGCTGAGCGAGACGGCGCACGAGCGGTTGGCGACCCTGGCGCAGCACTCCGACCTCGGCGGCGGCATGGCGATCGCGATGAAGGACCTCGAGATCCGGGGCGCGGGCAACCTCCTCGGAGGGGAGCAGTCCGGCCACATCGCCGACGTCGGCTTCGACCTCTACGTCCGCCTCGTCGGCGAGGCGGTCAACGAGTTCCGCCATCAAGGCAGCGACCCCGATGAGCTCCAGGAGGTGCGCATCGAGATCCACGTCGACGCCCACCTGCCGCACGGCTACGTGCCGAGCGACCGGCTCCGGCTGGAGATGTACAAGCGGCTCGCCGAGGTGCGCACCGACGAGGACGTGGACGGGATCCGCGAGGAGCTCGCCGACCGCTACGGCCCGCCGCCCCCGGCCGTGGAGCGGCTGCTCGAGGTGGCGCGGCTGCGGACCCGGATGCGGTCCCTCGGCGTGGGCGAGCTGACGTGGGCCGGCTCCTTCCTGCGGCTCGCGCCGGTGACGCTGCCCGACTCCCGAGCGGTCCGGCTCAAGCGCCTCTATCCGAAGGCGCTGCTCAAGCCGCAGACGAGCACGCTGCTGGTGCCGCGCCCCGTCCGCAAGGACGCCGACCTGGTCGCCTTCGCCGGCGACGTCCTGCACCAGGTGGTCGATCCCGCCACGACGTGACCGGTGCCACCGTGCCGCGGCAGGGCCGGTGGAGGGGTGCGTACCATGCCGGGCGTGAAGCCTCGCGTGCTCGCCCTCGCCGCCGTCGCCGTGCTCGCCCTCTCCGGGTGCGACCAGTCGCCCTCGCTCGCTGCGCAGGTCGGATCGCAGGCGATCCCCGTCAGCGACGTGCAGTTGCTCACCCAGGCGCTGTGCACGCCGACGCCCGGAGCCCCGACCAGTGACAACGCCGTCGCCACGGTGAACAACGCCTCGGTCGCCACGCTCGTCGAGGCGGCCGTCGACAACCAGCTGGCCCGGGCCAAGGGCGTGCAGGTCGACCCCGCGGCCGTCGAGGCGCAGCTCAGTCAGTTCGACCAGCTGTTGACCGCCCTCCCCGCCCAGGACCGCGACCGCACCCGGGAGCTCATCGCCCAGGTGTTCCGGGGCCGGGCCGCGGTCACCCAGCTCGCCACCCGGCTCGTCGGGACCGGGGCGAGCCAGGCCGCCGGGGGCCAGGTGCTGCAGCAGGCCGTGCAGAGCCTGGAGAAGAACTGGGCGGACAAGGTGGGCGTCCGGCTCAACCCGCGGTACGACTCCGCGGGGCTGGCGGCCCAGGGTCCGGGGTCGCAATCGGTGTCCGTGCCGGTGTCCACAGCAGCCAAGACGGCCGTCGCCGCCGCCGGCGGCGGCCAGCCGGATGCGACCTGGCTCGCGAACCTGCCGGCGAACCTGCGCTGTGGCTGATCCTTCCTCGGCGCCGGCGCCCGAGCAGCTGGTCGAGTTGTTCGCCCGGCTCCGGCGCGAGTGCGCGTGGAAGGCCGCACAGACCCACCGGAGCCTGGCCCGGTACCTCCTCGAGGAGACCTACGAGGCGCTCGAGGCCATCGACTCCGGCGACCCCGACCGGCTACGCGACGAGCTCGGCGACGTGCTCCTGCAGGTCCACCTCCACGCGGCGATCGCCGCGGAGGAGGGCTCCTTCGACTTCGCGGACGTCGCTGCGGGGCTGCGCGACAAGATGATCCGGCGCAATCCGCACGTCTTCGGCGACGCGGTCGAGACCGACCCCGTGCGGATCGACGCTGCCTGGCAGCGGATCAAGGCCGCCGAGCGCGGTGCGGCAGGGCCGCCGGCGCTGGATGTCGGGATCCCGCAGGAGCTGCCTGCCCTGCTGCGGGCCACGAAGGTCCTCGAGCGCCTCGCGCAGGCAGGCGACACGGTCCTGCCCGGCGCCGGGGAGCCGGCCGAGGGCGGCGACCCGGCACGCAGCATCGGCAGCCGGCTGCTGGCCCTGGTCGAGGAGGCGCGCGTGGCCCAGGTGGATCCCGAGCAGGCGTTGCGCGAGACTCTCCGAGATCTGACCAACCGGACATACTGAGCCGGGACGTGGCGAGGGGGAGGCCATGGGCTGCTCGCGTCGGTGGCGTCGGCTGCTCCTGGTGGCTGCTCTGACGGCGGTCGTGGCGACCGCCGGCTGCGCGGCCAGCCCCGACGACGAGATGGTGCCCCGACCGACCGCCGTCACCACGGTGCTCTCGCGCGCCGCCGCGCCGTTGCCGTCGCTGCCCCACAGCGCGTCGACGTTCGTGGCCGGAAGGCCGGCGTACGTGCGCGACGACGTCATCCACGTCGGCGGCACGACCGTCTCGGTGGCTCCGCTGCGCGCCGACGAGGCGGTGGCCACCCGCGGCGGCACGTACTTCCTCAATGCCGGCGAGCTGTGGCACCTCGACGGCAGCGCAGCCCGCTCCACGGGGTTCACCGACGTGGCACACCTCGCGGTGTCCGCCGACGGGCGCTACCTCGCCTTCGTCGACCGCACCCACGGGCCGTCCCGTCCCGGAGACGTCCCGGTCGCCGCCGTGGTCGCCTACGCCGCGACGACCGGTCGCCCGGTGCTCCGGTCGAGCGCGGGCATGGGACGACTCGGTGACGACCTCCGGCGCCGGTACGCCGTCCGGCCGCCGCGGGTGCTCGGCGTACGCGAGGGTGCCGTGCTGGCGCGCACGCCGGCCGGCCGGTATCGCTACCCTCTCGACGGCGGCGCCCCCACACCGCTCGGCTGAGCCGGCGCTGCCCTCTCCAGGGTGCGAAGGAGGCTGCGATGGCGCGTGTCGGGCGACCCGTCCTGCTGGTGTGCGTCCTCGCCTGCGTGCTGGCCGGCTGCGGCGGCCCCACCGCCACCGCGCCCACCACCGTCTCCTCGGGCTCCTACTCCTGCACCGAGGCGGCCCTCGCCACGCTGCCGCAGCTGCGGCGCACGATCGCCCAGCGCGTTCCCCGTGCCGCCTCCCGACCCCGGGTGCGGAACTACTGCGACGGCGGACTACGGGCCGGCGTGGAGTTCACCATGCTCGGCACGGTCCGGGGTGCCGTGCCGCTGGCCCGCCGCGCGCTGCACTGCGGGGACCCGCGCGCCCGCCCCGGTGCCACCGGCCGGACGGCCGTGCTGATCTGCCGGAGCGCCGGCCTGCCGGTGCGCCTCACCCTCGCTCCGTACCTGCCGGCCGACGACCCGCGGGGACCGACGGTGCTCGGCGAGGCATCGTTGCTCGGCGGCCGCAGCTGAGGCGGTCTCGCCTGCCGCGTCCTGCCGGGAACCCGCGGCCGGCCCGGTTAGGCTGACTGACGCCCAGACGTCTAGAGCCCAGGAGCATGCAGTGCCCGCCATCGATGCCGTCCACGCCCGCGAGATCCTCGACTCCCGCGGCAACCCGACCGTCGAGGTGGAGGTCCTCCTCGAGGACGGCTCCTTCGGTCGGGCCGCGGTGCCCTCCGGTGCCTCGACCGGCGCGTTCGAGGCCGTCGAGCTGCGTGACGGTGGCGAGCGCTACCTCGGCAAGGGCGTCGAGAAGGCCGTCGCCGCGGTGGTCGACCGGATCGGCCCGGCGATCGAGGACGAGGACGCTGCCGACCAGCGGACGATCGACCAGATCATGCTCGACCTGGACGGCACCCCCAACAAGTCCGAGCTGGGCGCCAACGCGATCCTCGGCGTCTCGCTGGCCGTCGCCGACGCGGCCGCTGCTGCCGCGGACCTCCCGCTCTTCCGCTACGTCGGCGGACCCAACGCGCACCTGCTCCCGGTGCCGATGATGAACATCCTCAACGGCGGCTCGCACGCCGACTCCAACGTGGACATCCAGGAGTTCATGATCGCGCCGATCGGCGCGCCGACGTTCGCCGAGGCGCTGCGGCAGGGTGCGGAGGTCTACCACTCGCTCAAGAGCGTGCTGAAGGCCAAGGGCCTTTCCACCGGTCTGGGGGACGAGGGCGGCTTCGCGCCCGACCTGCCGAGCAACCGCGCCGCCCTCGACCTGATCTCCGAGGCCGTCGAGGGCGCGGGCCTCGCCGTCGGTCACGACATCGCGCTGGCCCTCGACGTCGCGGCCAGCGAGTTCTTCGCAGACGGGTCGTACCGGTTCGAGGGCGCGTCCCGCTCGGCCGTCGAGATGAGCGCGTACTACGCCGACCTGGTGTCGGCCTACCCGATCGTCAGCATCGAGGACCCGCTCGACGAGGAGGACTGGGACGGCTGGCGCACCATCACCGACGAGCTGGGGCGGCGTACCCAGTTGGTCGGGGACGACCTCTTCGTCACCAACGTCGAGCGGCTCCAGCGGGGCATCACCGGGGGTCAGGCGAACGCCCTGCTCGTCAAGGTCAACCAGATCGGCACGCTCACCGAGACCCTCGACAGCGTCGAGCTGGCGCACCGCCACGGGTACCGCTGCATGATGAGCCACCGCTCCGGCGAGACCGAGGACACCACGATCGCCGACCTCGCGGTGGCGACGAACTGCGGCCAGATCAAGACCGGCGCTCCGGCCCGGTCCGAGCGCGTGGCGAAGTACAACCAGCTGCTGCGCATCGAGGAGGAGCTCGGCGACGCCGCCCGGTACGCCGGACGCTCGGCCTTCCCTCGCTTCCAGGCGACCGCCGGCGCCTGAGGTGAGCCCCTCGGGTCGCACGCCCCCGCGCGGCCGGCCGGCTCGCCCGAGCCGGCCGGGCCGGGTCGACCCGTCCCGTCGCCCCGCCGCGCGGTCTGCCTCGGCGCGGCCGCGCCGGGAGGCCGAGGAGGCGCGTCGCCGGCCCCGGTTCACCCACCGGATGGCGGTGCTGCTGGTCGTCGTCGCCCTGCTCGTCGTCTCCTACGCATCCTCGATGCGCGCCTACCTGCAGCAACGGCACGACCTCGAGGGTCTGCAGGCGCAGATCGCGAGCTCGCGCACGCAGATCGCCCAACTGCAGCAGGAGAAGCGCCGGTGGCGCGACCCCGCGTACGTCGAGCAGCAGGCCCGCACGCGCTTCGGCTGGGTGATGCCGGGCGAGACCGCCTACCAGGTGATCGGCGCCGACGGGAAGCCCCTGGCCGGGACCGATGAGCTGAGCGCACCGCCGGCCGACCGGCGTACTCCCGAGGAGTGGTGGAGCCGGGTCTGGTCGACCGTCGAGACCGCGGACCATCCGCCGCGGCCGGGCGACCAGCCGCATCCGCTGACCAAGATCGTGCCGCCCCGCTCCGGACAGCGGTCCGGCGGGGGCTGACCGGCGTGGCGATCAGCGAGCAGGACCGAGCCGTCGTGCGCGAGCAGCTCGGCCGCCCGCCGCGGGGCGTCCACAGCGTCGGGCACCGGTGCCCCTGCGGGAACCCCGACGTGGTGACGACCGAGCCGCGGCTCGACGACGGCACGCCCTTCCCGACGACGTTCTACCTGACGTGCCCGCGCGCCGCCTCGGCCATCGGCACGTTGGAGGCCTCCGGCCTGATGCGCGAGATGACCGACCGCCTCGGTGAGGACGCGGAGCTCGCCGACGCGTACGCGGCGGCGCACGAGCGCTACCTTCGGGCGAGGTCGGCGATCGGCGAGGTGCCCGAGATCGCCGGGGTCTCCGCGGGCGGGATGCCGCACCGGGTGAAGTGCCTCCACGTCCTCGCCGCCCAGGCGCTCGCCGAGGGCCCGGGGGTCAATCCCCTCGGTGACGAGGTGCTCGAGGCCCTCGGGCCGTGGTGGCACCCCGGCCCGTGCGTGCCGCCCGCCGAGGACCGCCCGTGACCCGCGTGGCCGCCTACGACTGCGGCACGAACTCCTTGCGCGTCCTCGTCGCCGAGGTCGACCCCGCCACCGGGGCGGCCGTCGAGCTGCTGCGCGACATGCGCATCGTCCGCCTCGGCGAGGGCGTCGACCGGACCGGCCGGATCGGCGAGGCCGCGCTGCGGCGCGTGCTCGCCGCCCTCGACGACTTCGCTGGCGCCGCGGACACGCTGCAGGTCGAGGCGGTGCGCTTCTGCGCCACCTCCGCAGCCCGCGACGCCGAGAACGCGGCGCAGTTCGAAGCCGCGGTCCGGGAGCACCTCGGCGTCCGCCTCCAGGTCCTCACCGGGGAGGAGGAGGCCCGGCTGTCGTTCGCCGGCGCGGTCCGCTCGTTGGCCGGACACAGTGACGCCGAGGGCCCCTTCCTCGTCGTCGACATCGGCGGCGGGTCCACCGAGCTGATCCTCGGAGCACACGACGTCGCTGCCGCGCAGTCGCTCGACATCGGCTCGGTGCGGCTCACCGAGCGGCACGTCCGCCACGATCCGCCCACGGGCGAGGAGGTGGCCGCGGTCCGTGCCGACGTCGCCGCCGCACTCGACGCCGCCCACGTCGACATCGGCGCGGCCCGGACCGTGGTCGGCGTCGCCGGCACCGTCACCACTGTCGCGGCGGGTGCCCTCGGGCTTTCGGCGTACGACCGCGAGCGCATACACCACGCCCGGATCGGTGTCGCCGACGTGGAGCGCACGGTCGAGGACTATCTGGCGATGACCACCGAGGAGCGCACCGGTTTGGGGTACATGCACCCCGGCCGTGCCGACGTGATCGCGTCGGGCGGGCTCATCCTCACCGAGCTCCTCGCCCGCGCGCGTGTCGACTCGGTGCTGGTCTCCGAGCACGACATCCTCGACGGGATCGCCTGGTCCGCGGCGCGCGGACACCGCACCTGACCGACGTAGCCCCCGCACGACCCGACGACCGAGGAGGCCCCCGATGGCTCGGGACAAGCAGCACACCAACGACTCCGGCGCGGACCCCACGGTCCACGACGAGGGAGCGCCCGAGGAGTCGGCGGAGCGCGACGTCGCCGGCGAGACCGAGTTCGTCACGGAGGAGACCTACCGGAAGCGGTCGGCCTTCTACGTGCTGCGCAAGACGGGGCGTGAGTTTCTCGACGACCGGTGCACCGACCTCGCCGCGGCGCTCACCTACTACGCCGTCCTGGCGATCTTCCCCGCGGCCCTCGCGCTGCTGTCGCTGCTCGGGGTCTTCAACGAGAGCGGCAAGGCGCTCTCGACGGTCCTCGACGTGCTCCGTCCGCTGGTGTCGGCCTCGACGCTGCAGAACATCCAGGGTCCGCTCGAGCGACTCACCACCTCCCAGGCCGCGGGCTGGACGTTCGTGGTCGGGCTCCTCGGTGCGCTCTGGTCGGCCTCGGGCTACGTCGGCGCCTTCGGTCGGGCGCTGAACCGGATCTTCGAGGTCGAGGAGGGCCGGCCGTTCTGGCGGCTGCGGCCGATGAACATCGTGGTCACGATCGTCTCGATCGTGCTGTCGGCCGCGGTGCTGCTGATCCTCGTCGTCTCGGGACCGGTCGCTCGCTCGGTCGGCAACGTCATCGGGCTGGGCGACCAGGCCGTCACCGTGTTCGACATCGCCAAGTGGCCGGTGCTCGGCCTCCTCGTGGTGGTCATCGTGGCGACGCTCTACTACTTCACGCCCAACGTGAAGTGGCCGCGCTTCCGCATCTTGTCCATCGGTGCCTTCGTGGCGATCCTCCTGTGGGTGATCGTGTCGGTCGGCTTCGCCTTCTACGTCGCGAACTTCTCCCACTACGACCGCACCTACGGCTCGGTCGCCGGCGTCATCGTCGCGTTGCTCTGGCTGTGGTTGACGAACCTGGCGCTGATGTTCGGTGCGGAGCTGGACTCCGAGATCGAGCGAGCCCGCGAGCTGCACCTGGGCAAGCCGGCCGAGGAGCACCTGCAGGTGCCGCTGAAGTCCGACCGCGGCATCCGCAAGGCGGAGAAGCGGCGCGCCAAGGACGCCGAGAACGGCCGCGAGATCCGGATGATGCGGGTCGGCTCGGGCGACCCTGCCGATCGCCCGTTCTGAGCAGGGCCGCTGGGGGGCGGCACTACCCTCGGCAGCGTGCTGAACCGCGCCCTCGACGAGCTCGACGACGACCGGCTGGTCGACCTGTACCCGTGGCCCGAGGGCCGCTGGCTCCGCGCCAACATGGTGATGACCCTCGACGGCGCGACCGTCGGTCCGGACGGTCTCAGCAAGTCGCTGAGCTCGGGTGCCGACCAGCGCGTGTTCCGCGCGCTGCGCAGCACCGCGGACGTCGTCCTCGTCGGCGCCGGCACGATGCGTGCCGAGCGCTACTCGCCGATGGGCTCCTCCGAGGAGATCCGGAGCCGCCGCGAGGACCTCGGCCTCGCACCGGGCCCGAGGCTCGCCGTGCTCTCCTCCTCCCTCGACCTGCCGTGGGACGAGCCGGTGTGGGAGGAGTCGGCGGTGCGGCCCCTCGTGCTCACCGGACGCGACGCCCCGGCTGAGCGACGGGCGGAGGCGGAGCAGCACGTCGAGCTGCTGGTGTTGGAGGCGTCGAAGCCCGACGTCCACGGCGTCGTGGCGGCCCTGGAGGAGCGCGGCTTGCGTCGCATCCTCTGCGAAGGCGGCGCGGGGCTGCTCGGTGAGCTGGCGGACGTCGGACTGGTGGACGAGGCCGACCTCACGCTCGCGCCGCTGTTCGCCGGCACCCAGGAGAGCCCGCGCACGCCGGTCATCGACTCCCTGTGTCGACTCCGCCCCGTGCACGCGCTCCACCAGGACGACTACCTCATGCTCCGCTACGTCGGGGGCGCGTCGTGATCTCGCTGGCGGCGTTGGCAGCCCTCGCCGAGCGGTATCCCGTCGATCTCCACCAGCCGGTGCGGCCGATCCGTCTCGGTGAACGGGTCGTCGACACCGACCTGGAACCGGTCGTGATGGGCACCGTGAACCTGTCCCGGGACTCGACGTACCGCGAGAGCATCGCGACCTCCACCGCGTCGGCTCTCCGCAAGGCCCGCACGCAGGTGGCCCAGGGCGCGCACCTCGTCGACATCGGCGCGGAGGCCAGCACCGTCCGCGCGGCGCGTGTCGCCGGCCGGGAGCAGGCCGACCGGCTCGTCCCGGTCGTGGAGGAGCTCAGCGCCGACGGGATCGTGGTGTCGGTGGAGAGCTACCTGCCGGAGGTCGTCGACGCCGTGCTCCGGGCCGGAGCCGGCGTGGTGAACCTGACCGGGTCGGCCGACGACGGCGCGGTCTTCGACCTGGTCGCCGCGCACGGCGCGACGCTGGTGCTGTGCCTCTCACGTAAGGCGAACGTGCGCGAGGTGAGCGACGCCGACACCGACGGCGACGCGGTGCCGGAGATGATCGAGCACTTCGCCGCGCGCGTGGAGGCGGCGCGCGCGGCCGGTGTGGAGGAGATCGTCCTCGACCCCGGACTCGGGTTCTACTACGGCAACACCGTCGATCCGGTTGTCCGGGTCGACTACCAGACCCGCATGCTCGTCCAGACCTTCCGCCTGCGCGGCCTGGGACTGCCGATCTGCCACGCGATGCCGCACGCCTTCGACCTGTTCGAGGAGGAGTTCCGCAGCGCCGAGGGCTTCTTCACCGTGCTTGCCCGCCTCGGTGGCACCGGCGTGTTCCGCACTCACGAGGTGCCCCGGATCCGCGCGGTGCTCGGGGCACTCCAGGTGCTCTCGGTGGACCGATGAGCGTCGAGCTGCCGCATCCGGTCACCGGGCAGCTCTTCCCCAGCCCGGTCCCGGCCGGCTCCGGTTGGCCCGACGACACGGCGGAGCCGGGCACGCCGGTCGCGCGCGACGCCGACGACGTGCGCGATCTCGCCGCCGATGCTGAGCTCGACGAGGTGGGGGCCCGGGTGTCGGTGTGCCGGGCGTGCCCCCGCCTGGTCGCCTGGCGTGAGGAGGTGGCGGAGGTCAAGCGGGCATCCTTCGCCGCCGAGCCGTACTGGGGCAGGCCGATCCCCGGCTGGGGAGCCGCCGAGCCGCGGGTGCTCATCATCGGGCTCGCGCCCGCGGCGAACGGCGGCAACCGCACCGGTCGGATCTTCACCGGCGACCGCTCCGGCGACTGGCTCTTCGCCTCACTGCACCGCGTCGGCCTGGCCGCCCAGGAGACGTCGCGGCACGCCGGGGACGGCCAGCAGCTCCTCGGCGCCCGGATGATCGCGGCGGTCCGGTGCGCGCCGCCCGCCAACAAGCCGACGCCGGTGGAGCGGGACACCTGCGCGCCCTGGCTGCACCGCGAGCTCTCCCTGGTGGCGCCGTCGGTGCGCGCGGTGGTCTGCCTCGGCGGCTTCGGCTGGGACGCCGCGATGCGAGCGCTCTCCGCCACCGGGTACGCCGTACCACGCCCCCGACCGCGCTTCGGCCACGGCGTCGAGGTGCGCCTCGACGGTCCGCACGGCGTGGTGACCGTGCTCGGGTGTTTCCATCCCTCCCAGCAGAACACCTTCACCGGACGGCTCACCGAGGAGATGACCGACGCGGTCCTGCGCCGGGCGGCCTCTCTCGGGGCGGACGCCGACGCCGACGGCTCGCCGCCGGCATAGGACAATGACGGCCATGACACAACTCGCCGTCACCGTCCTCGGCCACGACCGCCCGGGCATCATCGCCGAGGCGACGGCCGCGATCGCCGGCCTCGGTCTCAACCTCGAGGACTCCACGATGACGCTGCTGCGCGGGCACTTCGCGATGATGCTCCTCACCGACGGTGCCGCGACCGCGGAGGAGGTCGAAGACGCGCTGGCCCCGCTCGCAGCCGACGGCACGCTCACCGTGTCGGTCCGGTCCGTCCCGGAGGAGGCCGGCGCCTCGGGAGGGGCGCCGTACCTGCTCAGCGTCCACGGCGGCGACCGGGCCGGGATCGTCTCCGCGGTGATCGGCGAGGTGGCCCGGGTCGGGGGGAACGTCACCGACCTCACGACCCGGTTGGCCGGCGACCTCTACGTGTTGAGCGCGGAGTGCGACCTCGCCCCGACCGTCGACGTCGCGGCGTTGCGGTCGGCGATCGCGGACGTTGCGGGTGGTCTCGGTGTCCACGCCTCGCTCAGTCCCGTGGAGAGCGACGAGCTGTGAACGCGCCCACTCCGCCCGTCGACGACGTCGTCGGGCGCTGGACCGAGGCAGCCCTCGGCATCACGGGACGGGTGCTGCCCGTGGTCACTGCGCCGGCGCCCGTGCTCTCGAGTGCCTCCGCACCGGTGGACCCGAGGGCGGCCGACGTCGTGCAGCTTGCCGCCGATCTGGTCGCCACGATGCGGGTCTCACCCGGCTGCGTCGGCCTGGCCGCGCCCCAGGTGGGGAGGGGGCTGCAGGTGTTCTGCGTCGATGTGTCGGCGCACCCCAAGACCCGACGCCATCACGGCACGTTCGTGCTCTGCAACGCCACCCTCGTCTCGTCGTCCCGCAACGAGAAGGCACGCGAGGGCTGCATGAGCGTCCCGGACCTCACCGGAGACGTGAAGCGGGCCTCACGCCTCGTCGTCAGCGGCCAGGTGCCTGGGACGGGGGAGCAGGTGAGCGTCGAGGCGGAGGCCTTCGAGGCGCGGGCACTGCAGCACGAGATGGACCACTGCGCCGGTCTGCTCTTCCTCGACCGCGTGGTGGGCGCGCACGCGATCTTCCCGCGCAAGACGTATCTCGACGCTCCGGAACCGCAGGGATAACCCGGGCGGCCCGTGGGTCGTTGGTCGGTGCCGACAAGGAAGGTGCCGCCGATGATGCTCTCCCCGACGACGACCGAGGTCGTGCTCGCCGTGTTGATGCTCGCCGTGGTGAGCGTGGTCGCCTACTGCGCGCACTCGCTGCATCGCCAGGCGTTGGGTCGCGACATCCACGCGCACGCCGACGGGATTGTCCACGAGCACCACCGGGGGAGCGTCGCCCACGAGCACCCGACGTTCGGGGACCGGCACGAGCGGGTCCTGCGGCGCCTGTTCCGGGAGACTGTGTAGCGCCGCCCCTCTCGCCGGGGCCGCGCCCCGGTATCCCAATCGGCAGAGGAAGCGGTCTTAAACACCGCGCAGTGTGGGTTCGAGCCCCACCCGGGGCACGAGTAGCGTCGAGTCATGGACGCGCACGCGTGGGACGAGCGGTACGCCGCGCAGGACCTCGTCTGGTCCGCCGAGCCCAACCGGTTCGTCGCGGAGGAGCTCACCGCGCTCGAGCCCGGCCGAGCGGTCGACCTCGCGTGCGGGGAGGGGCGCAACGCGATCTGGCTCGCGTCGCGCGGGTGGCAGGTCACCGCCCTGGACTTCTCCGGTGTCGCGCTCGACAAGGGACGTCGGCTCGCCGGCGACCTTCCCGTGGACTGGCTGAATGCCGACGCCACGACCTGGTCGGAGCCGGGCGCCTACGACCTTGCCCTGCTCGCCTACCTGCAGCTCCCGGCCGAGGAGCGCGGCCGTGCGGTGCGCAACGCGCTCGCGGCCGTCCGGTCCGGGGGCACGTTCTTCCTGATCGCCCACGACAGCACGAATCTCGCGGAGGGCACCGGTGGTCCCCAGGATCCCCGGGTCCTCTACTCGGCCGAGGACGTCCTTGCCGACCTCGAGCACGAGAGCTTCGAGGTGGTCCGCGCCGACCGCGTCGCACGCGAGGTCACGGCCGCCGACGAGCACGGCGGCGAGGCTCGCCGGACGGCGTACGACGCGCTGGTGCACCTGATCAAGGTGTGAGAGCGCGCCGACGAGCACCGTCGGAACCGTAGCCAGCGCCCGATGCAGCCGCCATGGTTCCAGCTCTGCTGACCCAGGGATAGCGATCGTCGGTGCCTCGGATGGAGATAGTCGGGGACCGCCGACAGGAGGCACCGGGAGTCGGGACGGCGTGCTTCAGGCGTCCTCGATGCAGCCGGTGACGGGGTCCACCATGGCCAAGAACTCCCGCATCCTCTGTCGGTGGTCGTCCAGAGCCGGGTTCGAGGGACCCCCGACACCGAAGCCATACCCCTCGTTCGGACCACTCAGCCAGGTGTAGCCGGTGTCCGTGTAGCCGGTCACGGGGTCCACCGCCACGCGAACGGCGAACTGCTGCCCGTCGACCTCGAGTTCGAGTGTCTCGCCACGATCGCTGCCAGTCTTGCCTTCGCCCTCCATGGGTCCAACGATGGACCGCCCGAGCGGTGGGGTCCATCGTGCTACTGGAGGCAGACGGGTCTGGGTGGTGCCCGGTGGGCGCTGGTGGTGACCGGGATGGTGCCGTCGCGGGTGACGGTGAACTGGTGTCCCCAGGGGGTGGTCCACCACACGACGCCCGGTTCGACGAGGTGGGCGTGGTAGCCGGCGTGGGTCTTCAAGCGGTGATGGTGCCTGCAGAGGGGCACGAGGTTGCAGGAGCACGTGGGCCCACCCGCCGCGTCGGGCACCACGTGATCGCAGTCGCAGCCTCGGGCGGGGCGGTCGCAGAACGGGAACAGGCAGTGCTGGTCCCGCTCGGCCAGGTGCCGCTTCAGCGTGACGGGTGCGGTGTAGGCGGTGCCGGCGTGGTGAGCGGTGGTGTCGAGGACGGGGAGGACGGTGAGGTCGATGGCGGGTCGGCCGCACCAGGCGGCGATGGTCTCGGCGAGCACCGCGGCCCCGGCCCGGGGGCCGGTCTCGATG
>JBQCCW010000254.1:0-6615 GCA_051961835.1 Marmoricola sp. | reverse complement strand
ACGACGGCAGAGGCCGAGATCGTCAGCGAGGATGAGTGACGTGGCATTCGAGATCCCGTCCAACATCCATCCTCTATGCGCCCGGCTGGCCTGGCTCATCGGCACCTGGGCCGGCAATGGTCACGGTGAATACGAGGGCATCGAGCCGTTCCACTTCGGCCAGGAGGTGATCTTCCAGCAGGACGGTCGTCCCTTCATCCACTACCTGAGCCGTTCCTGGATCGTCGACGCCGAGGGCAACCCGATACGTGAGGCAGCGCAGGAGACCGGCTTCCTACGGCCGCAGCCCGATGGCTCGCTCGAACTAGTGCTCGCCCACAACACCGGAATCGTCGAGATCTGGTACGGCGAGCTCCACCCCGAGCAGCCGCGGTTCGAGGTCGTCACCGACGCCGTCGCCCGCACCGCGACGGCCAAGGAGTACGCCGGCGGCAAGCGACTGTACGGCTACGTCGACGGCGACCTCCTCTACGCCTTCGACATGGCCGCGATGGGCCAGGAGCTCCAGCCGCACACCCACGCCCAGCTCAAGCGGGTGGGATGAGCGGGGACTGGCAGGACCGCCTTCGAGCCTCCGGTCACCGACTGACCCCCCAGCGAGAGCTGGTGCTCGCTGCGGTGGAGCGGCTCCAGCACGCGACGCCCGACGAGGTGTACGCCGAGGTGCGCACGCAGTCGGCGTCGATCAACCTCTCGACCGTCTACCGCACGTTGGAGCTGCTCGACGAGCTCGGCCTGATCCGGCACGCCCACCTGACCGACCGGGCGCCGACGTACCACTCGGCGACGGGGCACGAGCACGTTCACCTGGTCTGCCGAGGGTGCCAGGCGGTGATCAGCATCGGTCGCGAGGAGGCGGAGGCGGCGCTGGGAGCCGTGGTGACCGCGCACGGCTTCGAGCCCGACTACGGCCACCTCACCGTGTTCGGCCGCTGTGCGTCCTGCGCGGCCGCCTCACCGAAGACGACGAAGTGAGCGCGGGACTGACGCTGCTCCTGCTCGTGCTCGTCGCCGGGACCGGCGACCGCACCGGTCGAGCGGGAGCGTTGGTGCTCGCGATGGTGTCGGCGCTGTGGCTGTTGGACAACAACGCCATGGAGGGCCCGGTGCTGCTCACCGTCGCTCCGACCCACGGGCTCACCGCAGCCGATCTGACGGGTCTCCTCGGGCTCGCGTTGGCCGCCTGGCGCTTCGTCTCGGGGGGCCGGCGGCGGCGCTGAGCGAGCCGAGGGCCGGCCTGCTGCGGTCCGCGACCAGGGCTATACCGGAGCGCACGCGGGAGCGGTGTGCCTGCCGGTAGGGAGGCAGAGGCCCTACGCTGGGAGTTGCCTCTGGGGAGGGGCGCAGTCGAGCGGCGTGACCGCCGATCGTGGGAGTGCAGTGGAGAGGGAGTGGCGGCATGACGGTGTTGCTCGTGGTCGCGTTGTCGTGGGTCGTGCTCGCGCCCCTCGTCGCGGTCGTCGTCGGCCGTGCGATCGCACGCAGCGAGTCGATCGCCCGTCCTCGCCGAGGCGGCGTGCAGCGGCCCCGCCCGATCGACGTCCCTGCCTGAGACCCTCCCAGGCCTGGCGGTGCGGCGGCGCGGAATGCCGGTGCGCTGTAGGTCGTTGCCACGGACATGAGCCGCAGCCCTTTCCTGGACCTGCCCGGCGCGGTCGCCGGCGACGGCATCGACGCCCCCGTGGCGGCGCACTACGGCTCGTTCAACGGTGAGCAGCGCACGCTGGAGAGCGGAGACGGCTTCGTCGACCTCTCCCACCACGGCGTCCTCCGCGTCAGTGGCCCGGACCGGCTGACCTGGCTGCACAGCCTCACCACCCAGTACTTCGAGGGTCTGCAGCCCGGCGTCGAGGTGCAGGCGCTGATCCTGTCGCCCCAAGGTCACGTGGAGCACGCGTTCCGCGGGGTCGACGACGGTGAGGCGTTCACCGCCCACACCGAGCCCGGACGCGTGGCCGATCTGGTCGGCTTCCTGGACCGGATGCGCTTCATGATGCGCGTCGAGGTCACCGACCTCACCGACGAGCTGGCCCTGATGTGGCGCCACGGGACCTACGACCTCGTCCCGGGCGACCAGCTCGAGCAGTACGCCGCAGCGGCCGGCCCTGCCTGTGGCCTCTGGGCATTCGAAGCGCTGCGCATCGCCCGCGGGGAGCCGCGACTCGGCCTCGACACCGACCACCGCACGATCCCCAATGAGGTCGGCTGGGTCCCCGCCGAGGGCGACGTGTCCGCCGTCCACCTGGACAAGGGCTGCTACCGCGGCCAGGAGACCGTCGCGCGTGTCCACACCCTCGGGCGGCCGCCGCGCCGGCTGACGCTGCTCCACCTCGACGGCTCGGAGAACCGGCTGCCGACCCACGGCACGGCGGTCCTCCTCGACGAGAAGGAGGTCGGCTTCGTCGGCTCCTCGGCCCGTCACCACGAGCTCGGCCCGATCGCCTTGGCGCTGCTCAAGCGCAACGTGCCCGTCGACGCCGAGCTGCGGGTCGATGCCATCGCGGCCGCGCAGGAGATCGTGGTGGACCCGGAGGTCGGCCTGCACGTGCGGCCGCTGCGCTGACGGGCTCGATCGGGCGCTTCCCTAGGATCGCGTCATGGAGCGGCTTCTGGTGACCGGGGGCGCTGGCTTCATCGGCGCGAACTTCGTCCGCCACGTCGTCGCGACCACCGATGTGCATGTGACCGTGCTGGACAAGCTCACCTATGCCGCCTCGCCCGCGGCGCTGGCCGACCTCCCAGCCAGCCGCGTCGAGCTCGTGGTGGGGGACGTCGCCGACGAAGCGCTGGTAGACCGATTGGTGGCACGCACAGAGTCGGTCGTGCACTGCGCTGCGGAGTCGCACAACGATGCGTCTCTCCGCCGCCCCGAGCTGTTCGTCCAGACCAACGTCGTCGGGACCTTCACGGTGCTCGAGGCGGTCCGTCGACATGGCGTGCGCCTTCACCATGTCTCCACCGACGAGGTCTACGGCGACCTCGCGCTGCACTCCACTGAGCGGTTCACCGAGACGAGCCCCTACCGTCCCAGCTCTCCGTATTCGGCGACCAAGGCCGCCTCGGACCACCTGGTGCGGGCATGGGTGCGCAGCTTCGGGGTGGAGGCCACGATCACCAACTGCTCGAACAACTACGGGCCCTGGCAGCACGTGGAGAAGTTCATCCCCCGGCAGATCGCCCTGCTCCTCCGGGGCAGGAGCCCGGAGCTGTACGGCCACGGTCGGCATGTGCGCGACTGGATCCACGTCGAGGACCACTCTGCCGCGGTGTGGGCCGTGCTCACCCGGGGCCGGCCGGGGCAGACCTACGTGGTCGGCGCGGAGGAAGAGCACAGCAACCGGGAAGTGGTCGAGATCCTCGCGAAGATCCTGGGCGGTTCCGTGCCTGAGCCGCGGTACGTCGCCGATCGCCCTGGCCATGACCTGCGGTACGCCGTGGACTCCGGTCGGCTCCGGGTCGAGCTGGGGTGGGAGCCCGAGCACCGCGATTTCGCGGCCGGCCTGGCTGCCACGGTCGCCTGGTACGCCGAGCATCGAGACTGGTGGGAACCGGAGTTCGACACCGGGTCGGGTCGCTCCCGCTGCGTCGAGTGAAATCGGGTCCTGTCAGGGAGCCGTCATCCCGATGTTGCATGATGGCCGCCATGAGCGGCGAGTCCGAGCAGCGGCCCTGGGGGTCCTGGCACGTCATCGACGTCGCCGACGGCTACAAGATCAAGCGCATCCACGTGACGCCGGGATGCCGGCTCTCCCTCCAGACCCACGAGCACCGATCCGAGCACTGGGTGGTGGTCAGCGGCGTCGCGACCTGCACGGTCGCAGACACCACGAAGACCGCCGGGCAGGGCGAGTGCGTGGACGTGCCGATCGGCGCGAAGCACCGCATCGCCAACGAGGGCACCGACGAGCTCGTCATCGTCGAGGTCCAGCTCGGGTCCTACACGGGGGAGGACGACATCTGTCGTCTCGAGGACGACTACGGACGATAGGTCAGAAGTCCCGGACGCCGAGCAAGGTCGTCCGGGGCGCTGGGAAACCCTTCGGTCGCCGTTCGCTCAGTTGATCATTCCGGCGCCGACCGTGACCCCGGTCGCCTCGTCGATGAGGATGAACGACCCCGTGGTGCGGTTCTTGCTGTAGGAGTCGCAGAGCAGCGGCACCGTCGTCCGCAGCTGCACACGGCCGATCTCGTTCAGTGCCAGCTCGCCGGCCTGCTGATCGCGGTGCAGGGTGTTCACGTCGAGGCGGTACTGGACGTCCTTCACCATCGCGCGCCCGGTCCTCGTGGTGTGCTTGATCGCCAGCTTCTGCTTGGGCCGCAACGGCTCGTTCGTCATCCAGCACACCATCGCGTCGATGTCCTGGCTCGGCGAGGGAGCGTTCTTGACCCGGGCGATCATGTCACCTCGGGAGACGTCGAGGTCGTCCTCCAGGCGGATCGTGACGCTCATCGGCGGGAAGGCCTCGCTGAGCTCCTCCTCGAAGAGGTCGATGCCGGCGATCTTGCTCGTGAGCCCGCTGGGAAGCACGACCACCTCGTCACCGGGCTTCAGGATCCCGCCCGCGACCTGGCCGGCGTAACCCCGGTAGTCATGGAACTGGTCGGACTTCGGCCGGATGACGTACTGCACCGGGAAGCGGGTGTCGACGAGGTCGCGGTCGGAGGCGACGTGGACGTGCTCGAGGTGGTGCATCAGCGTCGGCCCCGAGTACCACGGCATGTTCTCCGACCGGGTGACGACGTTGTCGCCCTGGAGGGCCGAGATCGGGATGACCTCGAGGTCGGGGATGTTGAGCTTGGTCGCGAAGGAGGTGAACTCCTTGTAGATCCGGTCGTAGACGCCCTGGTCGTAGTCCACGAGGTCCATCTTGTTGACCGCGAGCACCAGGTGCGGGACGCGAAGCAGCGACAGGATCACCGCGTGCCGGCGCGATTGCTCCGTGAGGCCCTGGCGGGCGTCGACGAGGACGAGGCCCAGGTCGGCGGTCGACGCGCCCGTCACCATGTTGCGCGTGTACTGCACGTGGCCTGGGGTGTCGGCGATGATGAACTTGCGGTTCGGCGTCGCGAAGTAGCGGTACGCCACGTCGATCGTGATGCCCTGCTCGCGCTCGGAGCGGAGGCCGTCGGTGAGCAGTGCGAGGTCGGTGTAGTCGTAGCCCTTGGACTGGCTGGTGGCCTCCACGGCCTCGAGCTGGTCCTCGAAGATCGACTTGGAGTCGAGCAGGAGCCGGCCGATCAGGGTCGACTTGCCGTCGTCGACCGAGCCGGCGGTGGCGAACCGGAGCAGGTCGGCGTTGTCCTTGATCGCCTGCTGGCCCTCGATGGGGTCGCTCATCTCAGAAATAGCCTTCCTTCTTGCGGTCCTCCATGGCGGCCTCGGAGAACCGGTCGTCGCCACGGGTGGCGCCGCGCTCGGTGACCCGAGCCACGGCGATCTCCTCGATGATCTTGTCGACGGTGTCGGCGTCGGACTCCACGCACCCGGTGAGCGTCATGTCGCCCACGGTGCGGAACCGGACCAGGCGCTCCTCGGCGATCTCGCCGTCACGCGGCTGCACGGCGTCGGACTCCGAGAGCAGCATGCCGTCGCGCTCGATCACCCGGCGCTTGTGGGCGTAGTAGATCTCGGGGATGTCGATGCCCTCCCGGCCGATGTAGTGCCAGATGTCGAGCTCGGTCCAGTTCGACAGCGGGAAGATCCGCATGTGCTCGCCCTCGTGGATGCGGCCGTTGTAGAGGCTCCACAGCTCGGGCCGCTGGTTCTTCGGATCCCACTGGCCGAACTCGTCACGGTGGGAGTAGACCCGCTCCTTCGCACGCGCCTTCTCCTCGTCACGCCTGCCCCCACCGAAGGCGGCGGTGAAGCCCTCCTCCTCGATCGCGTTGAGGAGCGTGCCGATCTGCAGCCGGTTGCGGCTCGTCTTCCCGTCGTCGACCACGACGCCGTCCTTGATCGCGTCATCGACGCTGGCCACCACGAGCCGTACGCCGAGCCGGTCGACCCACCGGTCCCGGGTGATCAGCACCTCGGGGAAGTCGAAGCCGGTGTCGACCTGCATCACCGGGAACGGGATCCGGGCGGGGTAGAACGCCTTCTCCGCCAGCCGCAGCATGACGATGGAGTCCTTGCCGCCGGAGAACAGCAGCACCGGCTTCTCGAACTCCGCCGCGACCTCACGGAAGATGTGGATGGACTCCGCCTCCAGCTGGTCGAGCTGACTCAACTGGTAATCGGAATGCGTCTGGGTCACGAGAAGGACCTTTCGGTGGGCGAGCAGCGCTCACTGTACCGATGAGAACCTGTTCTCGAATTGTCCGGTCCACGGCTCCGCAGCGCGCCCCCGGGTCAGGCGTGCGCCCAGCCCTCCTCGAGCCGGCGCGCCAGCCGTCGGCGCAGCGGCTCGTGGGGGTAGTCCTTGGCGGCGCGCCGCAGCCGTTCGATCGCGTCGTCGGCGAACGGCAGGGCGGCCAGGGTGATCCCGGCATCCAGAGCACGGTCGTCGGAGGGGTCGGCGAGGACGTCGTAGAGGAGCCGGTCGACCACGGGTTGCTCGGGGAGCTCGTGGGCGGACGTGAGCGCCATCGAAGCCTGGTGACTCCACGTCCACTCCG
>JBQCCW010000253.1:0-7705 GCA_051961835.1 Marmoricola sp. | reverse complement strand
CCACCCATGGGCCCCGGTCTCCTCGTGGACACGGGGGCCATTTGCGTCGACCGGAACGAGCCGCGTGCGGAGACCGTCCGTTGTGGCACGGTCTCCGCACTCGGCTCGCGTGTGGCTCAGTAGCCGGGGGCGAGGACCGGCCAGGGAGCCGCCTCCTCGAGGCGTGCCGCGAGGGACCGCAGGACGTCCTCGCGACCGAAGTCGGCGACGAAGTGGGCACCGAGCGGGAGCCCGTGGGCGTCGACCCCGTGCGGCACCGACATCGCCGGCATCCCGGTGATGTTGAACAAGCCCGTGAATGCCGAGTAGTCGGCGGCCCGGGTCCACATCACCTCAGGCTTGCTGGTGTCGAGGACGCCGAGCTCGGGAACCGGCAAGGCGATCGTCGGCGTGAGCAGCAGGTCGTGATCGGCGAAGGCGCGGCCGACGCGCCACCCGGTTGCCTGCACGCCGCACAGCGCGTCGTAGTAGTCCGTGGCGCCGAGCGACCCGCGGTAGTAGTCGTACATCGTGCGGGTGAAGGGCTCGAGGTCGTCCTCGCGAAGGTCGCGGCCCAGCTCGGCCAGCCGGTGATCGACCTGCGCTAGCAGCGTGACGCCCATGAGAGTCCCGAAGGAGGCCATCGTGGCCTCGTGGTCATCGGGGATCTCGACCTCGTCGACGACGTGGCCGAGCTCTTCGCAGAGCTTGGCCATCGAGCGCACGGCGGTGATCACCTCTGGGCTGACCTCGCCCCCGTCGGTACGCCGGGTCACCAGCCCGATGCGGAGCCGGCCGGGGTCATGGCGAAGCTGCGCGGTGAACGAGCCCTGCGGGGTCGGTGCTCCCACGGCGCTGCCCGGGACGGGAACCGCTGCGATGTCGAGCAGCAGCGCACTGTCGCGGACCGAGTGTGTCAGGGCGTGGTTGAT
Organism: Marmoricola sp.; assembly: GCA_051961835.1. Classification (GTDB taxonomy): domain Bacteria; phylum Actinomycetota; class Actinomycetes; order Propionibacteriales; family Nocardioidaceae; genus Marmoricola. Next base: position 6,794 of record JBQCCW010000253.1, on the reverse strand, counting down.
ACCGAGGGGATAGGCGAGTACGCCGGTTTCGGGCGCTGCTGTGACCCGTCCCCGGGACGGCTTGAGGCCGAAGAGGCCGCACATCGACGCCGGAATGCGGATCGAACCGCCCCCGTCGTTGCCGTGCGCCACCGGCACCATGCCCGAGGAGACGGCCGCAGCAGAGCCGCCGGAGGAGCCCCCGGGAGAGTGGGTAGGCGACCAGGGGTTGCGCGTCGGTCCGTGGAGCAGCGGTTCCGTGCTCGCGTTCTTCCCGAGCTCGGGGCTGTTCGTCATGCCGAGCACGACCATCCCCGCCCGGCGATATCGCGCGACGAGCTCACTGTCGGCCGGCGACACGTCGTCCGCCCACAGCCGACTGCCCCGCGTGGTGGGAAGGCCGGCGACGTGCATCCCGAGGTCCTTCACGAGCGTCGGTACGCCGCGCAGGGGGCCATCGGGCAGACCCCGGTCCACCTCGTCGAGCGCCTGCACGAACCGCTCGGCCACGACGGCGTTCAACGTCGCGTTGTGCTGCTCGATGCGTGCGATCGACTGCTCGACCACCTCACGCGCCGACATCTCGCCCGCCGCGACGGCGTCTGCGATGCCCACGGCGTCCATGCCGATACTGTCTGTGCTCACGGCGCTTCCTCTCTCGATGGTCCGGTCGACGACCGGCGATCCTGGTGCGCAGGAGCTCACCCGCGCGGTGCCTCCGCGTGGTGGCAGGCGACGAACTGTCCGGACCGGAGCTCGCGGAGCAGGGGCTCCTCGACCGAGCACCGCTCGGTCGCCAGGGCGCAGCGGGTCCGGAATCGGCAGCCCGAGGGCGGGTCGAGAGGAGACGGCAGGTCGACTCCCTGCGCGGCGGCCACCAACCGTCGGGTCTCGTCGTCGTCCTCGTCGGCGTCCACCCGAGGGACCGATGCAAGCAGGAGGCGCGTGTAGGGATGCAGCGCGTCGTGCTCGAGGCCGCGGGAGGGCAGGACCTCGCACGTCTTCCCCAGATACATGACCAGCACACGGTCGCTGATGTTCTTCACCACCGCGACGTCGTGGGCGATGAAGACCATGCTCAGGGCGTAGCGGTCGCGGGTCTCCTCGAGCAGGTTGAGGATCTGGGCCTGGACCGACACGTCGAGGCTGGAGACGGGTTCGTCGCAGACGAGGACGTCCGGATCCACCGCCAAGGAGCGGGCGATGCACACCCGCTGGCACTGGCCCCCCGACAGCTCATGGGGGCGTCGGTCGCGGACCACGTCGGGATCCAGGCCGACGGACCGGAGCAGATCGTCGACGACCTGCTCGCGGCTACGACCCGGAGTTCGCAGTCCCCAGATGTCGAGGCCCTCCGCGACGAGGTCCCTGACCTTCCGTCGAGGGTTCAGCGCGGACACCGGGTCCTGCATGATCATCTGCAGCTTCGCGCGGGCCCGGCGCAGCTCCTCCGGCTTCATCCCGGTGAGCTGGTGGTCGCCGAGCCGGACCGTTCCGCTGCGCGGCGGCGGCAACTGCATCATCGCCCTGCCTGCGCTGGACTTCCCGCATCCCGACTCGCCGAGGATGCCGAGCGTCTCGCCGGGCAGCAGGTCGAGGTTGAGGCCCGAGACCGCGTGCACCGTGCCGCGAGAGACCGGAAACTCGACGACGAGGCCCTCCACCGCGAGCGCCCGCTCGGCGTGCCGCCGCAGGTGGGCGGTTCCGCTACCGGCCATCGGTCAGCTCCTTCTCACGCACGCCGTCGGCCTCGACCAGAGGAAGATGGCAGGCCGCCTCGTGCCCAGGGACCCAGGGCCCGAGGGGAGGCAGCTCGGTAACGCAGGTCGGCACGGCCCGGTCGCACCGAGGGGCGAACCGGCAGCCGGCCGGTGGCGCCGACATGTCCGGCGGGGTGCCCTCGATCGACCTCAGTGGCGTGTGCGGCGGATTCTCGATGTGGGGGATCGAGGCGAGCAGCGCCGCGGTGTAGGGGTGCACGGGCTGCTCGAAGAGCTCCCGGGTCCGCCCGGACTCGACGGTACGCCCGGCGTACATCACGTGGACGCGTTCGGTGCGTCCGGCCACCGCGCCGAGGTCGTGGCTCACCAGCACCATCGCCATGCCGAGGTCGCTCACCAGAGAGCCGAGCAGGTCGAGGATCTGCTTCTGGACCGTCACATCCAGCGCGGTCGTCGGCTCGTCGGCGATCAGCAGCCGCGGCCCGCAGGCGAGCGCCATCGCGATCACCACGCGCTGCCGCATACCGCCGGACAGCTCGTGGGGGTACTGCTTCGCTCGCCGGGCGGGCTCCGGGATGCCCACCTGGCGCAGCAGCTCCACGGCGCGGTCCCGCGCCTCGGAGCGGGTGCAGCGCAGGTGGTGGCGCAGCGTCTCGGTGAGGTGCGTGCCTATCTTCTTGACCGGGTTCAATGACGTCATCGGGTCCTGGAAGACCATCGCGACCTCGGTACCCCACAGGGCGCGGCGCTGCTTGCGTGTCGACGCGTGCACGTCGCGCCCCCCGAGGAGGACCCGCCCGCTGACGGTCGTGGTCGCGTCGGTGTCGATGAGACCCATCACCGTGCGGCCGAGCACCGACTTACCGGAGCCCGACTCACCCACGAGGCCGAGCGTCTCGCCGGCGTGCACCATCAGGCTGACGCCATCGACGGCGCGGACGTCGCCGCGCGAGGTGTGGAACACGGTGCGGAGGTCCTCGACGACCAGCAGCGGCTCGGTGCTCACAGCTTCGCCCCCTTGGGGTTCAGCCACTGCTGCACGCGTTCGCCGAGCAAATTGAAGGCGAAGACCGTGAGGAACAGCGCGATGCCGGGGACCAGCACGATGAAGGGATGCTGCTCCATCACCCCGTCCTGGCCCTCCGCGATCATGTTGCCCCAGGTCGGGTGCGGAGGCGAGATGCCAAGTCCGAGGAAGGACAGGGACGCCTCGGCGACGATGAGCATCGAGATCATCACGACGGCCAGTGACAGCAACGGCAGGAGGACGTTGGGCAACAACTCGCGGACCATCAACCGCGCGCGGGTCGCGCCCATCGCTCGGGCGGCGATCACGAAGTCGCGCTGGACGAAGGTGATCGTGGTGGCCCGCGCCAGCCGGATCATGCTGGGGATCGTGAGAAGCGCGAGTGCCAGGCCGATGTTGCGGATGTTGGCGTCGAGTACGGAGCCCAAGGCGATCAGGAGCACCAAGGGCGGCACGGCGAGGAGCGCGTTCGCCAGGACGCCGATCACGCTGTCGGCGGCGCCCCGGAAGAAGCCGGCCACGATGCCGATCAGCCCGCCCACCGTGGTGCCGACCACCACGGCCACGAGCGCGATGGCGAGCGACGTGCGTGCGCCGTACACCGTCCGGGCCAGCAGGTCGAGGCCGTAGTTGTTGGTGCCGAGCAGGTGTCCGGGGCTCAGCGGCGGGGCGTAGGTCGGTGCGGCGAGCGCCTTGACCGAGTCCTCGGCGTTGCCGAGGGGGAGGAGCGGCGCCAGCAGCGCGGCCCCGACGATGAGCACGAGCCACACGACGGCGAGCCAGAGGACGAGGTCGCGCTTCGCTCGCCGGCGCGTCGCCGGCTCGACGGTCGCGGGGGCGGCGGAGGGGAGGGCCGGAGCGGTCACGTCGAGATCAGGCACGGGCACGGCGGGTCCTGGGGTCGAGGTAGCCGTAGGAGAGGTCGATGCCGGCGTTGACGACGACATAGACGACGGCAACGAGGAGTACCGCACCCTGCACCATCGGGTAGTTGCCTTGGGTGGCCGCCTCGATGACCAGGCGGCCCACACCGGGCAGAGCGAAGAGGTATTCCACGATCACGGTGCTGCCGATCAACCGGCCGAGGCTGAGCCCCAGGATCGTGATGAGTGAGAACGACGAGGGACGCAACGCGTCGCTCACCATGATGTGCAGCGGGGGCATGCCCTTCGCGCGCGCCGCGAGGATGTAGTCCTCCTTGAGCGTCGCGACCAGGTCGTTGCGCAGAATGCGGGTGTACATCGCCATCTCCATCAGCGCGATGGTCAGCGCCGGCAGGAAGGCATGCTGGAGGTTGCCGCCGGGACTGTCGGTCAACCGCACCCACTCGCTGCGTGGGAAGAGGTCGAGACCGTTGGCAAGGACGGCGATCAGCAGCAGGCCGACCAGGAACGATGGCATCGACAAGACGGCGAACATCGTCGCGCTGATCGCCCTGTCGATCCGGCCGCCCTCGTGGTAGGCCGACCACATCGCCAGCGGCACCGCGATGAGCAGGGCCAGCACGAGGCCGAGGACCGCGAGTTCCATGCTCACCGGCAGGGCGGCGCTCAGCCGGCTGAGCACGCTTGTCTGTGGCGGCAGGAGCGAGGTGCCGAAGTCGCCGGTCAGCGCGCCCCCGAGCCAGTGGAGGTAGCGGGGCACGAGCGGCTGATCGAGACCCATCTGGTGATGGAGCGCGGCGTACTCCGCCTTGGTGTGCCCCTCGCCGAGTACGGCGATGGCCGGGTCACCCGAGACCAAGGAGACGAGCAGGAACACGCCGAAGCTGACCAGCAGCAGCACGGCCACCAACTCGACGGCCCGCAGGCTCAGGCGACGGAACACGAGCGCGACGCTAGGTCGGGCGCAGCGGCTCCGATGTGATCCGTCCCACTCACCGGAAGCGCGCGAGTCGGTCGGTCGGGCGGCGACCCGCGTCGGTGGCAGCGGGGCCGCGCAACCTCGCCGACGCCGTCAGGCGAGACGACGTCGGCAGGGCTCACCGCGCGTCCTCCTGGTCGGCCCAACGTCCGGCGACGCGGAAGCCGACCTGAGCCATCAACGAGGGCTCTTGCGCCGCCCGCTCCTCGAAAAGCTCGCGGTAGCACGCACGAGCGGCCGCGTCGGAGGGGTCGGACAGGAACGCCCACTCCGCCACGTGACAGGCGAGCCTCAGATCGGTCTGCGCCAGCGCACGGGCGCTCGCGACCAGCTGCCCGGTCCCGCCAGCGAGTGCAGCGATCTGGGCCGCCTGATCCTCCTGGCGTGCAGGCAGCAGATGAGAGGGATACCCGTCCCACCAGCCGGCGTAGCGCCGGATCACGTTGCGGCAGATGAACTCCGGCTTGTCGTAGATCGCCGGCAGTCGGGGGTGATGGCGCAGTTCCTCGGGGATCTCCAGCGTCGCGACGATGTGGTCGGCGAGAACGCCTCGGTTGATCCCGTCGAGGGCATGGTCGACGATCACCCGCAGGTATGCGGCCATCGCGGTCAACTCGTCGACGATCGCCTCGGCGCCGGTCACCGGGTCGCCGTGCCCCGGGATGATCGCCGTCGGCCGAACGGCGGCCATGGCGTCGGCGGCGTCCGCCCACTCTTCGGCGTAGCGCTGCACCTTGCGAGGATTGCCGGCATTGGGGAGGTAGCCGGTGATCAGGTCGCCGGCAGCCAGCACGCCCCGCTCGGGCGCCCAGACCCAGGAGGCGTCATCGGTCTCCCCCTTGGCGTGGTGCACCTCGAACCGCTCGCCGCCGAGGGTCAGCTCGAGCGTGTCGTCGTACAGCACCGTGGGCCAGTCGAAGTCCTCATGCGACGCAGCCCAGGGCCTCGGACCTCTCTGGCCGTTGATGAGGGCGTTGAGTCCGGATGTCTTGATGTAGCGCTCGAAGTGCGCCGGCACGTTGCGGTGAGCGACGATCTGCGGTCGTTCTCCTGCATCGAGGAACGCCCACAGTCCGAAGGCGTGATCGCTGTGTCCGTGGGTGTAGACCACCGTGTGGAGCGGCTTGTCGCTCACCGCGCGCACCGCGCGCAGCAGGCCCGGTCCGTCGCCGGCGCACCCGGCGTCGACCATGAGGAGACCTTCGTCGGTCTCGAACAGGCCGACGTTCACCATGCCCGGCTGGAGGAACCAGGTCCGGGGTGCCACTTCGACGATGCGCGGCTCGTAGCCCGACGGGACGTCCCTGTCGAAGATGCGAAGCGCCTGGGTGGGGCTGAAGAGGCCGAATGCAGCGCGGGCGGCCGATTGCTGGTTGGGCGGGAAGGTGGTGGTCATCGTGTCCTCGTCGCGGGGGGGCGGAAGGAGGCGAATCTAAGACAACTGTCTTACGATGTCGGTATGGTGGATCCCAGTGAGCGGGAGGGTGGAGCTCGCACGGCGTTGCTCGACGCCGCGGAGCGGCTCTTCGCCGAGCGGGGCATCGCGGCGGTCTCGCTCCGCGAGGTCGGCGCGGCGGCCCGGCAACGCAACAACTCCGCGGCCCAATACCACTTCGGGTCCCGGCAGGGACTGGTCGAGGCGATCGTCGCTGCGCGGTCGGTTCCGATCGACCATCGGCGAGGCGAGCTGCTCTTGGCGCTTCCCGCCGGTCCGGCGCTGGAAGAGCTGCTCCATGTCGTGATCGCGCCGCTCGCCGAGACGGCCGGCGCGCCGCATGGAGCCCGGTACTACCTGCGCTTCCTGGCCCAGGTGCTCCGCGATCCGGTGGTGCAGGACGCGTGGGGGTCTACGCCACCTCCGCCCTCGCTCGATGCGGTGAGCCGCCAGGTGCGCGCGCTCCTGCCGGGACTGTCGACGCAGGTCTTCGCGCGGCGCATGTCATGGGGGATGCTGCTCGCGCTCGAGTGCCTGGCCGACTATGAGCGGCACGCGGCGTTGCAGGACGCTCCGACCTCGGGCGAGGTCGTCGCTGAGCTGGTGCACACCGTGGCCGCCCTCCTTCGTGCTCCGTCACCACGCGATTTGGACCGCCGCGCTGGCGTCCCGTAGAGTGGTGCTCACCGACGCGGGGTGGAGCAGCTCGGTAGCTCGCTGGGCTCATAACCCAGAGGTCGCAGGTTCAAATCCTGCCCCCGCTACCAAA
>JBQCCW010000252.1:0-2492 GCA_051961835.1 Marmoricola sp. | reverse complement strand
GCACGGCCTCGGTCGTGTGGACCCGGCCGTTCTGGGCGTGCGAACTCATCGGTACTTCCTGTCGTGGGCGGCCCTGATCGTCCGCACTGATGGCGTAAGGCGACCCCGGGCACGGAGCGGTATCAATCCTGGGTGGCAGCTCACGTCAAGAAAAGCGAAAGTTCGCGGAGGGCATGTTGTAGCAGAAGAGGAGGTTGGCGATTCCATCATTCGCCCGCGTGGGTGACTGGACGGCTGCCCTTTTTGGGAGGTCGCCCGCGTAGCCGGCAGACGTGCTCGCACAGCGCGCGGAGCTCCTCAGCGGCGACGCCGCGGGCTCGGGTGGCGTCCTCACCGGCGACACCTGACCTCAGAGGGCTAGGGCCCTGCACGGTCGTCCTCACGCTTGTGTCCCGGGCGGTTGCCCGCCCGGGACACAGCCCTTCACACCTGGGTCATCGTGTAGCTCCTGCGGCGGCGAGTGCGGGACTACTGCTCATAGGCGAGCACGACTTGGGGGAGCTGCCGGGTGACGCCACCGAGCGTCCAGGTGTCGGTCGTGGTGTCGGTGTAGACCACGGCCGCCTTTCCGGTGGCCGGGTCTTCGGCGACCTCGAACAGGTCGAGCAGTTCGCGGTCGCTGGTGCATTCCTCACCCGCGAGGCAGATCTTGCCCACATGGTTCGGCGCGTTGCTGACGCGTCCGTTCGTCCACGCGCCGCCGTGGAGCTGCGCGTCGTAGACGTTCCAGACTGCGCTTGCGTCGTCGACCGAGTCGGCGGTCGACCCGTAGTAGACGACGTCGACCTTGCCGTCGCGCGCCGCCACCGACGGCATCACGGTGGTGTTGAGCTCGGCAGGTGACACCTGCAGCGGCGTGCTCCAGTGGTCTCCCTGGTCCGACGACGAGCTGGCCCAGACACCGTGCTCGTCGCTCCAAGCCGTCCACAGCACGCCGGTCGCGGGATCAACGGCGAGGGTCGGCCAGAAGTTCGACAGGTTGGTGAACCGGGGGGCGTGGTAGACCAGTTGCGCCTTCCACGACTTTCCGCCGTCGGTCGAGCGAGAGACGTAGACATTGTTGAAGTCTTCGCTCTTGCCCTTGGCGGCGCTGGCCTCCCCCGTCATGAAGACCTCGTAGACATTGCCGCTCTGCGGGTCCGCCACGATCGGCCCCAGGCGGTTGTTCGCCATGCCGGCGCCGGTCACTCCGCCTTGGCCCGAGATCGGACTGGCGACGCGCGTCCACGTCCGGCCGTCATCGGTCGATCGCCATACCCGGATCGACTCGCTCTCGACCGAGTCGTGGTACGACAGCCAAGCGTTCTGACCGTTCGTGGTGATCCACTGGCGGTCGGTACCGGCCACGTCGATCGGGGTGGTCGTGCACCCGGACGGTCCCGACGCGTCCGCCGGGCAGCGGGTCACGGAGACCCCGAGCCGCGCTGAGCCGAGCGGGGCATGACCGCCGAGCACGCCGCGGTTGACGATGGTGTCGAGGTCGGCCAGCAGGACCGTTCCCGCCGAGGTGACTTCCACGTCCGCGTCCCCGTCGCCGACGGTGGTCCGGCCGGAGCCTGTGGTCGGCAGGAAGGTGTCCATCGCGCCGAAGTACGCCGGCGGCGTCTCACCGAAGTGGCCCTTCCAGAGGTTGACCTGGACCGACATCTGGCCCAGCCCGTCGACCGCCATCACGTTCCCGGGACCGCCGAAGGCGATCGCCGGCTCGCTGTTGCCCGACTGGCCAGAGTGCGGCGCGGTCGTCGCGCCCGGCTGCAATGGGAAAGCAGCCGGCGAAGCCGGAGAGAACAACGTCGCGTTTGAGAACGCAGGCCCATCAGGTGGGGTGGTCGACGCGCCTTGGGCTGCGGCGGCGACCGGTGTTGCAGCGAGCACGGACGCTGCGACTCCAGCGAGTAGGTGATGCTTGTTCAACATGTTGCCCTTCCTTTGTGACTTCCGGTGCAGCGGTGTGCTGCCTTGTGCGCTCGGAGGCGCCCGAGAGATGCGGTGGAGCGGGGCGGGCGCGCCGACTGAATCAACCCGCGCCGGCGGGACGCGGGCCTGAGACCGCGGCAGCTGCTGACCCGACTTCGGCGTGCGAGTCGTCAACCCCGCAGGGGCGAGGTGTCCTGCGGCCGCAGAGCCGGTGTCGCGTCGAGCAGCGCCTGGGTGTACCGGTGGCTGGGGTTCTCGACGACAGCGGCGGCGGTGCCCTGTTCGACAATCCGGCCCTCGTGCATGACGATCAGCCGATCGCAGATAGCTGCTGCGGTGGGTAGATCGTGGGTGATCATCAGCACCGCGGCGCTGTCCCTCCGGCGAGATGCGTCGAGCGTGTGCAGGACGCCGGCTCGCACGGAGACGTCGAGCATCGAAACCGGCTCGTCTGCGATCACGACGAACGGGTCGACGATGAGGCAGGCGGCGACGCAGACCCGCTGGCGCTGCCCTCCGGACAGCTCGTGCGGGCGGCGGTTCTCGAACTCCTCGGCCGGTGACAGTCCCACGCG
>JBQCCW010000251.1:0-7193 GCA_051961835.1 Marmoricola sp. | reverse complement strand
AGTCGTTCCTGCTTCCCATGCTTGCCAGGCTGGCAAAGGAGGCAGCGCACCACCCTGAGTCGTTCGGCGCGCCACCAGTGCGGGCGATGATACTCAATCCCAAGAACGCCCAAGTCCAAGACCAGTTGGGACGTCTGCGCTTACTCCTCGGCGACCCACGGGTGACCGCGCAGTTCGACGCCTGGGCAGGGCGACCGGCTCGCTTCGCGCGTTACACGAGCCGCACCCTCTATCCGGGCATTCGTACCCGCGAACGGGACACCCGGCGGCTGCAGCCGATCGCGGACTTCTACGTCGACATCCACGACCGAGCCGAGAACCCCAGCGCTCAGTACCACGCCGAAGCCAAGGAACTCCGAAGCAAGCTGGCCGCTCGCGGCAAATGGCCGGCCAAGCCCAACATTCGTGACTGGTGGGGCGCTCCAAACATGCGCTGGAAGGACCCGAGCGGCAACTTCCAGCGAGGCGTGACGCTGCCGAACGATCCCGAACTGCTGACTCGCCACGAAGTGCTCGCTGCACCTCCGGACGTTCTCATCACCAACTACTCGATGCTCGAGTACATGCTGATGCGGCCGCTAGAGAGGCCGGTCTTCGACCACACCCGCCAGTGGCTCGCGGATAACCCGGACGAGCGCTTCCTTCTTATCGTTGATGAGGCGCACCTCTACAGAGGATCCGCAGGTGCTGAGGTGGCGCTGCTGCTGCGGCGTCTGCGGACGCGACTCGGGGTCAGCCCAGACCGGCTGCAAGTCATCACGACGAGCGCGAGCTTCAGTGACGCCGAATATGCCCGCAGGTTTGCGGCGCAGCTGAGCGGCAAGGACGTCGCCGACTTCCACACGATTGAGGGCAAGCGCAAGTACCGGGATCCGGCCAGCACCGGCACCGCGGCAGACGCGACACTCCTGAGCGCCGTGCCGCTCCGGGACTACTACGACGCCAACGAGGATTCAGCGAAGACCACCGCGGTGTCCGAATTCTTGGTGGCACGCGGCGTCACGCTCGACGACCGCTCAGTCGCGGCGCTCCTCTATGACGCGCTGCACGAGTACGGACCCATGAACCAACTCGTCAACGAGACGATGGACAAGGCGCAGCCGGTCAGCGAACTTGGCCCCACGCTGTTTCCGGGCGTGGATTCGTCGGTGGCTGACGCCGCTGTCACAACGCTGGTGGCACTCGGCAGCGCCGCCCGCGAGAAGCCCGACGAGGCCGGCCTGTTGCCATGCCGAGTACATGGGTTTTTCCGTGGTCTGCCCGGTCTCTGGGCATGCATCGACACGGAATGTTCGGAACTCGAGGAGTCGCTCCGTGGCGGGCCGATTGGCAAGCTCTACTCGCAGCCGCGCGCTACCTGCGGGTGCGGCGCCCGGGTGTTCGAGTACTACACGTGTCGCCACTGCGGCACCTCGTACGTCCGGGCGTACACGGACGACGCGGCCGAGCCCAGCTTCCTCTGGCATGAGCAGGGCGGAGCGTTTCAAGCCGCAGCTGGGGCGGTGCAACAGCTGCAGCCACTTGATCTCCTCCTGGAGGAGCCAACCGAGTTGGTTCAGCGTGCCGACATCGACCTGGTCACCGGCGCGCTGGATGCCGAGCGCCTTGGTGAGCGCCACCGATTGGTCTACCTCCCCCACAATCGCTCCGGTGAGACCGTCCACTCCGAGAATGAGGACGACGAGCCTGAGGACGTGGAGGCCAACGGCGAGTTCCGTCCTTGCGGTGTTTGCGGACGTCACGCGGGGTTCGGTCGTTCGTCCGTGCAAGATCACCAGACGAAGGGCGACCAGCCTTTCCAGGCGTTGGTGACCCGGCAGATCGAGGTCCAGCCGCCGAGCAAGGCCTATTCCGACTTCGCCCCGCTTCGCGGACGCAAGGTGCTGGCATTCTCTGACTCGCGGCAGGTCGCGGCCCGCCTGGCGCCAAACCTTCAGACCTACTCGATGCGCGACGTCATCCGTCCCCTCATCGTCCGAGGCTGGGCGGAGTTGTCCTCCAAGGACCTGATCCGCAACCAGCTCAGCCTGCAGAACATGTTCCTCGCGACCATGGTCGGCGCAGCGATCCTGAAGGTGCGTCTCCGACCGGAGTTGCGCGGCGCTGAGTCGATGGACGTCATGCGCGCTGTCACGACCGCCGTCGAGGGTGGAGCATTCACGAGCGACGATCTGAGCCAGCTAATCGGCCTGGTCATGCTGCAGGACGAGCCGCCGCTCTCCTTGCTCAAGGCGATGTATGCCACCCTGACAGACCGCTACTACGGGCTGGCATCACTCGGGTTGGCATCGATCAGGGAGACAGGCGCCAAGACCACCAAGCTGCTCGCGGACCTGCCGCCCATTCCCGGTGTGGCCGCCACCGATGACGAGAAGCTTGCGCTGGTGCGCATGTGGCTCGGCTTCTGGACGACTAAGGGCATCTGGTTTCCCTCCATGCAGGAGGGCGAGTGGTGGAACGTTCCTCGTGGCGTCCTGCCACACTCCGGCAAGTTCGGGAACCTCACCAAATGGCTCCCGGACGCTCCCCGACGCAAACAGTTCACCGACGACTGGCTGCCCATTCTGCTGCGCGAACTTTGCGAGTCCAAAGACGGAAAGTGGCGCCTGCACGCCCGCAACGTCGCTCTCGACACGGGCGGCGACTGGGGCTACTGCGAACACTGCCGCTACACGCAGCGACCGTTCCCTGGCGTGGCCCGGTGCGTCAACTGTCGCACCGATCGGGTGCGAGTGCTCGACCCCAACACCGACGACGTGTTCAAGGCACGAAAGGGCTACTACCGCGCCAGCACGGTTCGGGCGCTGGAGTCCGACGTGATGCCCATGAGCATCATCGCTCGGGAACATACGGCGCAGCTGAACTCCGCACAGTCGGACGAGGTGTTCTCCCGCGCCGAGCAGTACGAACTGCTGTTCCAGGACGTCAACGTGACGCTGCCAAACCAGGCGGACCGCGAGCAGCCAGCTATCGACGTCCTGTCGTGCACGACCACTATGGAGGTCGGTATCGATATCGGCAGCCTGTCGGGAGTCGCGCTTCGCAACATGCCGCCGTCACGCGCCAACTAACAGCAGCGAGCTGGTCGCGCCGGACGGCGCGGCAACGCCGTTGCCACGGTGATTGCCTTCGGTAGTGCTGACACTCACGACGACCAGTACTTCCGTGAACCCGCCGCCATGATCCGCGGCGACGTGGATGACCCGGCGCTAACGATGGATAACGACGAGATCGCGCGTCGACACGTTTCGGCATACCTGTTGCAGCGGTATCACCAAGACCGGCTGCCGCAGATCGATCCGGAGGACCAGCCGCAGCTGTTCGAGGTGCTGGGCACGGTTCCAGGGTTCGTCGGCACCGTTTCGCCGCTGAACCGTACAGATTTCGCGGCGTGGATGGGCGAGAACGAGGCGGTGCTGACCGCCGAGGTCGACAGTTGGCTCCCAGCTGAACTCGGGTCGCGGCGCGAAGCCATCTTGAGCAAATTGGTTGTCGACACGCTGGCAGCGCTGGACAAGGCGCTCCGCGTGGAGCGCAACGGCGAACTCCCGCCGCCTGAGGCCGGCGACGCGCCCCCGCAGGAGTCGGAAGTCGAGGGCGACGGACCAGCCGAGGATGGGGCGGAACTGCCCGCCGAGGTCAGGGCTGAAACGAACCTGCTCGACCGTTTGCTCTATGAGGGCGTCCTGCCTCGATATGCCTTCCCGACGGACGTCGTCACCTTCCACGTCTTCGATGAGGGTCGCTCAGAAGCGTTCCGCACCGAGTTCCGCTACGAGCCGAGCCAAGGCCTCAACGTGGCGCTCAGCCAGTACGCGCCCGGCAAGGTCGTCTGGATCGACAACCGTGAGTGGACATCGGGAGCGATCTATTCGCCGATGCAGCGCGACCGCTCCCGGGCCTGGAATGATCGCTGGCTGTACTTCGAATGCCCGGTCTGCCACTACGCAATGCACGTCCCGGGTGACCAGGCTGAGGTCCGGGAAGAGCGCGAATGTCGCGCGTGCGGGTCGCAGATGAACCCAGCCATGAACTGGATGCGTCCGCCGGGCTTCGCGCACCGGGCCTATACGGATCCCGGCACCAGCCCCGACGACGCACCCGCCAAGAGCTATGCGACCCGAGCCAAACTGGTGGCGGAGGGGCCGGAGCAGGAGGGTGAATGGTCCCTCGTCAAGCACCGGATCTCGCAGTCCTACGACCGACACACGCTTCTTGTGACAAACACCGGACCCGGATCCGAGGGCTACCGGTACTGCGTCTACTGCGGTGTGATCGAGCCTATGTCGGCGACCAGCGGCGTACTCGCTGGGGAGCACGTCAAGCCCTATCCTGACCGAGAGCGTGCGTGCACGAGCACGATCCCAACGCGTGGGTTGGTGCTTGGCACCGACTTCAAGTCCGACGTGCTCCTCCTCCGGTTCCGGGTTGACGAGCCGGTGCGCCTGCTGCCTGGACGCCTGGCGACCGATGTGGCGCTGCGCACGATTGCGGAGGCGTTGACCATCGCGGCGACGCAGAAGCTCGGTGTCGAGGCTACGGAGTTGCAGGCGGAGTACCGCCCAGCACTGACGCCGCTCGGACATCGCGGTCTAGAGTCCGAGATCTACCTCTACGACACCTTGGCGGGAGGCGCAGGATTTACGCGCCGGGTCTTCGACTTCGGCGAGGCCGTCTTCCGCTCGGCATTGGACCGGTTGGAGCACTGCCCGGCCGACTGCGACGAGTCCTGCTACCAGTGCCTTCGGAGCTTCCGGAACCGCTTCGAGCACGGACTGCTCGACCGGAAGGTGGGAGCCAGCCTTCTGCGCTACCTCCTCGACGCCAAGGTGCCGACTCTCGACCAAGCCCGCCTGGACCAATCCGCAGACAAGCTGTTCGCGGACCTGGAGAGCAGGGATTTGGACGACGTCGTCTTAGAGCGGGGCGTCACGGTGGACATGCCGGGAATCGGAGCGGTGCCCGCGCCGATCTTGGCCACAAAGGGCAACCAGCAACTGATCATTGGTGTGCATGGTCCGCTGACGCTCGATCTAGCGCCGACCCGTGAGCTTCACGAAGCCAAGGAGTTCGGCGTTCCAGTCAAGTTGGTCGACGACCTGATTATCAGCCGCAACCTTTCGTTTGCCACGAGTGACGTCATCCGGCGGCTCTCGTGAGCGACCCGCGAACCTTCGATCCAGGTATCAGCGGATCGGTAGCCGTCTTGCCGAACGTCCCGGCACTCTGGAGTTACTCATCGCTCAAGGCTGTAGAGACGTGCCCGCGTCGCTACGTTCTGAGCCGCGCGACGTACACAGACCTGTGGGACCGTACTGGCTATCCGGAGGTGCCGAGCACTGCATCGCTGTTCGGCGACGTCGTGCATGACTCGCTCGAGGCGATTGTGCGAGCCTTGGCGGCTCGGGGCTGCACCTCAGCCAGCGGGCCCGAAGCCATCGGGGTGCTGAGGGAACTCGGTGGTTACTCAGAGGTGGCGAAGGCGATGCTGGCCAAGCGGCTTGCCCGGCTGGACGACAACCCGCGTCTTGCCGGGGGTGGACGGGAACGCCTGCAGGATCAACTCGAGCACCGCATTCCCGAGGCCCGGGAGGAGGTTCAGCAATACCTGCATCGCATGACCCTGGTTCCAAGGCAGGGCGCTGGCTCGGGCTCGGAATCCGGGGGCGCGAGTTCGCGCTACGCGCGCGGCATCGGCTCGCATCCCGAGGCAACGCTGCAAGCCGAAGACCTTCGAGTGTGGGGGCGCATCGACTTGCTGACAGTCGGGCCGGTGCATGTCGACATCACCGATTACAAGACCGGCGCCGAAGACGATAGCCACTTCGATCAACTCCGCTTTTATGCCGTGCTCTGGGACCAAGACAACATCTCCAATGTCAGCCGCACACCTCTCGGAACGCTGACCGCCTCCTACCCGAGCCGCGAGGTCACGATCCAGGCGCCAGACGCTGCACAGATGCAGACACTCGTCGACCAACTCAGGGCCCGCGTCACAACTGCCGACGAACTCGTTCACTCGGACGAGCCAGCCGCGCGGACCGGAGACCAGTGCACCTTCTGTGCCGTCCGTCCTCTGTGCACGGCCTACTGGCCAACCACGCCCGAACCGGCCAGTTTGAAGCGCGGAACCTGGTTCGACTTCGAAGGCATAGTAGTCGAGCGCAACGGCATCAAGAGCTGGTGGCTGCACGACGTCAGCCCTCGGAAGAGCCCGTTGCTGCTACGCACAACATCTGCTCACCACGTATTCGAACCCGGCCAGCGCCTGCGACTCCTCGGGCTGCGGCTCGATGAGGACCCGGACTCCGACACCGCGGTCGCCGTCCTCACACAGACCTCTGAGGTTTTCCTCGTGACAGGAGACGGTGACTACTGAGCGACCTCGTCTTCCGCTTCGACGTCCACGGCAGGAAGCATCTCCTCGTCGAGTGGCAGCGGAACTCGCGCTCCATGTCTCACGGGTCGCACCAGACGATGCTCACGCATGGACGCCAGCACATGTACTTGCGACGCCCGGTTCCTGGCCCATCGCTGCATCCACCACGCCGCGACCGACGAACCGGTGTCGTTCGGCACCGGATCCAGCAGGTAATCCGGCTCCGAGTCGATGCCGAGTGAGTAATCGCGAAGATTCTTGACCAGCGGCACGCCGTAGAGGATCCGCTCGCGCCCGTGCTTCAGTAGTTCGTTAGTCGGCCAACCGAGCGCGGCGAGTCCCAGCCGCACCTTTCGGAGCCTTGGGCTCACGCCCTCACCGAACAAGCTGTTGACGCGGATGAGACTGCCGGTGTGCTCCGACAACCGGACGAGCGCCTCGACGGTCACATCAGAGAAGTGCGAGGTGCCGAATGACTTGGACCGACCCAACTCATAGAAGCCTAGGCGCTCCGCGTCGTCGCCACCCATGGCTGACGCCGGCCAGAACAGACGGTTGTATTGGCTCGACCCCGTACCGTAGAGCGAGGTCGTGCCGACAAACGACAATCGCGCCTCACGAGTGATTGGCCTACCCGCCATTGCGGAGGCGATCTCACTGGGTCGGGCGTACTTGGCGCGATATGCCGCAATGACGGTCGGAGAGACGGCGAGAGCCCCGACGAGCTTTCCTGCTGCCAGCGAGTTGTATGGGGCGACTGCGCCGCACACTGTGAGATCGGCGATAACCGTGCCGACACGCTCACCCCGTGCAC
>JBQCCW010000250.1:0-6121 GCA_051961835.1 Marmoricola sp. | reverse complement strand
TCATTGCGTGAGTACCGCGCGCGGATCAAGTCGACGGAGTCGATGAAGAAGATCACGCGCGCCATGGAGCTCATCGCTGCGTCCCGGATCATCAAGGCGCAGCAGCGGGCTCAGGCGGCAGCGCCGTACGCCCGCGAGCTCTCCCGCGCGGTCTCGGCGGTGGCGACGTACTCCAACGTCGACCACCCCCTGACCACCGAGCCGGAGAACCCGACCCGGGCCGCGATCCTCATCGTCACCAGCGACCGCGGACTCGCCGGCGCCTACTCCTCCAGCGTGCTGAAGGAGGCCGAGCGGCTCGCCGAGCGCCTGCGCGAGGAGGGCAAGGAGGTCGTCACCTTCATCTCCGGACGCAAGGGCCAGGCCTACTTCCGCTTCCGCAACCGCCCGGTCGCCGAGGCGTGGACCGGCTTCTCCGACCAGCCGACGTACGCCGACGCCAAGGCCATCGGCGAGGCGCTGATCGGCGCGTTCGTCGACCGCGACGGCGACGGACCGGAGGCAGCCGAGGGCGTCGACGAGGTCCACCTCGTCTACACCCAGTTCCGCTCGATGCTCGTCCAGGAGCCGCACAGCGTGCGTCTGCTGCCGCTGGAGGTCGTGGAGGGGGAGAGCAAGCCGACTCCCGACGAGGTGCTCCCGCTCTACGAGTTCGAGCCGTCGCCGGAGGAGGTCCTCGACGCGCTGCTGCCCAAGTACGTCGAGAGCCGGATCTTCTTCGCGCTGCTCCAGGCCTCGGCCTCCGAGCTCGCGGCCCGGCAGAAGGCGATGAAGTCGGCGACCGACAACGCCGACGAGCTCATCAAGAAGTTCACCCGGATCGCCAACCAGGCCCGTCAGGCCGGCATCACCCAGGAAATCAGCGAGATCGTCGGTGGCGTCAACGCGCTGGCCGACGCCAACGCCGCCAGCGAGTAGCCAGAGAAGGTACGTGAAGAGATGACTGCCACCATCGATGAGAGCACGGCACAGCAGGCCGGCGGTTCCTCGGCCGGTCGCATCGCCCGGGTGATCGGCCCGGTCGTCGACGTCGAGTTCCCGACCGACCAGATGCCCGCGATCTACAACAAGCTCGAGACCGAGTTCGAGCTCGAGGGCACCAAGCGCCTGCTGTCCCTCGAGGTCGCCCAGCACATCGGCGACGGCATGATCCGTGCGATCTCGCTGCAGCCGACCGACGGCCTCGTCCGCGGCGCCCAGGTCGTCGACACCGGCTCGCCGATCACGGTGCCGGTCGGCGACGCGACCCTGGGCCACGTGTTCAACGCCCTCGGCGAGTGCCTCAACCTCGAGGACGGCGAGCGGCTCGACGTCCAGGACCGCTGGTCGATCCACCGCAAGGCGCCCGCGTTCGACCAGCTGGAGTCCAAGACCCAGATGTTCGAGACCGGCATCAAGGTCATCGACCTGCTCACGCCGTACGTGCAGGGCGGCAAGATCGGCCTGTTCGGTGGCGCGGGCGTGGGCAAGACCGTGCTGATCCAGGAGATGATCGCGCGCGTCGCCAAGGACCACGGTGGTGTGTCGGTGTTCGCCGGTGTCGGCGAGCGCACCCGTGAGGGCAACGACCTCATCGCGGAGATGGAGGAGGCCGGCGTCATCGGCCAGACCGCCCTGGTGTTCGGCCAGATGGACGAGCCGCCGGGCACGCGCCTGCGGGTCGCGCTGTCCGCGCTGACGATGGCGGAGTACTTCCGCGACGTGCAGAACCAGGACGTGCTGCTCTTCATCGACAACATCTTCCGGTTCACCCAGGCCGGCTCGGAGGTCTCCACGCTGCTCGGCCGGATGCCGTCGGCCGTGGGCTACCAGCCGAACCTCGCCGACGAGATGGGTCAGCTCCAGGAGCGGATCACCTCGACGCGGGGCCACTCCATCACCTCGATGCAGGCGATCTACGTGCCCGCCGACGACTACACCGACCCGGCGCCGGCCACGACGTTCGCCCACCTGGACGCCACCACCGAGCTCTCCCGCGAGATCGCCTCGCTGGGCATCTACCCGGCCGTGGACCCGCTGACCTCGACGTCGCGGATCCTCGACGCGCAGTACATCGGCGACGCGCACTACCAGTGCGCGATCCGGATCAAGGCGATCCTGCAGCGCAACAAGGAGCTGCAGGACATCATCGCGATCCTCGGTGTGGACGAGCTCTCCGAAGAGGACAAGATCATCGTGTCCCGCGCCCGCCGGATCCAGCGGTTCCTGTCGCAGAACACCTACGTCGCCAAGCAGTTCACCGGCATCGAGGGTTCGACCGTCCCCGTCTCGGAGACGATCGAGGCGTTCAACAAGATCGCCGACGGCGAGTACGACCACGTGGCGGAGCAGGCGTTCTTCATGTGCGGCGGTCTGGACGACGTCGAGCGCAAGTGGGACGAGATCCAGAAGAGCCTCTGATGCGAGCGAAGCGAGCCAAATGGCGCAGCGCAAAGCTGTCTTCGGCAGCAGCGCCCGAGCGTAGCGAGGAGTGCTGATGCCGAAGACGATGCAGGTGTCGCTCGTCGCCGCCGACCGCGAGGTCTGGTCGGGCGAGGCGACCGTGGTCAACGCCAAGACCGTCGACGGCGAGATCGGCGTGATGGCCGACCACACGCCGGTGATGTCGGTGCTGGCTCCCGGGCAGGTCGACGTACGCACGGCGGACGAGGGCCACTGGGTGGCCGCGATCGACGGCGGTTTCCTCTCGGTCGCCAACAACCATGTGCGACTGTTGTGTGAGCACGCCGAGATCTCGTTCGAGAGCAGCTTCGAGGAAGCCAAGCGACAGCTCGACGCGAAGGTTGCGGCGGCGCAGGAGGGCTGAACGCACGCCGGGGGAGCGCGCGCATCCACGACGAGAGGGACGCCGGAAGCGAGGGACGGATGGCGGTGTGGCAGTGGCTGGTGGACTCGGCCGGTGCCCTGCTGCTGATCGTTCTGGGCTACGGCGTCCTTCTCGTTGCCCGCCGCCGGTGGCTCGCGCGTGAGGGCGGCACCTTCGAGCTGAGCGTGCGCACCTCGACGCGGGTGCCGGCGCGGGGCTGGGTGCTCGGTGTGGGGCGGTACGACGAGGACGCCCTGGAGTGGTTCCGCATCTTCAGCCTCTGGCCGCGCCCGAAGCGTCGGTGGCGGCGCGCGGAGCTGACGTTCGTGTCCCAGCGCCAGCCCACGCGGGTGGAGTCGCTCGCGCTCTACGCGGGTCACGTCGTCGTCGTGTGCAGCGTGCCCGTCGGGCAGGTCGAGCTGGCGATGAGCCCCTCGGCGCTGACCGGCCTGCAGTCCTGGCTCGAGGCGGCGCCGCCCAGCGACCCGGCGCTGCGGGCCCGGTGAGCCGGACCGGCGCCGCCGCGGTCGCCGTCTCGTTCTTCCTCAACGGGCTCGCCTTCGCCTCGTGGGCGGCGCGCATCCCCGACGTCCGGCACGACCTCGGGCTCTCCGACGCGGGGCTCGGGCTGCTGCTCCTCGCGCTCAGCGCCGGGTCGGTGCTGGCGCTGCCGGCCTCCGGTCCGCTGGTGCACCGGTACGGCCCGGCCGCCGTGGTGCGCGGCGGCGCGGTCGTGCTCGGCGTCGCCCTGGTGCTCGTGGCGCTCGGAGTGTCCGCGGCCGGCAGCGTCGCGCTCACCGCGCCGGCGCTGTTCTGCTACGGCGTCGGCACGAGCGTCTGGGACGTCGCGATGAACGTCGAGGGGACGGCCGTCGAGCGGGGCCTGGGCCGCTCGGTGCTCCCGCGGTTCCACGCCGCCTTCAGCCTCGGCACCGTCGCCGGTGCCCTTCTCGGCGCGCTCGCCTCCCTCCTCTCCGCCGACCTGCGGCCTCATCTGATCCTCGCAGGGGTCGTCTGCGGGATCGGCGGGTTCGTGGGCACCCGGGGATTCGTCCCGGCGGCCGGAGAGGAGCACTCCTCCAGCGGTGCCGGGCGCGCCTGGCGCGAGCGCCGGACGCTGCTGATCGGCGTGGTGGTGCTCGCGCTCGCCTTCACCGAGGGGACCGCGAACGACTGGCTCGCGGTCGCGCTTCGTGACGGGTACGACGCGCGGCGCTCGGTGGCCGTGCTCGGGTTCGCGCTGTTCGTCGCGGCGATGACCGTCGGGCGGGTGCTGGGGCCGAGCCTGCTCGACAGGTGGGGGCGCGTCGCGGTGCTGCGGGCCACCGTGCTGCTCGCGCTGGCAGGTGTCGTGCTGACGGTGTTCGGGGGCGCCACCTGGCTCGTCGTACTCGGCATCGCGGTGTGGGGTCTGGGTGCCTCGCTGGGCTTCCCGGTGGGGATGAGCGCCGCGGGCGACGATCCGGCCCGGGCCGCCGCTCGGGTCGGCGTCGTCTCGACCATGGGCTACACGGCGTTCCTCGCCGGCCCGCCGCTGGTCGGCTTCGTGGCCGCCCATGTCGGCACCCTGCGCGCCCTCCTCCTCGTCGCCGCCGCCCTCGCCCTCTCCCTCCTGGCCCTCCCCGCCACCCGTCCCCGTTGAGTTGCCCCTTGTGGCCGGCCGAGTTGCCCCTCGTGGCCGGCCGAGTTGCCCCTCGTGGCCGGCCGAGTTGTGCGTTGTGGCCATCCGAGAACTGAACGGGCCAGGGCTTGCAACTCAACGGGCCAGGACTTGCAACTCAACGGGCCAGGACTTGCAACTGAACGGGCCAGGGCCCCCAAGTCAACGGTCAGCGTTCGCCGCCGGGCACCCAGAGGACGTCGCCGTTCTCGCGGTTGGCGTACCGGGCGAGGATGAAGACCAGGTCGGAGAGGCGGTTGAGGTAGGTGATCGCCAGGACGTTCATGGAGTCGGCGTACTGCTCGTGGGCGAGCCAGGCGGCCCGCTCCGCACGGCGTACGACGGTCCGAGCGACGTGCAGGCGCGCCGCGGCCGGCGTGCCGCCGTTGAGGATGAACGAGCGCAGGTTCGGCAGCTGCTCGTTGTAGTGGTCGCACCACGCCTCGAGCCGGTCGACGTAGTCCTGCTCGACGCGCAGCGGTGGGTACTTCGGATCCGGCACGACCGGGGTGGCGAGGTCCGCGCCGACGTCGAAGAGGTCGTTCTGCACGTGCGTGATCACCGCGACGACGTCGTCGTCCAGGCCGCCGCCCGCCACCGCGAGCCCGAGGTGCGCGTTCGCCTCGTCCACGTCGGCGTAGGCGTGCAGGCGCGGGTCGTTCTTGGTGGTGGTGCTGAGGTCGCCCAGCTTCGTGGAGCCGGTGTCGCCGGTGCGGGTGTAGATGCGCGTGAGGTTGACCATGACGCCAGCCTAGGAGCCGGCGGGACCGGGCCGGCCACGCGTCCGAGGGGCGCCGTTCGAATTCGTGCCCGCGTGGGGGCAACCATCTCGGGTACCTCGACGTCATAGTGAGCGACAGGAGGAGCTTCCCCGCCCGACCGCTCCGGCCGGGCTCTCCTTCTCGAGGGGAGGAGGCATGGAGCTGTTTCGGGACGGCGCCACGCTCCACGTCGTGGGCCAGGTCGACGGCCGGTGCACCCACGAGCTGCGCGACGCGATGCAGCGCCAGCTGGCCGACGAGCCCGGCGAGGTCGTGCTCGACCTGGCCGAGGTCGACGGCGTCGACCTGACCGCGCTGCGGATGATCGCCGCGGTGTCGCGGCAGGCGTGGCTGGAGGGCCAGGAGGTCCGCGTCCGCGACTGCCCGGTCCTGGTACGCCGGCTCCTGCACCTGAGCCACCTGCGCGCGCTGGTCCGGCTGGACGACACCGCGAGCGACGCCGGCCACGTGAATCCCGCCACGACTCGTACCCATCAGTAGCCTGCGCGCCCTACGCTTCGGCGCATGAGCACCGAGAGCCCGAAGAGCAGCGAGCAGGCAGCGGCGCGTCCGGCCAAGGACCGCCCCTGGGTGATGCGCACCTACGCCGGCCACTCCTCGGCCGCGGAGTCCAACAAGCTCTACCGGACCAATCTCGCCAAGGGCCAGACCGGGCTCTCGGTCGCCTTCGACCTGCCCACCCAGACCGGCTACGACCCCGACAGCCCGCTCGCGCGCGGCGAGGTCGGGAAGGTCGGCGTCCCGGTGCCGCACCTGGGGGAGATGCGAAAGCTCTTCGACCAGATCCCGCTCACCGAGATGAACACCTCGATGACGATCAATGCCACCGCGATGTGGCTGCTGGCGATGTACCAGGCGGTCGCCGAGGAGCAG
>JBQCCW010000249.1:0-2073 GCA_051961835.1 Marmoricola sp. | reverse complement strand
AATAAGTGGAAGAGGTCGTTCTGCCCGGCGCGAGGAACCTCGGCGATGAGGGGTCGCGGCGCAAGAGCGAATCGACGGGGCCGGCGCAGCTGCGCCCGACCAAGAAGAGGCGGCCCGAGGCAGAACTGGGCGGGCCGCTGTGACCAGCCTAGCCGATCGGCGTCGTCGGACTCACATCGGCCCCCAGGACGGCGACCCTGAAGAATCTTCCTCGCCTTCCGTGACAGACCGCTCGTACCGCCGTGCCGACTCCCAGAAAACGCTGACGCATCTCACAGCCATCCCTAACGTCGAAGGGTCGGCGTCGTGGGGGCGCCGTGGGCGTGCGCGCGAGTTGCGTGAATCGGTCACGCCCGAGTGACATCCAGGAGACAGCGCATGACGAAGAAGAAACGTGTCATCACGACCGTCGTGGCCTGCACCACCGCCACGGTGTTCGGGGCCGGCACGGCAACGACGGCTTCCGCCCACGACTCCGGGCAGGGTCCGGCGCACTCGCCGAAAGTGCTCAACAACAAGGTCATCGCACCGTTCGGCATGGCGATCTCGGGCCAGGACGTCTGGTACACCGACGGATTCGTCGGCACCGTCAACCGGATCTCGAAGGGAACCGACACGGTCGTCACCAAGGGACCGGGGGTCGCCGGCATCGACGTGATCAAGGGCGGTGACACGTACGCCTTCACCTCCGCCAACGACGACCACAGCGCCACGTCACTGACGATCCGCAGCAAGGGCCGCCCGGACGTCGTCGCCGACCTCAGCGCCTACGAGAAGAAGGTCAACCCCGACAAGCACAGGACCTACGGCGTGGTCGCCGGCGGGAAGTCATGCGCGCCGGGAGAGCTCGACGCCTGGTTCATGAAGAACACCGGCACCCCCGCGACGTACAAGGGACAGGTCGACTCCCACCCGTATGCCGTCGGCTACCTCGGCGACGGGGCGTGGGCCGTGGCCGACGCCGGGGGCAACGACATCCTCCGCGTCGACCGTCACGGACGGGTGTCGACCATCGCGGTCATGCCCGCCCAGCCCGTGAAGCTGACCGCCGCCCAGGTCTCCGCCCTCGGAGCGCCGTCGTGCCTGGCCGGGGCGACGTACAGCTTCGAGGCGGTCCCCACGGACGTGCAGCGCGGCGAGGACGGCAGGCTCTGGGTCTCGACGCTCCCCGGCGGTCCCGAGGACCCGAGTCTCGGGGCGCGCGGCTCCGTCTACACGGTCAACCCGTGGAAACACACGACCAACCGCGTGGCTACCGGATTCCTCGGTGCCACCAACCTCGCCCTCGGTGACGACGGCGCCGTCTACGTCGCCGAGCTCTTCGCGGGCAAGGTCACGCGACTCGAGCACGGCCACCGCTCCACCGTCGTCACCACCGAACGGCCGCTCTCGGTGGAGGTCCAGGGCGACTACCTCTACGTCGGGACGCTCGCGGACATCATGTTCGGCCCCTCGGGGCCGCCCGTCATCAAGTCTCCCGGCACCATCACCCGCTATCACCTCTGAGCGACGGCCGAGCGACGTGAAGCGACGTGGAGCGACTCGAAGCGATTCGGAGACACTCGTCTGATCGCCTCTCACCGCAGGCACCCCGGGTCCTTTTCCGGGGTGCCTGTCGTCACCCGGCTAACGGGTCGGTCGCATCCGTGGGAAGGCTCAGGGGAAGGTGGAAGGATCGGTGAATCAAAGGCGCACCGTCGCGCCGGATGAATGAACACCGAGTTCGCACACCGCGTTCGTCCTGGAAGGACCTCTCATGCGTCGCATGTCCATCATCGCCGCCACCGGCTTCGCCGTCGCGGGCCTCGCGCTGTCCGCGTGTGGTTCGAACTCGCTGTCCAACAACTCCCCCGGAGCCGGCAGTGCCCCAGCCGCCTCGGGAACCGCTGCAGGCGGTGCGGTCGACCAGGCGCTGGCGGCCAAGGTTCCGGCCAAGCTGAAGTCCGCCGGCAAGATCATCATCGGCACGGACCCGACCTACGCCCCCAACGAGATGCTGGGCGGCGACGGCAAGACGGTCCAGGGCTTCGACGTCGACCTCTTCAACGCCGTCGCCGCCAAGCTGGGCCTCAA
>JBQCCW010000248.1:0-8209 GCA_051961835.1 Marmoricola sp. | reverse complement strand
CCCAGTCGACGATCGCCGGCGCCTCGGCCGCAGGCCGCACGGTGAACACGTGCTCGTACTTGTTCTTGAAGTACCGCGCCTCGTTGGCGCGCAGCCCCGCCAGCGCCTCGGCGACCGGCGAGGACTCCAAGCCGACGGTGGAGACGTCCTTGAAGTCGACGGCGTAGCCCACGAGCACCACCGGTTCTGTGACGCTTCGGCGCCACGGTAGCCGCTGACTGCCCTGGGTGGCGGCGACGGAGCCGGCTCCGCTAGGCATGTCGGCATGGCGTCTCACTCCCCGGTCGCCAACATCGAGGCGCTGACCGATCGGATCTGTTCGGGCTCGAGCGGACCCCGTCGGATCCTCGGTGTCGTGGGGGCGCCCGGAGCCGGAAAGACCACCCTCGTGCAGAGCCTCGTCCGCCGGCTCTCCGAACGCGATGCCGACCCGGTGACCGCCCACGTGCCGGGCGACGGCTTCCACCTGGCCGATGCGGAGCTGGCCCGGCTGGGTCGGCTCGAGCGCAAGGGCGCGCCGGACACGTTCGACGCCGCCGGGTACGCCGCCCTGCTGGCTCGGCTCCGCGACCCGGCAGCCACGAGCACGGTCTACGCCCCCGCCTTCGACCGCAACGTCGAGCAGCCGATCGCCGGCTCGATCCCCGTCGCGCCGACGTGCCGCCTCGTCCTCACCGAGTGCAACTACCTCCTGCTCGGCGACGAGCCATGGCGGGCGGTGCGGCGCTGTCTCGACGAGGTCTGGTTCCTCGAGACCGACGACGAGGTGCGGCGCCGGCGGCTCGTCGAACGACACGTGCGCTTCGGGAAGTCGCCCGCCGCTGCGGAGGCGTGGGTGCGAGACGTGGACGAGGCCAACGCGCGGTTGGTCGATCCCACCCGGATCCGCGCCGACGTCGTGGTCTCGCTCGAATGAAGCGCTGACACAGCGCACATCTCGACGATGTCGAGACCGGCGACGGCGCTCGCCCCTAGGATCCGCCCCGGGGAGAGGGGGCATCGGTGCGAACGAGCGCGCGCAGCCGGCAGCGGGCGATGGAGCGCCGCTTGCGAGAGCTCGACCGAGTCGACGCGCGGTATGGCCTGGGCGCGATGCCTCGCCGGGGACCTGTCAGGTCGTCTCGTCTCATCGCAGGGTTGCCGCTCCTCGTCACCGTGGTGGGCCTGGCCGCTCTCCTCCTGTTCACCCCGATCGGGCCGCCCGCACTGAGGTCTGCCTTCGGCAACGGGCCGACTCGACTCGGGCATCCGCCGATCGTCCATGGCGTCGGATCCTATGAATTCCTCACGACCCAGCCGCACTCAACTGATCCAGTCGCGTGGGACCCGTGCCAGCCGGTCCGCTACCGGATCAACCCCGCGAGCGGGCCGCAAGGCGCCGTAGCCCTCGTCCAGGAGGCCGTGGCGCGCGCCTCCGCAGCGACAGGGCTGCACTTCGAGTACGACGGTCTGACGGGCGATCGACCGGCGTGGGACACGCCGACCACTCCGCGACTGGTCGGACGCGAGCCACCCGTCCTGATCGCCTGGGCGACCGCCGACGAGGTGCACCAGCTGGCCGGAAACGTGGCCGGCATCGGTGGCGCGGTCGCCTTTCCTCAAACGAACGGCCGCCTGCGCTACGTGACGGGCGGTGTCACCCTCGACGCCGACAGTGACGCCGAGCTCGCCCAGCGTCCTGACGGAAGGGTCGAGGAACGAGCGATCCTCTTGCACGAGCTAGGACACCTCGTCGGCTTGGCCCACGTCCAGGATCGTCACGAGCTGATGAACGCAGACAACGTCGGCGTGACCACCTACGGCACGGGCGACCGCAGAGGGCTGGCGCGACTCGGGCGCGGCTCCTGCTTCTAGTCGCCATCGGCCCGTCCCCCGCAACCAGTCGAGGTGAGAGGGCCTTGCTGCCCGCGAAGCGTTCGGCGTGGAAGGCGCCCGGACAACGAGCTGTAGTCCGCTGAGACCCCCGATGTCGCTACGCTCCGCTGGCGTGGAGTTGCGCCCCGCCTATCCGGTTCAGACCTCCAGGTTGAGAATGCGTCCGCTGCGAGCGGATGACCTCGAGCCACTTCTCGCCTACCGGGGCGACCCGGAGGTATGCCGCCATCTCCCGTTCGCGCCCATGGACGAAGCGGTGCTCT
This sequence comes from Marmoricola sp., assembly GCA_051961835.1. Lineage (GTDB taxonomy): Bacteria > Actinomycetota > Actinomycetes > Propionibacteriales > Nocardioidaceae > Marmoricola. Next base: position 6,071 of record JBQCCW010000248.1, on the reverse strand, counting down.
CCGAGCGGCTCGCCCAGGACCTCGGCCGTCGCGAGATCACGGCAGAGGGGCAGAGCCTCACGCTGGGCCTCGAGTTGGCGGCAACGGGTCAGGTGATCGGTGATGTCGTGCTGTTCTTCCATTCAGCCGAACATCGAAGTGGCGAGATCGGCTACGTGCTGAACCCCGCCTTCGGTGGTCACGGATACGCCACAGAGGCAGCGGCGGCGACGCTCGATCTTGCGTTCGCCCCGGAGTGGGGCCTGGAGTTGCACCGCGTCACCGCCAGGATGGTCTCAACGAACGTTTCCTCCGCCCGCCTCGCGTCCAGGCTGGGGATGCGGCAAGAGGCGCACCATCGGAGCAGTGAAGTGTTCAAAGGCTCGTGGATCGACGTCCTCGTCTACGCGGTGCTTGCGGAGGAGTGGCGTTCGCGCTCGACCCTGGGTTGACCGCTGGCCGAAGCACGTGGTCGTCCCCGATTGCTCTTGCCGAGTCGGGCCCGTGCGCCTGCGAGGGTGGCAGGCTGAGTCCATGAGCAGCGAACTCCCTCGGCCGGTGCGAGTCTTCACGCCGTCGGACCTCTCAGCAGCCGACCCGACGCCCGGCATGGAGCGCGAGGTAGCGTTCGAACTCCCCCTGCTGTGGGCAGGCCAGGTCGAGACCGAACCAGGCGTCGTCTCGGGTTGGCATCACCACGACCGCAACGACACGAGTCTGTACATCGTGCGCGGCGTGCTCCGTCTCGAGTTCGAGGGATATGAGGGCTACCTCGATGCCGGCCCGGGCGACTTCGTGCACGTGCCGTCGTGGACGGTTCATCGCGAGTCGAATCCGACGCGCACCTCCTCCCTCGCGGTGATCGCGCGGGTCGGCGGCGGCATCCCGACGGTGAACGTGGCGCCGCTCCGCTGAGGCGGCGGCGCCGAGTAGCGGGCCTGGTTCTGGACGTCGTCGTTGCATCGAAGGTGCAGAAGAACTTGCGAAACATTCAAGACGAGTTCTTTCGGAGCGGGCTCGGGGAATCTCTCGGAGCTCGAGGGGGACATCAACAGGCAGGCCGCCAAGGGGTGGCGCCCGCACACGACCTCTTCGGCGAAGAGCAGCGGCTTCGGGGGCGGCGACCGCATACAAGCGACCATGGTCTTCGAGAAGCTCTGAGGGCCGCTCCTCGAGGCGAGCTTGCGGCCTCGGCTCCCGTCGAGGAACGCTTGGACGCGCTCCGCCAGCACCTCTCGGTCCGGCCGCTCCGCACGACGCTCAGGAAGCACGTCCGGGCGAGCGCCCTCGGAAGGCGGATGAGCTGGTGAACCTTTGTCGGCGTGGCGACGTCTCTCCCACGAGGCACGCGTTCGGGCGGTCTCGCACCTGAAGTGAGGTTCGCAGATGTCAACGACCTTTGTGCGGAAGATGGTCCTCGGTGCCGCAGCGGCAGCCGCCGTCATGACCCTCGCCAGCGGATGCGGTTCGACCGGCAAGGGCCCCGGCGGAGGGGCCGGCACGACTCCGACCAGCGGGACGTCCCCCACCACGTCGGCACCGGGGTCCGGCGGCGCCGCTTTCTGATCGCGCCGGCGCAGGTGCTGCGCCCGGCACTCGCACGTGATCCGAATGGTCCGGAAGGTGGTGCAGGAGATGGTTCAGGAGCAGTTGCCCCTCGCGGTGCAGACCCACGATGTCGTCAGGCGTCGCGCCGCCGTCCGGGCGGTCGCCGTGAGGGACTGGCGTCGACTCTCGTCGGTCGCCTACCTACCAGCGTTCCTCGTCCCCGCGGTCGCTCTGCTGCTGATCGGGCTCGGCTGGTCCACCCATTGGGGCGGGGTGGCATTCGCCCCTTCCATGACGAGCCTTCGTGTCCAGACGATCGGTCCCACCGCGTCCGCGCTGATCGTGCTGTTCCTCGTCGCTGAGCGGGTGCGGCCAGCGCAGGCGCGGCCACTGGTGGCTCGGGGCCATCGCCACGACCTGCTTTTCGCGGCGCTCTACGTCGGGCTCGTCGTACCGCTCGTCACCGCGCTGACTCTGGGGTTCGCCGATGCGGCGCGACGAGTCGCGCCCTGGGTGGTCCTCCCCAAGCTCGAAGTGGTTCCCCGGTGGGCGGTCATCGTCGCGATCCTGCTCGGCATGGACTTCTGCAACTGGTTGGTGCATCTGGCCAACCACCGAGTGCGCATGTTGTGGCGCTTCCACGAGCTCCATCACTCCCAGGAGGACATGAACGTCCTCACGGTGTTCCGGACCCATCCGCTGATCCATGTGTCGTACCTGCTTGCCGTGATTCCGGCGTTGTTGCTGCTCGCCAACGGGGAGTTGCCGACGCTGCTCCTCGTCTTCTACGGCGGCGCGGTCGCGTTCGCTCACTCCAACACCGACCTGAGCTTCGGACCGCTTGATCGGGTGTTCGTCAGCCCGAACTACCACCGAATCCACCACAGGCTGATCGGCCCCCAGGATGTGAATCTCGGCTTCACACTGACGATCTGGGACCAGCTCACCCACCGAGCGCTCTTTCCCACCTCGAAGACGGCCGGTGCCGACACGGGCCTGCTGCAGCGTCCGCTGCGTGTCGAGCAGGGCGAACCTCGCGCACATCACCTCAGCGTCTTCGCCGCCCAACTCCTCGGACCGTTCCGGCCGATGAAGGAGCCTGTCGCGCTGGCATCGGTGAAGGAGCCTGCGCCGGAGACACGGGAAGAGGCGACCGATCCGCCCAGGGCACGGTGGTGAACGTGGACGGATCTCAGCGCCGCACCGCCCGGTGGACGCGCATGCTGTTCGAGGCCTCGCCCAGCGGTCCCGCGCCGGACCTCGCACGCCTCGTGGTGCGCCTCGCCCTCGCCTGGATCTTCCTCTACTACGGTGCGTCGAAGCTGTTCGGTGCGTTTCCCGCATCCGGGGGCACCCACGGTCTTCGCGACACCGCGACCTTCATGTCCCAGGGAGCGCATCTCCACCCGGGGGCTCTCTTCGCCGTGATCGCCGGAGTCATCGAATTCGGGGGCGGGATCGCGATGGCGCTCGGCTTGTTCACGCGCCTGGCGGGGCTGGCGTTGCTCGGCGACATGGTCATGGCGGCGATCACCGTCACCGGGTCCGAGGGCATCAATCCGGCGACGTCCGGGACCGGCTACCAGCTCAACCTCGCGATCGCCGGACTGGCACTCGTGGCAGCGCTCATCGGTGCCGGTCGTTTCAGCCTCGACGCTCTGGTTGCGCGCGCACTCGGCCGGAGAGGGGGCCTGGCCGCAGCCGACGCCTGAGAGGCAGCACTCTTGCCTGCAGACCATCGACCGTCCGTAGTTGAAGCTGGCGACGATCGACGTGGGCTGGCAGGGCCACGCCTCCTGCGACGGCTGGTCACTCGCGGCGGTATGACGCGGCTCGACGACGGGTGAAAGACGAAAGGGGCCCAGCGCCGAAGCGCTGAGCCCCTCTCGTGTGTCGACGGTCAGCTGCAGCCGCTCGTGCTGCCGCAGCCCTCGCAGACGTAGCAGCTGCCGGCCGGGCGCATCTTCGTGCCGCACGTCATGCACAGTGGCGAGTCGACCGCGGTGCCGGTGAGCTGCTCGAGGAGCTCGGCGGAGGTGTGCGCAGTGGACGTTTCGACCTTCGCCGCCGGCGCGACCTCCTCGACGTCATCGCTGATCTCCGGCACCGAGCCGTGCTCAGTGGACGCGATCAGCTCGGCGGCCGAGCCGGTCTCCTCGACGGGCTCGTACGAGCCGGTCTCGAGGTGGCGCTGGCGCTCCTCGGCGGAGTAGATGCCGAGCATCGACCGCTCCTCGAACGTCATGTAGTCCAAGGCGAGCCGGCGGAACACGTAGTCCATCAGCGACTGCGCCATCCGCACGTCCGGGTCGTCGGTCAGGCCGGCGGGCTCGAAGCGAAGGTTGGTGAACTTCTGGACGTAGGTCTCCAGCGGCACGCCGTACTGCAGGCCGATGCTCACCGCGATCGAGAAGGCGTCCATCACACCGGCCAGGGTCGAGCCCTGCTTGCCGAGCTTGAGGAACACCTCGCCGAGCTCGCCGTCGGCGTGCGCGCCGGAGGTCATGTAGCCCTCCGCACCGCCGACGGTGAAGCTCGTGGTGATGGAGCTCCGGCTCTTCGGCAGGCGCTTGCGGAACGGCTTGGCGACCTCGACGACCTTGACGGTCTCGGCGTCCGCCGCTGCGGCGGCGTCCTTCTTGTCCGCCTTGGCATCGGCGAGCGGCTGGCCCACCTTGGCGTTGTCGCGGTAGATCGCGGTCGCCTTCAGGCCGAGCTTCCACGACTCCATGTAGACGTTCTCGACGTCCTCGACCGTCGCGGTCTCCGGCAGGTTGACCGTCTTGGAGATCGCCCCGCTCAGGAACGGCTGGGCCGCCGCCATCATCCGCACGTGGCCCATCGGCTTCAGCGCCCGGGCGCCCATCGCGCAGTCGAAGATCTCGTAGTGCTCGGTCTTCAGGCCGGGCGCGTCGATGACGTGGCCGTGCTCGGCGATGTACTCCACGATCGCCTCGACCTGCTCCTCGACGTAGCCGAGCTTGCGCAGCGCCCGCGGGATCGTCTGGTTGACGATCTGCATCGAGCCGCCACCGACCAGCTTCTTGAACTTCACCAGCGAGAAGTCGGGCTCGATGCCGGTGGTGTCGCAGTCCATCATGAAGCCGATGGTCCCGGTCGGAGCGAGCACCGACGCCTGGGCGTTGCGGAAGCCGTTCTTCTCGCCCAGCTTGATCACGTCGGCCCAGGCCTGGGTCGCCACCTTGTGCACCGCCGCGTCGGACACGTGCAGCGTGCGGACCTGGTCGTTGGCGACCTGGTGCTTGCGCATCACGCGCTTGTGGGCCTCGGCGTTGCGGGCGTAGCCGTTGTAGGGGCCCACGATCGCCGCGAGCTCGGCGCTGCGCTTGTACGACGTCCCGGTCATCAGACTCGTGATGGTGGCTGCCATCGAGCGCCCGCCGTCGGAGTCGTAGCCCAGGCCCATCGCCATCAGCAGGGCGCCGAGGTTGGCGTAGCCGATGCCGAGCTGGCGGTAGTCGACGGTGGTCTTGCCGATCGCCTCGGTCGGGAAGTCGGCGAAGCAGATCGAGATGTCCATGGCGGTGATGATCAGCTCGACGGCCCTGGCGAACAGCGGCGCGTCGAAGGTGTCGTCGTCCTTGAGGAACTTCAGCAGGTTCAGGCTCGCGAGGTTGCACGAGGAGTTGTCGAGCGACATGTACTCCGAGCACGGGTTGGATGCGGTGATCCGGCCGGTCTCGGGGTTGGTGTGCCAGTCGTTGATGGTGTCGTCGTACTGGATGCCGGGGTCGGCGCACTCCCAGGCCGCCGTGGCCATCTTGCGGAACAGCGAGCGGGCGTCGACGGTCTCGATGACCTCGCCGGTCTTGCGGGACCGCAGCCCGAACTCAGCCCCCTCCTCGACCGCGCGCATGAACTCGTCGCTCACGCGGACGGAGTTGTTGGCGTTCTGGTACTGGACGCTGGTGATGTCCTTGCCGCCGAGGTCCATGTCGAAGCCGGCGTCACGCAGCGCGCGGATCTTGTCCTCCTCGCGCGCCTTGGTCTCCACGAACTCCTCGATGTCGGGGTGGTCGACGTCGAGCACGACCATCTTCGCCGCGCGGCGGGTGGCGCCACCGGACTTGATGGTGCCGGCGGAGGCGTCGGCACCGCGCATGAACGAGACCGGGCCCGAGGCCGTGCCACCGGAGGAGAGCAGCTCCTTGGAGGAGCGGATGCGGGAGAGGTTCAGGCCGGCGCCGGAGCCGCCCTTGAAGATGAACCCCTCCTCCTTGTACCAGTTCAGGATCGACTCCATGGAGTCGTCGACGGAGAGGATGAAGCACGCCGAGACCTGCTGGGGCGAGGCGGTGCCGACGTTGAACCAGACCGGGGAGTTGAAGCTGAAGTACTGGTGGACGAGCAGCCAGGTGATCTCGCGCTCGAACAGCTCCGCGGAGGCGGCGTCGGCGAAGTAGCCGTGCTCCTCACCGGCGGCGCGGTACGTCGTGACGACGCGGTCGATGAGCTGCTTGAGGCTCCACTCGCGGGCGTCGGTGCCGACGGCGCCGCGGAAGTACTTGGTGGTGACGATCGTG
>JBQCCW010000247.1:0-14843 GCA_051961835.1 Marmoricola sp. | reverse complement strand
AGTCCGAGCTGTTCGGCGAAGCGCCGCAGCGCGGCGGCCTTGCCCGGGCGGTCGACGATCTCCCCCAGCACCCTGCCGGTGAGCCGGCCGTCCACGATCTCCAACTCGTTCGCGGCCGCGTAGTGGATGCCGAGGTCGGCGGCGAGCCGGTCGGTGATCTGGGTGAAGCCGCCGGACACGATCGCGAAGCGGTATCCCAGCCGGGTCAGGGTCCGCACGGTGGTCCGGGCGCCGGGCGCCAGCAGCAGCGCGTCGTACACCTGGTCGAGCGCGCTTGCCGGCACGCCCTCGAGGAGCGCGACCCGTGCCCGCAGGCTCTCGGCGAAGTCGAGCTCGCCGTTCATCGCCCGCTCGGTGACGGCCGCGACCTCGGCCTCACAGCCGGCGTGGGCGGCGATCATCTCGATCACCTCGCCCTGGATGAGGGTCGAGTCGACGTCCATCACGATGAGCCGCATGCCGCGGCGCAGCAGGTTCGCCGGCTGGACGGCGATGTCGACGCCCTGATGCGCCGCCTCCACCGCCAGCAGCGTCCGCAACCGCTCGGGGTCGGTGCCCGACACGTGCAGGTCGATGGCGGTGACGGGATAGCGCGCCATCCGCTCGATGCGGTCGATGTTCGCGCCGGTCTCGGCGATGCGGCCCGCGATCGCCGCCACCGCCGCCGAGGTGAGCGGGGTGCCCAGCACCGTGACGTGGCTGCGTCCCTCCGGCCGACGCCGGTTGTCCCCGGCGCCCGGCTCGACCTCGACCGCCATGCCGAGCGGCTCGGCCGCCGCGACGAGAGCGTCGCGCAGGCCCTCCCAGTCGGCGGGTGCGGTGACCAGGAGACCGAGCACCAGCCGGCCCCGGAGGACGATCTGCTCGATGTCGAGCACCTCGACGCCCCAGCGCGCGAGGGTGTCGAAGGCCAGGGAGGTGACACCGGGCCGGTCGCGGCCGGTGACGGTGACCAGCAGGGTCGCAGGCGGGGGGAGCGTCATGGCGGGCCCGAGGCTACCGGTGACTCACCCGGTGGCGGCGACCAACGCCCGACGCGCGGACCGGTCGAGGTCGCTCAGCGCGCGCCGCCGCGCCTCCACCTCGTGTGCGGTGACCGCGCCCGGCTCGACCTCCTCGGCGAGCGCGACGATCTCCAGGCAGAGCAGCGCCCGGTCGACGCACTCCCGCCGTCGGGCGTCGTAACCGGCGGGGAGCGGGGGAGAGGCGCGGTGCCGCAGGTTCATCAGGGCGTCGGGGATCTCCGGCTGCCAGGTGGCCACATCGAGATCGACCAGGCGCCGGGTCACCTCCAGGAGCATGGCGCGCAGCGACCGGTCCGCCTCCCCGAGATCGGCCGGAGGTGGCTGCCGAGCGGCCTGGCAGCGCCACTCCACGGCGCCCCCCACCGCCGTCGGCACCAGTCCCCACCCGGTGCCGTGCAGCACGACCGCGCCGCCCGCCTCGACGGCGGCCGCGTTGAAGGCCGGCGGCCCGGCGAGGCCCAGCGGGTCCCCCGGCACGGGAAGGCTGGCCGACATCCCGGAGAGGCCGAGCCCGCGCAGCCGGCCCAACCCCAGCGCCAGGCTCTGCGCGCCCTCGGCGCCCGGAACGTCCACCAGCACGGGGACCCGCGGCCCGAGGTGGGCGGCGACCCCGTCGACCGACAGCTCCCCGCGCAGCCACGCCGAGGCCCACACCGCGAGGGCGACGGGTGCGGGGAGAGTCGCGGTCACCGCGCCACGGTAGGACGCTAGGTTGGCGGACATGACGGCAGTCCTCCAGCTCACCGGTGTGACCGTGCGGCGGGGGCAGGCCACCTTGCTCAGCGAGGTGAGCTGGACCGTCGAGGAGGGCGAGCGCTGGGTGGTGCTCGGGCCCAACGGCGCAGGGAAGACGACCCTGGTGCAGGTGTGCTCGGCGCAGCTGCATCCCAGCGATGGCACGGTCGAGGTGCTCGGTGACGCGCTCGGCTCGGTCGACGTCTTCGAGCTGCGTCCACGCATCGGCTTCACCAGCGCCGCGGTGGCCGAGCGGATCCCGCGCGCCGAGCGGGTGGGCGACGTCGTCGTGTCGGCGTCGTACGGCGTCGTCGGCCGCTGGCGGGAGCGGTACGACGAGCTCGACCACGACCGCGCCCTCGACCTGCTCACCGAGGTCGGCGCCGCGCACCTCGTCGACCGGAACTTCGGAACCCTCAGCGAGGGCGAGCGCAAGCGGGTCCAGATCGCTAGGGCGCTGATGGCCGACCCCGAGCTGCTCGTCCTCGACGAGCCGGCAGCCGGGCTCGACCTCGGGGGCCGCGAGGACCTCGTCTCCACGCTCTCGGTGCTCGCCGAGGACCCCGACTCCCCGGCGATCGTCCTGGTCTCCCACCACGTCGAGGAGATCCCTCCGGGCTTCACCCATGCCCTGCTGCTGCGGGGTGGAAGCGTGGTGGCCGCCGGGCCGCTGGCGGAGGTGATGACGGCGCAGGTGCTCACCGAGACGTTCGGCCTGCCCTTGCAGCTCGCGCACGAGGACCGGCGCTACGCGGCTCGCCGGAGGACGCGCACCGGCTAGGGTGCCGGTATGGGCTGGCTGGGGGAGCACGCGTGGGAGACCTGGCTGGTCGCCGGCGTCGTCCTCGCAGTGCTCGAGCTGGTCAGCCTCGACCTCGTCTTCGTGATGCTGGCCGGCGGTGCCTTCGCCGGCGCGATCGCGGCGGCCGCGCACGCGCCCGGGGCGCTGAGCCTCGGGGTCGCCCTGGTCACGGCCGTGGGGCTGCTCGCGTTGCTGCGGCCGCCGGTGCTCAAGGCCTTGCACCGGGGACCGGAGCTGCGCACCGGTAGCGCGGCGCTCGTGGGCCGTCGGGCCACGGTGGTCGCCGAGGTCGCGTTCGGTCGGGGCGGCCGGGTGAAGATCGGCGGCGAGGAGTGGAGCGCGCAGCCCTACGACGAGGACGACACTATCGCGGCCGGCGAGGTCGTCGACGTGGTCGAGATCCGCGGAGCCACCGCCTGGGTGCTCCGCTCCTACCAGCCGGGCCAGCTCGGCAGCTGAAGGGGGACCCCATGACCGTGGCGATCATCTTCGCGGTGCTCGCGGTGCTTGTGATCGTGGTGCTCGCACGCACCATCCGGATCATCCCGCAGGCCCGTGTGGGCATCGTGGAGCGGCTGGGGAAGTACCGCGCGACGCTCACCGCCGGCCCCAACCTCGTCGTGCCGTTCGTGGACCGGGTCAAGTACGTCATCGACACCCGCGAGCAGGTGGTGTCCTTCCCGCCGCAGAACGTGATCACCGAGGACAACCTGACGGTGGCGGTGGACACGGTCATCTACTTCCAGATCACCGACGCCGTGGCGGCGACGTACGAGATCGCCAACTACATCTCCGGTGTCGAGCAGCTCACGATGACCACGCTGCGCAACATCGTCGGCGGCATGGATCTCGAGCAGACCCTGACCGGTCGCGACCAGATCAACGCGCGGTTGGCCACCGTGCTCGACGAGGCCACCGGCAAGTGGGGGATCAAGGTCAACCGGGTGGAGATCAAGGGCATCGACCCGCCGGGGTCGATCAAGGACTCCATGGAGAAGCAGATGCGCGCCGACCGTGACAAGCGCGCGGCGATCCTCACCGCCGAGGGCGAGCGACAGTCCGCGATCCTCACCGCCGAGGGCGCCAAGCAGGCGGCGATCCTGTCCGCGGAAGGCGCTCGCGAGGCGCAGATCCTGCGGGCGCAGGCCGACCGGGAAGCCGCGATCCTCAAGGCGCAGGGTGAGGGCCAGGCGATCCAGACCGTCTTCCAGGCGATCCACGACGGGCAGCCGGACCAGGCGCTGCTGGCCTACCAGTACCTGCAGATGATGCCGAAGATCGCCGAGGGGGAGGCCAACAAGGTCTGGGTGGTGCCCTCGGAGATCACCAAGGCGCTCGAGGGACTCGGCTCGGCGGTGCACCACGTGGCCGGCATCCCGCAGCACACCGATGGCCCGCGGGTGCGGGTCGACATGGGCGGCAGCGAGGTGGGGGCGCCGTCGAGCGCGTCGCTGGACAGCGCCAACGCGGCCGTCCAGGAGGCGATCGCAGCCGCCGAGGAGTCCGCCAACCCGGGGCGGGGTGCCTCGACTGAGTGACCTCGCGGCCCTCGCGGTCTTCGTGGCCGGCATCGCCGCCGGCATGATCAACACCATCGTCGGTTCCGGCACGCTCGTGACGTTCCCGACCCTGCTCGCCGTCGGGCTCCCGCCGGTGACCGCGAACGTGTCCAACGCGCTCGGCCTCGTGCCGGGGTCGCTCTCCGGTGCCTGGGGATATCGGCGCGAGCTGCGCGGCCAGGGTCGGCGGATGCTGTGGCTCGCGCCCGCGACCACCCTCGGGGCGATCGTGGGAGCGCTGCTCCTGCTCCGGCTGCCGTCGGCGGCGTTCGACGCGATCGTGCCGGCCCTGATCGCTCTCGGGGTGCTGCTCGTCGTGATCGGCCCGTGGCTGAACCGTCGGCTCGCCGCCCGGCGTACGGGCGCGGCGCGGGAGCGGTCCCCGGGGGTGTGGGCCGGCGTCCTCGGCACCGGCGTGTACGGCGGCTACTTCGGGGCTGCGCAGGGAGTGCTGCTGATGGCGATCTTCGGGATCGGCATCGACGACGACGTCCAGCGTCACAATGCCTTGAAGAACGTCCTGTCGGCGCTGGTCAACGCGATCGCCGCGCTGATCTTCATCATCGTGGCGCACATCGACTGGACCGTCGCCGGCCTGCTGGCCGTCGGCTCCGCCCTCGGGGGCCAGCTCGGCGCCACCATCGGCCGCCGCCTCCCCCCGCTGGTCCTCCGCGTGGTGATCGTCGTCGTCGGCGTGGTCGCCATCGTCAGCTTCGTCCACTAGACGGCGAGCGGGCGGAAAGTGCGCGTGCCAGCACGCCGAGCGGGCGGAGACGGCGCGTGAGCCTACGCCGAGCGGGCGATTGTGCACGCCTCAAGACCGCTCTCCCAGCGTGCAGAAGCGCCCGAGCAGCGGGGGCGGCGCACCCGGGAGACCAGACCGGCGACGACGGCGCCGGCGGCGGGGGCCACGAGGAACTGGCTGGTACGGCGGTCGACCGCGCCGGACCGTCCCGCCTCCTGACCGGCCCACGCGTCCGAGCCGTCGATCGCCACGCCCACGGCGACGAGAGCCTTCCGGGCGCGCCCGCGGGAGGCGAGGGTGACCACGCCCAGGGCGACCTCGCGGGAGCCGAACATGCGCATCATGTACGGGAGCTGGCGGTTGCCGGCGGTGTCGAGCCGGAAGAGCTTGCCGGCGGCCTCGGGGGAGGCGAGCGCGGTGGCGCCGATGGCGATGCGGCCCAGGGACAGTCCGATGACGGGATCCATGGTGCGCAACCTAGCGCCCGGCCGCAGCGCCTTCGACGTAGGCGCCCAGGAACCGATCGATCTCCTCGTAGGCGCGTCGGCGCGCCCCCTCCGGGGAGAGCGTCACCTCGTGGATCGCACCCTCGAGCATCACCGTGGTGACGTGCCGGGCGAGCAGCGGCGCCCGGCGGCGGATCTGCTCGACGTCGAGCACCACGTCGGTGCTGCGCAGCGCCGGGTCGTCGATCGACGTGGGGTGACCGCTGCGGCTCGAGCACAGCACCAGCACCGGAGCCGGCACGTCGAGCCCCCGCGCGACCTGGGCGTGGCCGCGGCGGATCGCGCGCAGCCAGCCGGCGTACACCGGGAAGGAGTCGATCGGCTTGAGCGAGAGGTCGAAGTCCCACTCGCCCTCGTGGTCGCGGTGCAGGGTCCGCGCGTAGAACCCGTCGTTGCTCCGCGGGATCTCCCGGGTGGGCTGGAGGCCGCCGACGCCGTCGATGACGCGCATCCCGATGTGGCGCAGGACGGCGCTGCCCTGCATGTCGAGCCAGGGAGCGTTGAGCACCAGCGCGCGCAGGACCCCCCGGACCATCTCACGGCGGCGGTCAGCCCAGAGCGGGACGATCAGGCCCCCCGTGGAGTGGGCCATCACCACCACCTCGTCGTGCTCGCGGGTGAGCTCGGCCCAGGCGAGGTCGAGCTCCTCGTCGTACGCCGCGAGGTCCGTGACGTAGCCCCGACGGCGGTCCGGCCGCATCGATCGGCCGTAACCGCGCAGGTCCAGCGCGTGGAAGTCGTAGCCGATCCCGTGCCAGTGCTCGGCGAGCGCCACGTTGAAGAAGTAGTCGGAGAAGCCGTGCACATAGAGCACCGCCTTGCGGCGCCCGGTGCCATGCCGCACCAACGTCGCCACTGCTGCGCCCTCGTCGTCGTCGCCGAGACTCAGGGTCGCCGCCTCGAACGGCGCGCCGAGGACGTCGGCCTGCCAGCGCAGGACGCCGCGCTCAGTGCTGGTAGGTGCCATGGAGGATCGCGCGGCCGGCGGTCTTGAACACCAGGTTGAAGCTCATCACCGCGTTCGCGGCGTCGGCGTCGATGCCGAGCGCATCCTCCGTCACGGCGTGCACCACGAAGTAGTAGCGGTGCACTTGGTCGCCTTGCGGCGGCGCGGCACCCATGAAGCCGCGCGACCCGCCGTCGTTGCGCAGCATGAACGCGTTGCCGGGCAGCTCGGCGTCGGGGGCGCCCGCGCCCGCGGGCAGCGACGTCACGTCGGCAGGCAGGTCGACCAGCGCCCAGTGCCAGAAGCCGCTCGGGGTGGGGGCGTCGGGGTCGAAGCAGGTCACCGTGAAGCTCTTGGTCCCCTCCGGCACGTCGGACCAGGACAGCTGGGGCGAGGTGTTGCCGCCGTCGGCCACCTGGTCGTCCTTGAGCGGCTGGCCGTCGGTGACGTCGTCGCTGGTGACGGTGAACGACGGCACCGCAGGGAGCAGGCTGTAGGGGTCGGGATGCACAGGGCGGTCGAGATCCATGACGACAACGTAGTCCGACGGGTGAACCGCCGTCAGGGGCCGGCGCGCGACCTCGGGGAAGATAAGGCGGTGCTCGACGCCCCCACCTATCCCGTAGGCCTCCGCCTCGCCGGACGCCGTGTCGTCGTTGTGGGCGGGGGACAGGTGGCCCAGCGTCGGGTGCCGGGCTTGATCGGCGCCGGCGCCGAGGTCGTCGTGGTGGCGCCGCGGGTGACGCCGGCCATCGAGGGGCTGGCGGGCGCGGGAGAGATCACGGTGCACCTCCGGCCCTTCGAGGAGGTCGACCTCGACGGCGCCTGGTACGTCCTGGCCGCGACCGACGACCCGGCGGTCAACGCCGCGGTCGGCAGCGCGGCCGAGGCCCGGCATACCTTCTGCGTGCGCAGCGACGCGGCGGCGGAGGGCTCCGCGTGGACTCCGGCCACCGGCCGCCATGGAGCGGTCACCGTCGCGGTGCTCGGCGACCAGCGGGTCCGGCGCGAACCGAGACGTACGGCGGCCCTCCGCGACCGGATCCTCGAGGCCCTGGCCGACGGGCGGCTCGAGGACGAACCCGGTGCCGTGCTCACGCCCGGCGAGGTGGTCCTCGTCGGCGGCGGCCCCGGTGATCCCGGGCTGGTCTCGGTCGCGGGTCACCGCGCGCTGATGGGCGCCGACGTGGTCGTGGCCGACCGGCTGGCCCCACGCGAGTTGCTCGGGGACCTGCCGGACACGGTCCAGGTCATCGACGTCGCCAAGCTGCCGCGCGGTCGCTCGGCGCTGCAGGAGGAGATCAACCGGGTGATCGTGGAGCACGCCCGATCGGGCCGGCGCGTGGTGCGCTTCAAGGGCGGAGACAGCTTCGTCTTCGGCCGGGGATTCGAGGAGGTGCTGGCCTGTCGCGAGGCCGACGTACCGGTGCGGGTGCTCCCAGGGCTGTCCTCCTCGATCACGGTGCCCGGGCTGGCGGGCATCCCGGTGACGCACCGTGGTGTCGCGCATTCGTTCATGGTGCTCTCCGGTCACCTGCCGCCGGGGCACGCGGAGTCGCTGGTCGACTGGGACGCCGTCGCGCGTGCCGGCGGGACGCTCGTGCTGCTGATGGCCGTCGACAACGCCCCCCGCATCGCCGCCGCTCTTCAGCAGGGGGGCCGTGCGGCCGACACCCCGGTCGCGGTGATCTGTGACGGCTCCATGCCGACCGAGCGCACCGTGCTCTCCACGCTCGACGGGCTGGCGGACGACCTGGCCGCGCACGCCGTCAGGCCGCCGGCGATCATCGTCGTGGGTGACGTCGTCGCGGTCGCCCACCCCGGCCGCTACCCGGCGCGGGCTCGTGGCTGAGCTCGTCGAGGTCACAGCTGCGGACGACCCGCGGCTGCGCGACTACCGGGACCTGCGGGATGTGCAACTGCGCCGAGCGCTCGAGGTCGAGCACGGACTGTTCCTGGCCGAGGGGGAGAAGGTCGTCCGCCGGGCGGTCGAGGCCGGCCACGCCGTCCGGTCGTTCCTGATGGCGCCGCGCTGGCTCGAGGGCCTGGCCGACGTGCTCGACACCAGCGACGCCCCCTGCTACGTGGTCTCCGAACAGCTCGCCGAGGCGGTGACCGGCTTCCACGTGCACCGGGGCGCGCTCGCGTCGTTGCACCGGCGACCACTTCGGAGCGTGGCGGACGTGCTTGCCGGCGCGCGAACCGTGGTGGTGCTCGAAGACGTCGTCGATCACACGAACGTCGGGGCCATCCTCCGCTCGGCCGCAGCGATGGGCGCGGACGCCGTGCTCCTGTCGCCGCGCTGCGCCGACCCGCTCTATCGGCGTGCGATCAAGGTCGCAATGGGGGCGGTGTTCACCGTGCCGTGGACCCGCCTGCCCGACTGGTACGACGCGCTTCCGGCGCTGGCGCGCGCCGGCTTCACCACCGTCGCCCTCACCCTCGCGGACGACGCCGATCCGGTCGAGGACGCCGTGCGCGGCGTGGACCGGCTGGCGCTGGTGCTCGGCACCGAGGGCCATGGGCTCTCCGAGCACTGGGCGCGAAGCGCCCATCGTCGCGCGATCATCCCGATGCAGCCGGGCGTGGACTCCCTCAACGTGGCGGCGGCCAGCGCGGTCGCCTGCTACGTCGCCCGGGGACGGTGACCGCACTCAACTCACGGTCGCCGGCCACTGCGGCGGGTAGTCCTCGGCCTGGCCCTCCATCTGCTTGCGCAGCTTCTTGCGGGCCCGGTCGCTGAGGCGGTCGCCGAAGACGGTGCCGCGGGTGTGGTCGGTCTCGTGCTGCAGGCACCGGGCGAGCAGGCCGGTGCCCTCGAACGCCACCGGGGAGCCGTCCAGGCCCTGGCCGGTGACACGGGCACGGTCGGGCCGTGCGCAGGCGACGAAGGCGCCCGGATAGGACAGGCACCCCTCCTCGTCGTCGTCCAGGCGCCGCTCGCCCACGTCGGGCAGTTCCAGCTCGGGATTGCAGACCACGCCCTGGTGGTGCTGTCCCTCGGCGTCGGGGCAGTCGAAGACGAAGACAGCGAGGTCGACGCCGATCTGACAGGCGGCGAGCCCGACGCCGTCGGCGGCGTACATGGTGGCCGTCATGTCGGCGACGAGGCGGCGCAGCTCGTCGTCGAACCGCTCGACCGGGCGGGCCGGGCGGTGCATCACGTCCTCGCCCCAGCGGGTGATCGGCCGGACGGAGCCGTCGGTGGGCAGCGGGGTGTCGGCGGGCACGTCCATGCCTCGATCGTAGGAGCGGCCGCGGTGTGGTGCGCACCACGGCCGGCAGCGTAGCGGCCGGTGTAACTCGTAGTTACAGTTACTCGCATGTCCCTCATCAAGAACGTCAAGGACGCTGTCGGGCCGGGCGGCCGGCACGGGCTGTCCTCGAAGGAGACCCGCGACCCCATCGGCTACGCCGTCGCGGCGTTGAACAAGCTCGCGCAGAGTGACGTCCTGGACCGGTTCGGGCTGCGCAAGCAGACCGAGCAGGTGGTGTTCACCGCGACCCGCCACGGCTTCAAGGCGATGGGCGCGGCGAACCGCACCTTCACCCGGTCCGGTGCGGCCGGGAAGGACGGCGTTCGGGTGCGTCCGGCCAACCCCACCGGTGTCTTCGACCTGACGCCCACCGAGGACGAGCAGATGCTCGTCGACGTGGTGAGCGAGTACGCCAGCGAGGTCGTGCGCCCGGCCGCCTCCGCCGCCGACGACGCGTGCGCGGCGCCGCCGGAGGTGCTCGCCGCCGGCCGGGAGATCGGCCTGCCGATCCTCGGCGTGCCGGAGGCGCTCGGCGGCATCTCCGAGGAGCGCTCCGCCACGGCCGGTGCGCTGGTCGCCGAGGCTCTCGCCCAGGGCGACATGGGCGTCGCCGTCGCGGCGCTGGCCCCGGGGGCCGTCGCCACGGCGCTGTCGCTGTGGGGCACCGAGGAGCAGCAGCAGACCTACCTGCCCGCGTTCACCGGCGACGATGCCCCCGCGGCGGCTCTCGCCCTCGCCGAGCCGACGCCGCTGTTCGACGTCCTCGCCCCGGCGACGACCGCGACCCGCGAGGGCGACGAGATCGTGCTGAGCGGCACGAAGTCGTTCGTGCCCCGCGGCGCGGAGGCCGAGCTCTTCGTCGTGGGAGCGTCGCTGGACGGTACGCCGACCCTGTTCCTCGTCGAGTCCTCCACCACCGGTCTTCGCGTCGAGGCCGACCCGTCGATGGGGGTGCGGGCGGCGAGCCTGACCAGGTTGCACCTCGAAGGCGTCCGGGTGCCGGCCACCGCCGTGCTGGGTGCGACCGACGGGAGCGCCTACGCGGAATGCGTCCGCCTCTCGCGGCTCGCGTGGTGTGCCCTCGCGGTCGGGACCGGCCAGGCGGTGCTGGACTACGTCAAGCCGTACGTCAACGAGCGCGAGGCGTTCGGGGAGCCGATCAGCCACCGCCAGTCGGTGGCGTTCATGGTCGCCAACATCGCGATCGAGCTGCAGGCGATGCGCCTGCTCACCTACCGTGCCGCGGCGCGTGCCGCGCAGGGCAAGGACTTCGCCCGGGAGGTCGCGCTGGCCCACCAGCTCTGCGCGAGCAAGGGCATGCAGATCGGCCTCGACGGGGTGCAGTTGCTCGGCGGCCACGGCTTCGTCAAGGAGCACCCGGTCGAGCGGTGGTACCGCGACCTGCGTGCCATCGGGATCGCGGAAGGAGCGGTCCTCGTCTGAGGGCCGAAGGAGACGACGATGATCAACCTCGAGACCCCCAAGAAGCACCGCATGCTCGTCGACCAGGCGCACCAGGTCGCGATGAACATGCTCCGCCCGATCTCCCGGAAGTACGACCGTGCCGAGCACGCGTACCCCAAGGAGCTCGACATGTTGGCCGCGATGATCGACGGCCTCGCCGACTCCGGCGCCGCCGAGGGGGCGGGGGCTGCCGGCGTACGCCGAGAGGAGTCGGCCGCCGACCAGGGCGTGAAGAACGGCTCCAACCTCGCCTCGGTCCAGTCGATCGCCGAGATGTGCTGGGGCGACACGGGGCTGCTGCTGAGCATGCCGCGGCAGGGCCTCGGGAACTCCGCCATCGCCTCGGTGGCCGACGACGAGCAGCTGGAGCGCTTCAAGGGCACGTGGGCCGCGATGGCGATCACGGAGCCGGGCACGGGATCGGACTCGGCGAACATCAAGACGACCGCGGTCAAGGACGGTGACGAGTACGTCCTCAACGGCGAGAAGATCTACGTCACCTCCGGCGACCGGGCCGACAGCGTCGTGGTGTGGGCGACGCTCGACAAGTCGCTGGGACGGGCTGCGATCAAGTCCTTCGTGGTCAAGAAGGGTACGCCGGGCATGAAGGTGGAGCGGCTCGAGCACAAGCTCGGCATCCGCGCCTCCGACACCGCGGCGATCACCTTCACCGACTGCCGGGTGCCGGCGGAGAACCTGCTCGGCTCACCGGAGATCGACGTCAAGCAGGGCTTCGCCGGAGCGATGGCCACCTTCGACAACACCCGCCCCCTGGTCGCCTCGATGGCGGTCGGGTGCGCCCGCGCGTCGCTCGACCTGACCCGGGAGCTGTTGGAGCAGGCCGGCGTGCGCATCGACTACGACCGGCTGCCCCACCTGCAGCATGCCGCAGCGGCGAAGTTCCTCCAGCTTGAGGCCGACTGGGAGGGGGCCCGGCTGCTGATGATGCAGGCCGCCTGGATGGCCGACAACCGTCAGCCCAACTCGCTCGAGGCCTCGATGGCCAAGGCGAAGGCGGGCCGGGTCGGCTCCGACGTGACGCTGTCGTGCGTGGAGCTGTGCGGCACCCTCGGCTACAGCGAGACCGAGCTGCTGGAGAAATGGGCACGGGACTCCAAGATCCTCGACATCTTCGAGGGCACCCAGCAGATCCAGCAGCTGATCGTGGCCCGGCGGGTGCTCGGGCTCAGCTCCGCCGAGCTGAAGTGAGCTGATCGGGAGCACGAGGGATCGGCGTAGGCTGGTCCCTCGTGTTCTTCCTCGACGACCGTCGTCCGGCCTACGACCTGACCTACGACGACGTGTTCATGGTGCCGCGGCGCTCCGACGTCGCCTCTCGGTACGACGTGGACCTCGCGTCGCCGGACGGCTGCGGACTGACGATCCCGCTCGTGGTCGCCAACATGACGGCCGTGTCGGGACGCCGGATGGCCGAGACGATGGCGCGGCGCGGCGGCATCGCGGTGCTGCCGCAGGACATCCCCCTCGACGTCGTCGCCGACGCGGTCGCCTGGATCAAGGCCCGGCACCCGCTGTTCGAGACGCCGATCACCCTCGACCCGACCGCGACGGTCGGTGACGCGCTGGCGTTGCTGCCCAAGCGATCCCACCGGGCTGCGGTGGTCGTCGACGCCGGCCGACCCGTCGGTGTCGTGACCGAGGCCGACTGCACCGGCGTCGACCGCTTCACCCAGGTCCAGCAGGTGATGACCACCGAGATGGTGACGCTCACCGCCGACGTGGACGCGCGCGGCGCCTTCGACGTGCTGGCTGCGTCCCGGCACCGGCTGGCGCCGGTGGTGAACGCCGACGGCGGCCTGGTCGGCGTGCTGACCCGCATCGGTGCGCTGCGCTCCACCATCTATCGCCCCGCGGTCGACGCCCATGGCCGCCTCCGGGTGGCCGCGGCGATCGGGGTCAACGGCGACGTCGCCGGCAAGGCCAAGCAGTTGCTCGACATGGGCCTCGACACTCTTGTGGTCGACACCGCCCACGGTCACCAGGAGCGCATGCTCGACGCGCTGTCCGCCGTACGCGCGGTGGACCCGGGCGTGCCCGTGGTCGCGGGGAACGTCGTCTCCGCCGAGGGCGTGCACGACCTGGTCGAGGCGGGCGCGGACATCGTCAAGGTCGGCGTGGGTCCCGGCGCGATGTGCACGACCCGGATGATGACCGGCGTCGGCCGGCCCCAGTTCAGCGCGGTGCTGGACTGCGCGGCGGCGGCCCGCGAGCACGGCAAGCACGTGTGGGCCGACGGGGGAGTGCGGCACCCGCGTGACGTCGCGCTGGCGCTCGCCGCCGGGGCGTCGGCGGTGATGGTGGGGTCGTGGTTCGCCGGGACCCACGAGTCGCCGGGCGACCTGCAGCGCAACGCCGACGGCCGGCTCTACAAGGAGAGCTTCGGGATGGCGTCGGCCCGGGCGGTGGCGAACCGGACCAGCGCCGACAGCACGTTCGAGCGCGCCCGCAAGGGCCTCTACGAGGAGGGCATCTCGTCCTCGCGGATGTTCCTCGACCCGGCGCGCCCGGGGGTGGAGGACCTGCTCGACGAGATCTGCTCCGGGGTGCGGTCCTCGTGCACCTACGCCGGGGCGCGCGACCTCGACGCGTTCGCCGAGCGCGCCGTCGTCGGAGTGCAGTCGGCCGCCGGGTACGCCGAGGGCCGGCCGCTGCCTGCCGGCTGGTGACGCCGGCTGGTCAGGCACCGCGCCTCAGCGGCGCAGCAGGCCGCGCTCGGTCGCTGCTGTTACCGCCGCGGTCCGAGAGTCCACGCCGAGCTTGGCGAAGACGTGCACGAGGTGCGTCTTTACCGTCGCCTGGCTGAGGAACAGCGCCCGGGCGACCTCGGCGTTGCCGAGCCCCTGCGCCACCAGTGCGAGCACCTCGAGCTCCCGCTCCGACAGCGCGGTCATCGGCTGCTGGACCCGCCGCACCAGCCGGTCCCCCACCGCGGGGGAGAGGGCGGTGTCTCCCGCGACGACCCGGCGGACCGCCGCGGTGAGCTCGTCGGGTCCGGCGTCCTTGAGCAGGTAGCCCGCAGCGCCCGCCCCGAGCGCCGCCAGCACATCGGCCTCGGCGTCGAACGTGGTCAGCACCAGCACGTACGGCGCTTCGGGCGCCTGCCTGATCCGCCGGGTGGCCTCGACGCCGGCGACCGTGCTGCCGAACTGCAGGTCCATCAGCACGACGTCGGCCTCCGTGGCCCGGAGCACCGCCTGCTCGACCGTCCCGACGTCGTCCACCACCTCGATGTCGTCGGCCAGGTCGAGCACCGCGCGCAGCCCGTTGCGCACGACCGGATGGTCGTCGGCGACCAGCACTCGGATCACGACGTCCGCTCCGGGAGGCTGACCGCGATCGCCGTGCCCGAGCCCGGTGCCGACTCGACGTCGAGGTGGCCACCGAGCGCCGCGGCACGGCTGCGCATCGACTCCAGTCCGAACCCCGACCGGCGCGCAGCGGGATCGAACCCGACGCCGTCGTCGACGACGTCGAGGGCGACCGCGTCGGCCAGGTAGCTCAGAGTCACTCGCGACCGGCTGGCGCCCGCGTGCCGGACGATGTTGGTCAGGGCCTCCTGGGCGATGCGCAGGAGGGCCACGTCGTGGGCCGTCGGGAGCGGGCGCGGTGCGCCGCTCAGCTCGTACTCGGCGCCGGCATCGCCGGCCACTTGGCGCAGCGCCTCCGGAAGGGCCGCCGCCTCCAGGTCGGCGGGGGCAAGAGCCCGGACGAACCGGCGCGCCTCTTCGAGGTTGGCGGTGGCGATGCTGCGCGCCTCGCCGATCAGGGCGCCCGCGCGGTCCG
>JBQCCW010000246.1:0-3091 GCA_051961835.1 Marmoricola sp. | reverse complement strand
CGGCCCGGCGCCGCTCCCTCGGGAGCGGGCGTCGGGCCGAGGTCGTCTCAGCGCTTGCGGGAGCCCTTCTTCTTCACGGGCACGTGCGGGATGGGCTGCCCCGCCTCGTCGACCGCCTCGTCGAGCGCCTCAGCGGCAGGGTCGCCGGCATCGTTCGCCTCGCGGTCGACGGAGGCCGGCTCGGTGGCTCGATCGCCGTCGACCGCGACGCTGGAGGCGTCGGCACCGGTCGGGGGCCCGGCCGGGCGGGTCGCGGTACGCCGGCGCCGGGTCGTGGTCACCACCACCGGAGCAGCCGGGATCTCCACGGCGGACTCCGAGGCGGTGCTCGCGGGTGTCTCCTCGGCCGAATCGTCGACCTGGGCGCTGTCGGCGCTCTCCGCCCGGGAGGGCTCGACCTCGGGGGCCTCGGTGGTCCCCTCGGCCGGGGTCCTGCCGTCCTGATCGGCCACGTGCTCGTGGCGATCCTCGTCGTCCTCGGCCGGCTGCGGGGGCTGGGGCCGACTGCCGGCCAGGTCCTTGGGCGAGGGCTTCACCGGCTCCGGCTTGGCGTCCCCGTTGCGTCCGCGGCCGCCCCGGCCGCTGCGCCGGCGGCGCGGCTCGTCGTCGGTCGCGCTCGAGCCCGCCGTGTCGATCGGGTGCTCGTGCACGACCAGGCCGCGGCCCTTGCAGTGCGTGCACTCCTCGCTGAACGCCTCCAGCAGGCCGGTGCCGATCCGCTTGCGGGTCATCTGCACCAGGCCGAGCGAGGTGACCTCGGCGACCTGGTGGCGCGTGCGGTCGCGGCCGAGGCACTCCACGAGGCGGCGGAGCACGAGGTCGCGGTTGGACTCGAGCACCATGTCGATGAAGTCGACGACGATGATCCCGCCGATGTCGCGCAGCCTCAACTGCCGGACGATCTCCTCAGCCGCCTCGAGGTTGTTCTTGGTGACGGTCTCCTCGAGGTTGCCCCCGGAGCCGGTGAACTTGCCGGTGTTGACGTCGACCACCGTCATCGCCTCGGTGCGGTCGATGATCAGCGAGCCGCCGGAGGGCAGCCAGACCTTCCGGTCCAGGGCCTTCGCGATCTGCTCGTCGATGCGGTAGGACGCGAACACGTCGCCCGCCCCGCTGCCGTCCTCGTCGCCGGGCTGGTAGCGCTGGAGCCGGTCGCGCAGATCGGGCGCGACGTGGGCGACGTACCCGTCGACGAGGTCCCAGGCATCCTCGCCGTCGACCACGAGGCGCGCGAAGTCCTCGGTGAAGAGGTCGCGGACCACCTTCAAGGTGAGATCCGGCTCGCCGTAGAGCAGCTCCGGCGCCCTGCCGGCCTTGACCTTCGCCTCGATGTCGTGCCAGCGCGCGGTCAGCCGCTCGACGTCCTGGGTCAGCTCCTCCTCGCTGGCGCCCTCGGCGGCGGTGCGCACGATGACGCCGGCGCTCTCGGGGACGATCTGCTTGAGCAGCGTCTTGAGCCGGTTGCGCTCGGTGTCGGGCAGCTTGCGCGAGATCCCGCTGGTGGTGCCGTCCGGGACGTAGACCAGGAAGCGGCCCGGCAGGCTGACCTGACCGGTCAGCCGGGCGCCCTTGTGGCCGATCGGGTCCTTGGTGACCTGCACGAGGACCGTCTGGCCCGACTGCAGCACCGACTCGATCTTGCGGGGCTCGCCCTCCTTGTGGCCGAGGCCGGACCAGTTCACCTCACCGGCGTAGAGGACGGCGTTGCGCCCCTTGCCGATGTCGATGAACGCCGCCTCCATCGAGGGCAGCACGTTCTGCACGCGGCCGAGGTAGACGTTGCCGATCAGCGACGTCTGGGACTCACGGCTCACGTAGTGCTCGACCAGGACGTCGTCCTCGAGCACCGCGATCTGGGTGAGGTCGCCGCGCTGGCGGATCGCCATCACGCGCTCCACGGACTCGCGGCGCGCGAGGAACTCCGCCTCGCTGACGATCGGCGCGCGACGCCGGCCCGCCTCGCGACCCTCCCTGCGGCGCTGCTTCTTCGCCTCGAGCCGGGTGGACCCGGACACGCTGGCGATCTCGTCCTCGGGGTTCTTCGGCGTGCGGGTGCGGGTACGGCGGCGCTTGGACGAGGTATCTGCGCCGTGCTCCTCGGCCGACTCGTCGGCCTGGTCCTCCTCGGCGACGCTCGGCTCGGCGCTGTCGCGATCGGCGTCGTCTCCCCCGCCGCCCGAGCCCTTCCGGCGGCGGCGACCGCCGCGACGGCGCGACCGGCGGCGGCCGCCGCCCTCGCCCTGCTGGTCGTCGTCCTGTCCTTGCTCGGACTCGGCGCCCTCCGGCGCCTCGGGGTTCGGCTCGGTCTCGGCGTCGGCATCCGTGTCGAGGGCGACGGCGGCCGTCGCCGGATCCGCGACGTCGGCCTCCACCTCGGCGACCGCGGCCTTCTTCGCCTTGGTGCTCTTCTTCCGCGCCGGCTTGGACTGAGCCTCCGCGGAGCCCGCCTCCGCGACCACCTCGGAAGCCTCGGGAGCGTCCTTGGCGGCAGGCTCCGCCGGTGCGACCTTCTTCGCCCGAGGGCTCCTGCTCGCGGCCTTCTTGGCGCGCGGAGCGGGCGTCTCGGCCTGGTCCGGCGCGGTCGCGGCGTCGGTCGCCTCCGCGCTGGCCGTGCCGGCGCCGGCAGCGTCCGCCGCGTCGGTTGCGGGAGCCGGGGCCGTTGCCGCCTTCCGGGTGCGGCTGCGCGTGGTGGTGCGGGTGACCGGCTTCTCGGGAGCCTGGAAGAGCACCATCGGGGCCGTGGAGGTGGTGGCGGCCGGCTCGCCGGTCGGCACACCCTCGTCCGACGGCGGCTCGGTCGGCGACGCCGGCGTGTCGAGCGGGCTGTTGAGCGCGGCGGTCTTCTTGGCCACCGCCTTCTTGCGGGGGCGGGTGGCCTTCTTCACCGGCGCCGCGGCCGGCTCCTCGGCCGATGCGGCGTCCGGAGCGGGCCCGCCCTCGGCCGGCGCCGTGTCGGGCGCCGTGTCGGGCGCCGTGTCGGGCGCCGTGTCGGGCGCCGTGTCGGGCGCCGTGTCGGGCGCCGTGTCGGGCGCCGTGTCGGGCGCCGTGTCGGGCGCAGGCGGGGCGGCCGCCTGCTTCGCGGCCGCCGTCT
>JBQCCW010000245.1:0-2319 GCA_051961835.1 Marmoricola sp. | reverse complement strand
TGCCCCCGCTGCGGCGATCGCCCGGCGATGGATACGTCTCCCCATGTCGTCCCCCCATGTTCGGGCGCCCACGACCTGCCACCCCCGGCAGCAGTGCGTCGATCCCCCTCGACCGACGTCCCTGGGCACCGCTTCGAATTGATCGAACGTAAGACCGCCGAAAGGTCCGCGGCGCGCGATTCCGGGAATCTGGCCAGAAGTCGTCCTCTTCGCCCCGATATACGCATGACGCAAGAAGGAGGAAGCGCGTCAGGCCTTCTTCGCGGGCACGACCCCGACGTCAGGCGTCCGCTGCAGCTGGTGGGGGCCCGGGGCATACGTGCGGGAGACGTAGGCGGCGGCAGCGGCGAAGGCGATGAGGTACCACAGGCTCACGACGTTGGACATGACGTTGGCGGCCATGCTGCCGAGGACGAAGCACACGGCGCAGCCCAGGGCGCCGGCGGCCACTCCGCTCTCGAGGCTGCCCTTCGGCGCTCGTTGGACGGCACGGCGGGCGCTGCCGACGAGCGCGGCGAGCATGCTCACGTAGCAGGCCAGGCCGAGCAGGCCCGTCTCGACGTACGCACGGATGAAGTCGTTGTGCGGCTGCTTGGCCGCGTCGGTCTCGTACTGCGTCGAGGCGAGCCCGATCCCGGTGACGGGGTTGGAGTTGGCCAGCGGGATCACCTCTGTCCAGTAGTGCAGTCGCCAGACCAGGGTGTTGCCCGTCGGGGTCCCCTGCGGCGTGCTCCCGGCGTCCAGGGTCCCGAATCGTGCCGCGAGACCCGGCAGGGCGATGAGGGCCGCGAGCGCCATCGCGACGAGACCCCCGATGAGGACCTTGCGCTTCTGCGCCACGGCGAGGACCACCAGCCCCGCGACGGATCCGAGGATGGCCGTACGCGTCAGCGTGAGCAGCATGAACACCGACGAGAGCGCCAGCATGGCGCCGAACAACAGCTTGAGCCGCGGCTTGACGTACGGGTACACCGCGATGCCGAAGATCAGCAGGAACGCGAGGTAGCGGGCGAAGGTGTTCGACTGGTTGAAGGGCCCGGTGAGCCGCGTGAAGCTTCCCCGCACCTCCGAGCTGGGCGACCCCGTCAGCATGCCGAACACGGTGTAGCCCAGCGGGACGAGCAGCGCGACGTAGCAGGTGACCATGACCCGGATCATCGCCGCCCGGGACGTGATGAGCTGCTCCAGGACGACGAACATCATCACCACGGTGGCGATGCGCAGGGCTTCCAGCGCACTCGCCTGGGGCTGGACGGATGCCACGACGCTGAGCACGCAGGTCGCGAGGAAGGCGAACATCGCCGTGCGCAGCCGCGAGCCCGGGACCAGCTGTCCGCTCCGGGCACGACCGGCCAGCCAGACCACTGCCGCGAGCAGGAAGAGCACCCCCACGATGCTGGACGGGTCGAGGCCACGCTGGGAGGCGGTGTTGCCGACCGCCGTGCCGGTCGCGTTCGAGCTGAGCTTGAACAGGTCCAGGGCCGGCCGCACGGCCAGGAGCAGGAGCACGAAGGCCGAGAAACGGGTCAGGGCCATCAGCCCCAGCCCGATGGCCACGACGGCGATGACGGGAAGGACCGCCAAGGTCTTGTCACCCTTGGCGAAGCTGAAGCCGCTGACGACCGCTCCTGCCGCCACGAGGACCACGAGGACCACCTGGAGCGCGACGGCGAGCACCGGCTTCCCAGGTTTCCCCGTTCCTGCGTGACGTCCTCGCGTCGCCCGCGCCCGAACGCGAGATCCCCACTGCCCTGTGACGTTTGCTGATGACATGCCGGCCCGGTGCTTTCCCTGTGACTGCATGGCGAGATCGGTCGAGACCTCCTGGCCAGTCCACTATGCCCCGCAGGTGCCGACTCGCGTGGCGCAACGGGAGAAACGGGTCAAGTCCGGGGCGGGCCCGCACTGCGCGTGACGGATTCCATTGCGGCACAGCGATGCTCGCAACGGAGATTCACGCATGGATCAGCAGGTCTTGGCCATGATCTGCGCTGCCCCGGCGCTCACCTGGATGGCGTTGTTCCGCAACGCGACCGCCGACTCGTTCACCTTGTTGGTGGCACTGCTCTCCGCCGCCACCGTCGACCGCGCCGCGAACACCGCTGCCCTGACGTTCGGCATCGACGTGAGCGTCGACCGCTGCGCGGCGACCTGCCGTGCGACGTTAGTTGCAGCGGCCGCCAGCACGGCGAGCTGCCCACGCCGGGAGCTCACCGCCCTCATGACGGCGTTGGCGGTGCCGACCGCCGCCGAGCTCCTGCTCCGCACGATGCTGTTCTGCGCCCAGCCCGCGGTGCAGTTGCGCGTGGTGCCGTAGAC
>JBQCCW010000244.1:0-14361 GCA_051961835.1 Marmoricola sp. | reverse complement strand
GGTGCGGGCTCGCGTCGCCCGGCTGCGCTCGAAGTCCTGGCAGGTCGGCCAGTGCGCGGTCGCCGCCGGCCTGTCCTGGTGGGTGGCGCACACCCTGGTCGGTCATCCGCAGCCGTTCTTCGCGCCCATCGTCGCGCTCGTCAGCCTCGGCACCTCCTACGGCCAACGCCTCCGCCGCGTGCTCGAGGTGACGATCGGGGTCGCGATCGGCGTGTTCCTCGGCGACCTGTACACCCACGTGCTCGGTCGCGGCCCGTGGCAGATCACCGTGATGATCGGCGTCGCGATGTCCCTTGCGCTGCTCCTCGACGCCAGCCCGCTGCTGGTCAACCAGGTGGCGATCCAGTCACTCGTGGTGGTCACCGTGCTGCCCAACCAGGGCGCTGCGTTCCTGCGGTGGACCGACGCGCTCGTCGGCGGCGGCGTGGCGCTGCTCGCCGCGACGGTGGTGCCTCGAGCGCCGCTCCGGCGGCCCCGACAACGCGCCGCGGTCGTGGTCCGCAAGCTCGCCGGCGTGCTGCGAGCCTCGGCGTCGTCCATCCGCGACGGGGACGTCGAGGGCTCCCGTGCCGGGCTGCGGGAGGCGCGGGCGACCGACGGTCTGATCGGGGAGCTGCGCTCGGCTGCGGAGGAGGGTCTCTCGGTGGTGGCGTCCTCGCCGTTCCGCCGGCGGCACCGCGAGCCGCTGCGGCACCTGATGGAGCTCGTCGAGCCGATGGACTTCGCCATGCGCAACGCCCGGGTGCTGGCCCGCCGGGTGGCCGTCGCCAGCTACCGCGGCGAGGAGATCCCGCTGTCCTACGCCGACCTGCTCGACGACCTCGCCGGAGCCGCGGACGCGATCGCCACCGAGCTCGCGGCTCGCCGGATGGCCGCGTCGGTCCGTCCCCGGCTGCTCGAGCTGGGCCGGCGTTCCAGCGAGCTCGAGCACTCCCCGGAGCTGTCGGCCGAAGTCGTGCTCGCCCAGATCCGCTCGGTGATCGCCGACCTGCTGGCCCTCACCGGCATGGACCCCGTCGCCGCCACCGACGCCCTCCCCGCCCTCCGCCGCCGCACCTGACCCCTCCCCGAGTTGCACCCCGTGGCCCCGCGAGTTGCGGGTTGTGGCCCCGCGAGTTGCGCCCCGTGGCCGCGCGAGTGGCGGGTCGTGGCCGAATCGACCGGCCGGTCAGTCGAGCTCGCGAACCACCGAGTCCACGACGGCGACGAGATCGCCACCGGTCTCTTCCGCCACCCGCCGTTGACGCTGGTACGACGCCCCGCGGCGGGGGATGTCGTCCACGAGGCGGAGGTCGTCGAGGCAGTCCAAGCGCCGCGCCACAGGCTCCAACTGCTCCAGCAGGTCGTGCAAGTCGTCGAGCAACAGCCGCTCCCGGGAGGCCGCGTCGAGAATCACCCACGCGTCGAGCCCGTACCGCGCGGCGCGCCATTTGTTCTCCTGCACGTGCCAGGGCGGCATCGTCGGGAGGGACTCGCCTCGTTCGAGTCGATCGCTGAGATCCACCACGAGACAGTGGGTGAGGGCGACCAGCGCGCGCATCTCGTCGTACGTCGAGACGCCGTCGCAGATGCGCACCTCCACGGTGCCCAGGCGCGGGGCCGGCCGCACATCCCAGCGGATCTCGTCGACCTGCTCGATCACCCCGGTGGTGAGCAGGTCCCCGGCGTAGTGCTCGAACTCGCTCCAGGTGTCGAACTGGAACGGCAGGCCCGCCGTGGGCAACTGCTGGAACATCATGGCGCGGTTGCTCGCGTAGCTCGTGTCCTGGCCCGCCCAGATCGGCGAGGAGGCGCTCAACGCCTGCAGGTGGGGGAACTGGTTCAGCACCGCGGAGACGATCGGCATGACGTGGTCGCGTCGTACCCCCACATGCACGTGAACGCCCCAGATCAGCATCTGGCGTCCCCACCACTGGGTGCGCGCCATCAACTCCTCGTAGCGATGCCCGGGAGTGAGCTGTTGCAGCGACCAGGCCGCGAAGGGGTGGGTGCCTGCGGAGTAGAGCTCGGCGCCGACCTCCCGGGCGAGGGGACGGACACGGTCCACGAGCCGGCGCAGGTCGTCGATCGCCTCGCCGGTCGTGCGGCAGATCCCCGAGGTCAGCTCGACGGAGTTGCGCAGCAGCTCCTTGTGCAGGTGCGGGTCGGCGCCGTGGCGCTCGTGGTGCAGGTCGAAGAGCTGGTCGGCCACGTTGACCAGGTCGCGGCTGCTGCGGTCGACCAGCGCGAACTCCCACTCGACCCCGAGGGTGTGCGGGACGGCCGACTCCGCGAACTCGATCGCCATCCCACGATCGTTCCACAGCGACCCGCCTCGCCGCCCGTACCGTGAGCAGCGTGGAGACGACCCGGCGGACCGTGCGGTTCGCGATGCGCAAGTGGCCGGACCGGCCGCACTGGGAGTACGACGCCGTCTGGTTGGGCAGTGATGCAACCGGGCAGTGGCTCGGCGTTCCGCGCGGCACCTGGCTGTCCCGCCCCGGAGCCGGATTCCACGCCACCGCCGACCACGCCGTCCTGGTCCCGCACGACGCCTGGTGGGTGGCGACGTTCTACGACGAGGACCGCCAGCGTCCCGTGGACACCTACGTCGACATGGCGACGCCGGCCTCATGGGACGGCGACGTCGTCTCGTGCATCGACCTCGACCTCGACGTCATCCGCGGCACGACGGGCCGCGTGTGGGTCGACGACGAGGACGAGTTCGCCGAGCACCGGGTGAGCCTGGCCTACCCGATGGAGGTCGTGGACTCAGCGGTGGCTGCGTGCGAGGAGGTACGACGGCTCGTCGCCGCCGACGAGCCGCCATTCCACCGGGAGTCGGCCGCTGCCTGGATCGCCCTGCTCCGCGGATGACACCGGCGCGGCCACAACCCGCAACTCGCGCGGCCACGACCGGCAACTCGCGCGGCCACGACCGGCAACTCGCGCGGCCACAACCCGCAACTCGCGTGGGCAGGGGAGGAAGCTCGCGGGGGTCAGCGGGGGAGGACGAGGCGTGCGGCGCGAGCGAAGAGGTCCTCGTAGCGGGTGCCCAGGAGCTTGCCGATCCAGTGGAGGGCGTGCGCGTCGGCGCCGACGAGGACCCGGGGCTTGGCGGCGAGGATCGCCTCGACGATGATCTCGGCCGCCTTGTCCGGCGTCATCCGCGCCAGCTTCTTGTCGAAGGTCGAGGCGATCGCTGCCTTGTCCTCACCCTGGGTGACCCGCCCGTTGCGAGCGATGCCCGTCTTGATGCCGCCGGGGTGGACGCAGGTGACCTCGACCGGGTGCTTCCCCAGGATCATGTCCTCGCGCACCGACTCCGTGAAGCCGCGGACCGCGAACTTCGTGGCGTTGTAGGTGCTCTGCCCGGGCATCGCGACCAGCCCGAAGAGCGAGGAGATGTTGACCAGGTGCCCGTCGCCTGACTCGATCAGGTGCGGGAGGAACTCGCGCGTGCCGTGCACGACACCCCAGAAGTTGATGCCGACGATCCACTCGAAGTCGGCGTACTCCATCTCGGTGACCGGGCCGGTATGGGACACGCCGGCGTTGTTGACGACCACGTTGACGCGGCCGAAGTGCTCCTTGACGTCGCGCGCATACGCTGCGAACGCCTCGCGGTCGCTGACGTCGAGCCGGTCGGCCTTGATGTCGCGGGCACCGGCGTTCTTGAGCAGCTCGACGGTCTCGGCGAGCCCGTCCTCGTCCCAGTCCGAGACCGCGACCCGCGCGCCCTTGGCAGCGACGTTGAGCGCAACCGCGCGCCCGATGCCGGAGCCGGCGCCGGTGATCACGACCACCTTGTCGTCGAGGGTCTTCATGCAGCGTGCTCCTTCGTGTCGGTCGTGCGCGGGGTGACGTCGTACGCCTCGACGTCGAAGTGGGACAGCAGCTGGCGGAACCGGAACGTCGCCCGCGGCCAGAGCGTCGTGTTGCGGCCGTGCTCGTCGAGGTACCAGCTGGCGCAGCCGCCGGTGTTCCACACGGTGCGAGCCATCCGGCGGTGCAGGTCGTCGTTCCAGCGCCGTTGCGACGCGGCCTTCGGCTCGACGGCGCCGAGCCCCCGGGCGCCCATCTCCTGCAGAGCGCTGACGATGTAGCGGACCTGCGACTCGATGATGAACACCATGCTGGAGTGGCCGAGGCCGGTGTTCGGCCCGACGATCTGGAACAGGTTCGGGAACCCGTGGATCGTCGTGCCCTTGTACGCCGCCATGCCGCCCTCGCGCCAGGCGTCGGCGAGCGTGCGCCCCTCCCGGCCCTTGACGTGCTCGGCGATCGGCTGCTCGGTGGTGTGGAACCCTGTCGCCACGATCAGCACGTCGACGGGCCGTTCGGTGCCGTCCGCGGTGACGATGCCCGTGGGGGTGATCCGGGCGATCCGGTCGGTCACGACGTCGACGTTGTCGCGCGCCAGGGCGGGGTAGTAGTCGTTGGAGATCAGCACGCGCTTGCAGCCGATCCGGAAGTCGGGGGTCACCTTCGCTCGCAGTTCGGGGTCGGTGATCCCCTTGGCGATGTTCGCCGTGGCGATCCGGGTGGCCGCCTCGGCCACGACGGAGCCGATGACCGGCACGCCGGCGAACATCGGCACCCGCGACTCCAGCCCCCAGTAGATCGCGGTGCGGTAGGCCCGCTGCACCGGCGGGAGCAGCCGGAACATCGCCCGCTCGACGGCCGTGTAGGCGCGGTCGTGCCGCGGCATCACCCACGGCGCCGTGCGCTGGTAGAGGTCGAGGTGTCCCACGGTGCCGGCGATCGCGGGCACGACCTGGATCGCCGAGGCACCGGTGCCGATGACGGCCACGCGCTTGCCCGCGAGGTCGACGTCGTGGTCCCAGCGAGCGGTGTGGAACAGCGTCCCCTCGAACGCCTCGATGCCGTCGATCTCGGGCAGCTTGGGCTCCGACAGGCCGCCGGAGCCGGTGACGAGGGTATCGGCGACGACGGGGCCGTTTGTGGTCTCGGCGTGCCACACCTGCTCGTCGTCGTCCCAGGAGGCGTCGAGCAGGGTGACGCCGAACCGGAAGCGGTCCAGGACGCCGGCCCCGGTCGCGACGTCGCGCAGGTACTGCTGGATCTCGGGCTGCGGCGAGAAGGACCGCGACCAGGAGGGATTGGGTGCGAACGAGAACGAGTAGAGCTGCGAGGGCACGTCACAGGCGGCGCCTGGGTAGATGTTGTCGCGCCAGGTGCCGCCCACCTCGCGACCCTTGTCGATCACGAGTAAGTCGCCGTAGCCCGCGCGATCGAGCTCGCTCGCGGTGGCCAGGCCCGCGAAGCCGGCGCCGACGACGAGCGTGGCGACGCGCGAGGGGAGGAGGTCCGTGGTCATGCAGTCCACGCTACGAACGGCGTTGAACTGGCGTCAACAGTGTTGTTGACGCCAGTTCAGTAATATCGACCACATGACCACCGGTTCGCTCGCCCGGTCCGGAGGCCGTCGTGCGCGAATGAGCCGCGAAGGCCGGCGCGAGCAGCTCCTCGACATCGGCGTCCGGCTGCTGGCGACCCGACCGCTCGAGGAGCTCTCCATCGAGCTGCTGTCCGACGAGGCCGGCATCTCCCGTGGGCTGCTCTACCACTACTTCGGCAACAAGCAGGAGTTCCACGTCGCCGTCGTCCGCCGCGCCGTGGGCGACGTCTACGCCATCACCGCGCCCCAGGACGTGGAGGACCCCCTGGCCCAGTTGGTCGCCTCCCTCGGGGCGTACGTCGACTATGTGCAGGAGCACCACGTCGGCTACCTCTCACTCGTCCGAGCCGCCCACGGCCCGAACGAGGAGCTCCAGCGGATCTACGCCGAGGCGCGGGACGCGCTGGTCGACCGGGTCTTCCAGCGCGTCGACGGCCTGGAGTCGCTGGGCGTCGAGGACTCCCCGGCCACCCGCCTGCTCGCGCGCAGCTGGGCAGCGCTCGTCGAGGACGCCGTACTGGCCTGGGTCGCCGAGCCGGACGCCGTGGCGCGCGACCTCATGCTGCACCGCCTGGCCGGTGCCCTCGTTGCGCTCATCGTCCCCGCCTGAGGCGGCCCGAGGGGAAGCAGCGGCCGGTTTCCTCTCCTAGCCTGTGAAACCAGCAGCATCCGGCACGCCAGGCAGGTCCACCGGGCCCTCGAACCTGCCGTGCGTGCCGAATGGCGGTCGAGGGAGGGGCGGCCGGGGTCAGTCGCCGACCATCCGGCGGGCGGCCTCCCCGGACGGGACCCGCAGCAGCCAGGGGAGGCGTGGATGGACCAGCGGCGCGGTGAGCACGTCGACGACGCGGGTGGACAGCACCATGCTCCACACCACTGCGGCCGCGGCGAGCAGCAGCACCACCTCGGTGCTGTCGCGCGCCGACGTGATCCAGCCCTCCCGCTCGGCGACGAGGATCGGGAAGAGATGGATCAGGAACACCGTCATCGTGCGCGCGCCCCAGGCGGTCGTGACCCGCTCCCTGCGGCTCGTCAGCACGAGCACGCATCCGAGCAGCACCACGCCCGCGAGCAGCGCCGCCAGCCGAAGCAGGAACGCCCAGTCCTGGGGGTAGCCCATGGTCTGGTAGGTGTGCTCTCCCTGGACCAGCTTGCGCAGGTTGTGCGCGCGGCTCCAGTCCGCGGCCAGCACGGCGACGACGACGCATCCGGCGATGAAGAACGCCGCCGCCGCCCGCGCCGCCCACCGATCGGTCGCGCGCAACGCCCGCTCGATCACGCCGTCCCGATGCCAGGCCCATCCGGCCACGAAGAACGGCAGGAACGCGAACGTGCGTGAGACCCACCCGAGCGCCTCGCTCGACGGCGAGAGACCGGCCGCGCAAGCGAGGACGACACTGGCGAGGACCGGCCAGCGCACCGCGGCGAAAAGCGGCAGGGTCAACCGCCAGGCGATCAGCGCCGGGATGAACCACAGGTGCCAGACCGGCCGCGCCAGGTCGTAGGTGAAGTAGCCGGCATAGTGAGCGACGACGAGCATGTACAGCAGTTGGAAGATCAGCAGCGGCGCGACCAGGCGACGCACCAGGTCAGCTCCCGACGAGGCGGTGGTCGGCTCCGCGCGCGAGAACCGCCCGCTGATGAAGGCGAACAGCGGCATGTGGAAGGCGTAGATCACCAGGTAGGCGCCGAAGGCGAGATCGTTGTGACTCGGTACCTCGATGGCGTGGCCCACGACGACGAGCGTGATCGCGATCCAGCGGGCGTTGTCCCACAGCGGTTCGCGGTGGGACGCCATGCGCGGGAGGATAACGAACGTGACCGATCGACTCCGTGAGCAGCCGATCCGCCTCACCTTCCCCGAGGAGCTGCCGGTCTCGGCCCGGCGCGACGACATCGCGGCCGCGATCCGCGACCACCAGGTCGTCGTCGTCGCGGGGGAGACCGGCTCGGGCAAGACCACGCAGCTTCCGAAGATCTGCCTGGCCCTGGGCCGCGGCACCGAGGGACTGATCGGCCACACCCAGCCACGCCGGATCGCCGCGCGCAGCGTGGCGGAGCGGATCGCCGACGAGCTCGACGTCGAGCTCGGCACCGCCGTGGGCTACCAGGTCCGGTTCACCGACAAGACCTCCGCGAGCAGCCGGATCAAGGTGATGACCGACGGCATCCTGCTCGCCGAGCTCCAGCACGACCGCGACCTGCGCCGCTACGACACGATCATCATCGACGAGGCGCACGAGCGCAGCCTCAACATCGACTTCCTGCTCGGCTACCTGCGCCGGTTGCTGCCCCGCCGCCCCGACCTCAAGGTCGTCATCACCTCGGCCACCATCGACCCACAGCGGTTCGCCGACGCCTTCGGCGGAGCCCCCGTCATCGAGGTCTCGGGACGCACCTACCCCGTGGAGGTGCGTTACCGACCGCTGGTCGAGGAGTCGTACGACGAGGAGGGCGAGCTGGTCGTCCGCGACCAGACCGAGGCGATCGAGTCGGCCGTCGCCGAGCTGATGCGTGACACCGCCGGCGACGTCCTGGTGTTCCTGCCCGGAGAGCGCGAGATCCGCGACGCCGCCGACGCCCTGGCGAAGCGGGCCGCCGACCCACGCACCGGGTTCGACGTGCTGCCCTTGTTCTCCCGGCTCTCCGCTGCCGAGCAACACCGCGTCTTCGGGGCCCACACCCGCCGCCGGGTGGTGCTCTCCACCAACGTCGCCGAGACCTCCCTCACCGTGCCCGGCATCACCGGCGTCGTCGACACCGGCCTGGCGCGGATCAGCCGCTGGTCGGCCCGCACCAAGGTCCAGCGGCTCCCGGTCGAGCCGATCAGCCAGGCCTCGGCGCGGCAGCGCTCGGGCCGCTGCGGTCGCGTGGAGGCCGGTGTCGCGATCCGGCTCTACAGCGAGGAGGACTTCGAGGCACGGCCGATGTTCACCGAGCCGGAGATCCTGCGCACGAACCTCGCCAGCGTGATCCTGCAGATGGCCTCCCTGCGGCTGGGGGACGTCGCTCGGTTCCCGTTCCTGGACCCGCCGGACCAGCGCGCGGTCCGCGACGGGGTGCAGCTGCTCGAGGAGCTCGCCGCCCTGGTCCCGGGCCGGGACAAGGGCCAGCGCCGGCTCACCGGCATCGGGCGGCGCCTGGCGCGGTTGCCGCTCGATCCCCGACTCGGCCGGATGATCCTCGAGGCCGACCGGCTCGGCTGTCTGCGCGACGTCCTCGTGCTGACCGCCGCGCTCTCCGTGCAGGACCCGCGCGAGCGTCCCGCGGACCAGGAGGCGCGCGCGGACCAGCTGCACGCGCGGTTCCGGGATCCGAGCTCGGACTTCCTCACCTGGCTGAACCTCTGGCGCTACCTGCAGGAGCAGCAGCGCGAGCGCGGGTCGAGCGCGTTCCGGCGGATGTGCCGCGAGGAGCTGCTCAACCACCTGCGGGTCCGGGAGTGGCAGGACCTCGAGCGTCAGCTGCGCCAGATCGCCCGGGAGATGGGTCTCGTGGTGCCCAGGTCCACCGGCGGCGAGATCGACGCCGACGGCGTGCACCAGGCCGTGCTGTCAGGGCTGCTGTCGCACATCGGCCTCCGCGAGGTGCCCAAGGACGGCAACCGGCGGCGGGGGGACTACCTCGGCGCCCGCGGAGCGCGGTTCGCGATCTTCCCGGGGTCCGCGCTGTTCCGGAAGCCGCCGGACTTCGTCGTCGCGGCCGAGCTGGTGGAGACCTCCCGGCTCTGGGCGCGGCAGAACGCCGCCATCGACCCGGCCTGGGCGGAGCGGCTGGGCGCCCACCTGGTCCGCCGCACCTACAGCGAGCCGCACTGGTCGCGCAAGCGCGCCTCGGCGATGGCCGCCGAGCGGGTCACCCTGTACGGCGTGCCGCTGGTCGCCGATCGCCAGGTGCCCTTGGGCCGGATCCAACCCGATGTCGCGCGCGAGCTGTTCCTGCGCCACGCCCTCGTCCAGGGCGAGTGGGCGCGCGCCGAGGGCGGCCGTCGGGGTGGCCACCGCTTCCTGGAGGACAACCGGCGGCTGCTCGAGGAGGCCGAGGAGCTCGAGCATCGGGCTCGCCGCCGGGACATCGTGGTGGACGAGGACACGCTCTACGACTTCTACGACGCTCGCGTCCCCGCCGAGGTCGTCTCCGGCGCTCACTTCGACACCTGGTGGAAGCAGGCGCGACGTGAGCAGCCGGGCCTGCTCACCTTCGACGCCTCCATGCTGGTGCACGACGACAGCGTCGAGGACCTGCACGCCGCGTTCCCCGACGCGTGGGAGGAGGACCGGCTCACCTTCCCGCTGCGCTACCACTTCGAGCCGGGCAGCAGCGTCGACGGCGTCACCGTCGACGTGCCGCTGGCCACCCTCAACACGGTGGCGGCGGCTCCCTTCGGGTGGCAGGTCCCCGGGCTGCGCCACGACCTGGTGGTCGCGCTGATCCGGAGTCTGCCGAAGCAGGTGCGCGTCCACTTCGTGCCGGTCCCCGACGTCGCGCGGGCGTTCCTCGCCGACGTAGCGCCCGGCGAGGAGCCGCTCACGGTCGCCCTGGCCCGGTTCCTCCGTGCCCGCACCGGGGTGCACGTGCCCGAGGAGGCGTGGGACTGGGAGAAGGTGGCGCCGCACCTGCGCCCGACGTTCCGGATCCTGGGCGAGGACGGCGCCGTGGTGGCCGAGGGCAAGGACCTGGACACCCTCAAGGAGCCGCTCCGCCCGGCCTTCGAGGCCACGGTGCGCCAGGTCGCCGCCGAGTCGGACCTCGCGGCGTCGGGCGCGACCTCCTGGGTGTTCGGTCCGGTGCCGGCATCGTTCACCACGGTGCGGGCCGGCCACGAGGTGACCGGCTATCCCGCGCTCGTCGACGAGGGCGACGCCGTCGGCCTGCAGGTCGCCGGCGACGAGGCGTCGGCGCGCGCCCGGCACCGGCGCGGGCTGCGGCGCCTGCTCCGGCTGGCGGTCCGCGCACCCGACCTGCTCGAGGACCTGGACAACCAGGGGCGGCTGGCGCTCGCCGGCTCGCCGTACCCGACGGTGCAGGCGCTGCTGGAGGACAGCGTTCTCGCGGCCTGTGGAGCGCTGGTCGACGAGAGCGATCCGTGGGCCGTGCGCGACGAGGGGGCGTTCTCCCGTCTCGTCGCCCGGGCGGAGGCGGAGCTGCCCGAACGCTCTCGCGCCGTGCGTGACGGGGCGCTGCGAGTCCTCGCGGAGTGGCGCGAGACGGACGCTGCACTGCGGGGACGCGTCGACCTGCGGATCCTGCCCGCCATGACCGATCTGCAGGCCCAGCTCGCGCGCCTGATCGCTCCGGGCTTCCTCGGCGAGGCCGGTGCTCGCGCGCTCGACCACTATCCCCGCTACCTGCGCGCGATGCGGATCCGGCAGCAGAAGCTGGCCGCGGGCCCGGTCGTCGACGCGGAGCTCCAGGCCCGGGTCGACCCCTGGCAGCGGGGTTGGCAGCAGCGCGTCGACGCGCTGGTCCCCGGGCAGCCGCCTCCGGCCGCGCTCGAGGAGGTGCGGTGGCTGCTCGAGGAGTTCCGCGTGAGCCTGTGGGCACAGCAGCTGGGCACGGCCGTCCCGGTGAGCGACAGCCGGCTCCGCAAGGCCCTCGACCGCGTGTGAGGCGGAGCCGGCGGTGTCCCTGTCGGTGTCCCTGCCGGCCGCGTCCGAGCTACCGCGTGCCCGCGGCATCGCGGGCTCGGGCGACGAAGAGAGCGCCGGACCGGGAGCGCCTCACGGCGCGTGGCCGCTCGTAGCGGCTTGTTTTGGGACCCGGGGCTGCCACGGCCCGGCGCGCCCTCGAGACTACAGCCCGAAGCCCAGCGGCTCGGCCGAACGACGCAGTCGCGCCGGTCACTCCGGCGGTCGGTTCCCGCCTCATTCCAGCTCTCCGGCCAGCTCCAGGCGGCCGGCGCGGTGCAGGTGGTCGGCGAGGCCGAGCAGCCGCGCGGCCGAGAGCGCCTCCCTGTGGGCGGCCGCGCGTCCGACGTCCTCGCCGGTCCGGTCGTCGGCGGCCTCGCCGCCGGCACGCCCGGTCGCGGCGACCCGGGCGAAGGCGGCCGCGCGGAAAAGCGTGTCGGCGAAGTCGCCGGTGACGACGCCGGCCAGCACCGCGTCGAGCATCGCCCGGACCTCCTCGGGCGTCGGGGGATCGGGTACCCCGGAGATGGCATCGCTGACGGGCGCCAACCGCCGCCCCCGCTCGAACTCGCGGGCGGCGCCGGCGGGGTCGGCCTGCACCCAGGCGCGGAGCAGGTACAGGCGCCAGAGCGCCCCGGCCAGGGAGAGGGGCGGTGCGCCGGACCAGAGCTCGGCAAGCGTGTCGAGACCCTCGGACTCGGCGAGGTGCACCACCCGGTCGACGAGCGCGGGGTCGGCCTGCCGGTCGCGGCGTACCAAGGCACGGGCGGTCCGCTCGGCGGCCTCGCTGAGCCGAGCCGGATCCACGCCGGCCTCGGTCTTCTCGAAGTGCCCCGCGCCCGGCAGCGACGGCCGGTGGTGTCGGCGGCTGCCGGGTGCCTCGCTCATCGCAGGGCGCGCGCCGCGGCGTCGAGCACCTGCACGACAGCGTGCTCGGGCACACCGCCTGCGGCGTCGGTCTCCAAGGTCACCAGGGCGATGAGGTCGTCGTGGCGTGCGGTGCCGATGACCTGGGTGTGCGGTGCCGAGCCGCCCTGCGGCTTCCAGGTGACCGTGTACGCCGACGCCGTGGCGCCGGAGCCGACCGCGACGTCGTGCGCCTGGCTCACCCGCAGGCCCGGGAGCTGCGGGGCCACCCGCTGCTGGCAGCGGGCGCGGAAGCTGTCGAGGACCTTCGCCGCCCGCGCGGCGTTGGTCGCGTCGGGGAAGGACACCACCCGTTCGACGGCGGTGGTGGTGCCGGCGCCGCCGGCAGCGTCGAACGCGCGCACCACCGCGTCCCGGGCGCCGATCGTGGCGAAGTCGTACTCCTGGCAGGCGCCGAACGGCTCGGGACCCGCAGGCCCCGTCGCCTGCACGGTCCAGCCGTCGACGCCCCCGAAGGCCGGTACCTGAGCGGCGGCGATCAGGTGCCCGGTCAGTCCGGCGGGTGTCGCCGAACCGGTCGCGGGAGCCGCACCGGTCGTCGAGGTCGCCGGCGTGGACGGGCGCGGGCTCACCGGCGTCGCACTGCTCGACAGCTGGCCTGCCGGGGTGCTGTCACCGGTGCTCTTCACTGCAGTCCCGCCGCAGCCCGCCACGCCCAGCCCCGCGAGGGCGAGCACGACTCCCAGTGCCGGCATGCCGGTGCGGGCACGACGGCGGTCAGGACGGAGGAGGCGGGAAGCAGCCATGCCGGTCAGCCTAGGACGGGCGCCCGGCGGCTAGGGTGAGCACCCCGCGGGTGGCGATCGTGGCGCGCCGGCGTGAGGACACCGGTACAACACCGAAGGGCGGAGGTCGGGTGGGGGCGTCGAGCATGGCCACGGGGCGCCGCCGCGGGCCGGCGCGCCGGTGGGCCGTCCGCGTGGCCGTCGCGGGCGCCGTCCTGCCGCTGCTGGTGACCGGTTGCACCCCCGACGGCCAGGCGCCGCCGCAGCAGAAGGTGGCCGGCCCGGTGGTGGTCCAGCTCGCGGTGTACGGCAGCCCCGACCTGGTCCAGGCCTACCGCCGCGTTGCCGCCCGGTTCTCCGCCGGCCACCGCGCCATCGTGGTGTCGGTGCGCGCGTACGCCGACCACGATGCGGCGCTGGCGGCGACCCGACGCCGGATCCAGGACGGGCACGGCCCGAGCCTGTTCCTGATGGACCGCGGCGATCTGGAGCCCCTGCTCTCCGAGCAGCTCACCATGCCGGTCGACGAGCTCCTCGGCGCACGCCACGTGGACTTCGGCGACGGTTACGCCCGGACCGCGCTCGAGGCGTTCAGCCGGGACGCCGCCCTGCAGTGCATGCCGACCCAGCTCTCGCCCCTGGTCGTGTACTACAACACCCGGCTGGTCGACCTGGCTGCGGCCCAGGGCCGCGACGGCGACCCGATCACTCCCGAGGACGGCTGGACCTTCGCGCAGTTCGCCCGTGCCGCCCGGCAGGCCGCGACCCGGGCAGCGCCGCACGGCAACGGCCTGTGGATCGAGCCCACCCTCGAGCAGCTCGCTCCGTTCATCTCCTCTGCCGGCGGCGACGTCGTCGACGACGACGAGGACCCGGGCTCGGTGACGCTCTCGGGCGCGTCGGCCGTCGAGGCGCTGCGGCAGGTGCGTCGCCTGCTGCGTCGGCCCGGCGTCGCCCCCACAGCCGCGCAGCTGGCCCGCCGGGACGCGGTCGCGCGCTTCGAGGACGGCGACCTGGCGATGATCCTGGGCCACCGCGACCTCACCGCGCAGTTGCGCCGGCACGCCGATCTGTCCTTCGACGTCATGCCCCTGCCCAAGGAGCGCACCCACACCACGACCGGCGACGTGCAGGGTGTGTGCCTGACCCGCACCCGGTCGCAGACGGTCGCGGACGCCGCCGCCGACTTCTTGGCCTACCTCGTCTCGGACCCGGCGGCCGCCGTGCTTGCGCGCACCGGTGCGGTGCTGCCCACGAACCTCGAGGTGGAGGCATCGCCGGCGTTCCTGCAGCCGGGCAAGCAGCCGGCCTCCGCCGAGGTGTTCCCCGCCGAGGTGCGGCGCATCGAGCTGCTGCCGGCGGGTCCCCGGTGGGAGGCCGCGGCCGCGGTGGCCGACCGCGGTCTGGCGGACGTCTTCACGGGGTCGCGCTCGGGCCACCTCATCGAGCGGCTCACGGCGATCGAGGAGTCCGCCACGGCGGTGCTGACGCCTCCGACGGCGCCGTCAACGACCCCCTCGAGCGGCGCCTCAGCGGGCTGAGGGCTCCGGCCCCGAGGCGGAGATGCCGGCGGTGTCCCCGGTGCCGGTGGAGTCGGCGGAGTCGGTGAAGTCGGTGGTGTCTGCCCGGTCAGTCGGGTCGGCGGCGGGCTCGGCGGGGGAGAGGATCGCCTCGGCGAGCA
>JBQCCW010000243.1:0-10568 GCA_051961835.1 Marmoricola sp. | reverse complement strand
GTTGCTGCTGACGTGCTGGTGGCTCCTGCGCAGCCAGAGCCACGAGGTCGCCGCTCCTGTCTCCGTGACCACGTCCCACGCACGTCTGCCGACGCCATCCTCACCCGCGGCGAGCGCGGGCGCCGTGGGGGTCGCTGCGACCGGCGCCGCCAAGCGGGCGCAGGTGGTGGTCGACGTCGTCGGCCGGGTGCGCAGGCCCGGCATCGTGGTGCTGCACTCCGGTGCGCGGGTCGTCGACGCGATCCGGGCCGCGGGTGGGGCCCGGCCCGGCGTCGACCTCAGCGCGCTCAACCTCGCCCGGGTGGTGTCCGACGGTGAGCAGATCGTCGTCGCGTCACGGGCTGGGGCCGGGCCGTCGATGGCGGCCCCCTCGGCAACGGCCGGGTCGACGGTGGTCGGCCTGGTCGACATCAACACCGCAGACGAGACGACGCTCGAGTCGCTGCCCGAGGTCGGCCCCGTGACCGCCCAGGCGATCATCGCCTGGCGCACCGAGCACGGGGGCTTCACCGCTGTCAGCCAGCTGCTCGACGTCGACGGCATCGGTGACGCGACCCTGGCCAAGCTGACGCCCTACGTCACGATCTGACCCGCATGCGCCGCGAGCTCCCCGACCTGCGGATGCCCGTCCTTGCGGCGTGCGCCTGGGCGGGTGCGCTCGCCGGTACCGGGCGCCATCTCCTCGTCGTCGTGGTCGTCGTCCTCGTCGGCTGTGTCGCCTCCACGGCGCTCGGTCGCACCCGGCGCCGAGCCGCAGGCGTGACGGTGCTGGCCGGTGTCCTGGTCTTCGGATGTGTGGCCACCGCGGCCGGCGTCAGGACGGCGCGAGTCACCGACAACCCGCTTTCGCGCCTCGCAACTGCTCGGGCGTCGGCCGAGGTCGTGGGCGTCGTCACCGACGACCCGCGGAGGGTGCGCGGGATGTTCGGCGACGAGGAGCTGGTACGCGTCTCGGTCACCAGGGTCTCCGCCGAGGGGAGATCCATCCTGCTGCACGAGCCGCTGCTCGTCTTCGCCCCGGTCTCGTGGGCGCGTGTGCCGCTCGGGGCCACGGTCCAGGTACGCGGCCATCTCGAGTCCGCCCAGGGGAACGACGTGGCGGCGGTGCTGTCCACGACGGACGGTCCCGACGTCCGTGCGGGTCCACCCGTCTGGTGGCGGGCGTCGGCGCGGGTGAGGGGGTCCCTCGAGGAGTCGGTCTCGGGCCTGCCTGGCGACCGCCGCGCCTTGGTCCCGGCCCTCGTCGACGGTGACGACGGTGCGCTCGACCCCGCGCTGGCCGACGACTTCCGGATCACGGGGCTCACCCACCTGCTCGCCGTCTCGGGCACGAACCTCACCCTCGTGGTCGGCTTCGCCCTGGTCGTCGCGCGGTGGCTCCACGTCCGCGGTCGCTGGCTCTATCTGGTCGGTGCGGTCGGGATCGTCGGGTTCGTCCTGTTGGCCCGGCCACAACCGAGTGTGCTGCGGGCAGCCGTGATGGGCTCGGTCGCTCTGCTGGGGATGGGCAGCAACGGGGCCGCCCGAGGGGTCCGCGCCCTCGGGGTCGCGACGCTCGTACTGCTGCTCGTCGACCCCGGGCTGGCCTCGGCGGTCGGCTTCGCGCTCTCGGTCCTCGCGACCGGCGGCATCCTCCTGCTCGCGCCGGCCTGGCGTGACGCCTTGGGGCGCTGGTTGCCGCGGTGGCTCGCGGAAGCGGTCGCCGTGCCGGCGACAGCCCAGCTCGCCTGCACGCCGTTGATCGCGGCGATCTCGGGGCAGGTGAGCCTGGTGGCGGTCGGAGCCAACCTGCTGGTGGCCCCGGTGGTCGGGCCTGCGACGGTGCTCGGCCTCCTGGGCGGCATCGTGAGCCTGGTCGCGCCGCCGGCGGGGCGGGTGGTCGGGCAGGCGGCCGGGTGGTGCGTGGCCTGGATCATCGCGGTGGCCGAGCACGGTGCGGCCTTGCCGACTGCGGCGGTGCCGTGGCCCGCGACACCGACGGCTCTGGCGGCCCTGACGCTGCTCAGCGCCTTGCTCGTATCGGCAGCACCCGTGCTCCTGCGGCGGAGGACGACGGGCATGGCGTGCTGCGCGCTGCTGGTGGTCGCCGTCCTGGTCCGGATGCCGACCCCCGGATGGCCGCCGCGTGGGTGGCTCATGGTCGCGTGCGACGTGGGTCAGGGCGACGGCCTGGTACTGAACACGGGGCTTCCCCACACCGTCGTGGTGGTCGATGCCGGGCCCGACCCGCGTGCGATGGACCAGTGCCTCGACGGGCTCCACGTCGACCGGGTGCCACTGGTGGTCCTGACTCACTTCCACGCCGACCACGTCGACGGGCTGCCCGGTGTGCTACGCGGCCGACAGGTCGGCGCGATCGAGGTGACCCGGCTCGCCGACCCTCCCGAGGGGGTCGCCTTGGTACGCCGTGCCGCAGCGTCCGCAGGACTCACCCCGCACTGGGCGCCCTACGGCGTGACCCGGCGCGTCGGCGACGTCACCCTCGAGCCGATCTGGCCGCTACCCGACTCGCCCACGGTCGGGCCGGGTGACGGGAGCACGGCGAACGAAGCCAGCGTTGTTCTGCTGGTGCGCATCCGTGGCATGTCCTTCTTCCTCGGGGGTGACATCGAGCCCGAGGGCCAAGAGGCCCTCGCCCGGATGATGCCCGGGCTCCACGTCGACGTCCTCAAGGTTCCCCACCACGGCAGCCGCTACCAGGACCTGCCCTTCCTCCGGTCGCTCCGGGCGCGACTGGCGGTGATCTCCGTGGGGCTGCACAACGACTACGGTCACCCGGCTCCCCAGACGGTCTCGGGGCTGGCTCAGACCGGCGAGCGGGTGCTCCGCACCGACCACGACGGCAGCGTCGCCGTGGTGGAGCGCGACGGCCGGCTGACGGCCGTGACCCGGCGGTAGGCGTCCTCATCCGCGGCGTCGGCGGGGTGTGACAGGCTGCGCACCATGCGAGGTCCGTCGGCGAAGGACGTGCTGGGCCGGGTCACGCTGGTCACCGGCAAGGAGGAGTTCCTGTCCGAGCGCACGGTGACCGGGGTGCGCCACGCCGTACGCCGTCACGACGCCGAGGCCGAGGTCTCCGAGACCGAGGCGTCCGGGCTCACCCTCGGCCAGCTCGGCGAGCTGTCGGCTCCGTCCTTGTTCTCCTCGACGCGGTGCGTGGTGGTGCGGCGACTCGAGGACCTGCCGGAGGAGTCGGTGGCCGGCCTGCTCGACTACGCCGGTGCGCCGGCGGAGGACGTCGCGGTCGTGCTCGTCCACTCCGGCGGACAGCGGGGCAGCGGCGTCCTCACCAAGCTGCGCAAGTTCCCGGCGGTGACCGAGGTCAAGACGACGCCGCTGAAGGGCGCCCGCGACTACCAGGGCTTCGTGGTCGCCGAGCTGCGCGGCCACCGGGTGCGGATCGACCCCGACGCCGCCGAGCACCTCGTGCTCGCGGTCGGCCAGGATCTCCGCTCGCTCGCCGCGGCGGCCGACCAGCTGGCCGGCGACTTCGAGGGCGAGCCGCTGACCCTCGAGCGGGTCAAGCGCTACTTCGCAGGCCGTGCCGAGGCGCGCTCGTTCTCCATCGCCGACGCGGTTGTGGAGGGCCGTCGCGCCCGCGCGCTGGAGGAGCTGCGGTGGGCGCTCGACACCGGCACAGCGCCCGTGCTGGTCACCAGTGCGGTCGCCGGCTCGCTCCGCGGCTTGGCCCGGCTCAGCGGTGCGCGACGGGGACTGCGCGAGGCGGACGTCGCCCGGGAGCTCGGCGTCCCGCCGTGGAAGGTGCGGACGCTGCGCGAGCAGCTCAAGCGCTGGGACCCCGACGCGCTGGGCGCGGCGATCCGGGTCGTGGCGCGGGCGGACGCCGACATCAAGGGACAGGCCAGCGACCCGGGGTTCGCCCTGGAGCGGATGGTC
The DNA here is from genome assembly GCA_051961835.1 of Marmoricola sp. GTDB lineage: Bacteria > Actinomycetota > Actinomycetes > Propionibacteriales > Nocardioidaceae > Marmoricola. The sequence goes on along the minus strand of JBQCCW010000243.1, from coordinate 6,671 downwards.
CTCGACGTCACAGCGGGCTGCCGGCGCAACTGACGGCGTCCGGGGACGACGACGGCGCCGTACCCTATGGTGACGGCGCCGGTCTCGCAGAGGCGGTCTCTCAGAGAGAGGCGGCCCTCTTCTGCAGCGCGGACTTGCGGTTCGCGGCCTGGTTCTTGTGGATGACGCCCTTCGAGGCGGCCTTGTCGAGCCGCTTGGCGGCGTCGGCAGCCAGGGCGCGCGCGTCGTCGGCGTTGCCGGCGGCGACCGCCTCGTGGACCTTGCGCACGGCCGTCTTCAGGCCGGACTTGACGGCCTTGTTGCGCTCGCGAGCGAGCTCGCTCTGCCGGTTGCGCTTGATCTGGGACTTGATGTTGGCCACGGTGCGCCTTCTGCTCGGGTACGGGCGGACGAGAAGTCGAGGGGTGACCGGACACGCCGGACACGATCGCTCACGATATCAGCGTCGCTGCCCGGCGCCCAAATCGGCCGGACGGGCTCACTGCCAGCCGCGCCGGCTGGCCAGCCACCCCCAGCTGGCCTCGGCGTACCAGCGGGCGTGCTGCTGGAGGTAGGGGGAGTTGCGGCGGCGGGGCTGGTCGGATGCCTGCAGCATGAAGCCGCAGAGGGCGGCGAGCCAGGCGTCGATGTCGGTGGCGGGCACCTCCCGGGTGAGGCTGCGCGAGGCCAGGAGGTCATCGGTCGGGAGGCCGTCGCCGTACGCGGAGACGAGCAGCACCACGGCATCGGTCCAGGGGGGTGCCAGCGCCGGCCAGTTCCAGTCGCAGGCGAGCGCTCGACCGTCGTCGAGGAGCAGCACGTTGTCATCGCGCAGGTCGGCGTGCACGAACCGGTCCGCGGGCAGCGCCGCGAACCGACGTGCCAGCTCCGCCGCCTCTCGGTGGTGCGGCCAGTCGGGCCGGAGTCGGGCGACGTGGTCCCACCCGGTGACCAGCTGCGGGAGGTCCTCGACCAGAGGACGGAGGGCGAGGGTGCGCGGCGGGTCCACGGTGGTGCGCGCGATCTCCTCGGCGAGCTGGAGCGCGCGGTCCAGCTCGCCGGGCTCCCAGGGCCGCTGGGGTGTCTGGTTGGGGACCGCCTCGTAGGCCAGCGCCACCCACTCGCCATCGAGCGCCCACCGCAGTCGTGGTGCCGGCACGCGGCTGCCGAGCGCGCGCATCACCTGCGCCTCCCGCGCGTACGCCTGAGCGTGCGCACGTTGAGCCTGCCGGTTCGCGGCCTTGAGGAAGACACGCTCCCCGGAGGCGGTGGTGAGCACCGAGGCGAAGCCCGGGGTGAAGCCGCTGTCACAGGAGGAGTCCCCGACGACCGGCGCGCCCAGGCGCTTCTCCACCTCCGCGCGCAGCGCCGGCGGCAGGAACCGCCAGGTCAGCCGCTGCGCGGTCTGTCCCCGCGGCGGCGGCGCGAGCGAGGGCAACGTCGGCGTCACACCCCGATCCTGCCTCCAGACCCCTGCCGGAAACCGCTGGACGCGCCGCGGAGGATCGCACCATGGCACAGCTCGTCGACCCCGATGTCCGCTTCCACCGCTCGTTCCTCGCCGCGATGGCGGAGTTCGCCGCCGAGGGGCGGACCGGGGACGACTCGATGGTCGGCAGCCGGCTGGCGAGGTTCGGGTCCAGCTGGCACTCCCCCGAGGGTTTCGCCGCGTACGTCGGATACGAGCGCGCCGACCGTCGCGAGGAGGCGCCGCGGCCGGAGGGACACGTCCCCTGCACGAACCTGTGGTGGGTCGAGGGCGAGGAGTACCTCGGCCGGATCGCCGTACGGCACCGGCTGACGCCGGGGCTGCTCGAGGTGGGCGGTCACATCGGCTACGACGTCCGCCGGTCCCGCCGCCGGGAAGGCCACGCCACCGCGATGCTGCGGGCGACCCTGCCGGTGGCGGCGGCCCTCGGGATCGACCCGGCTCTGGTCACCTGCGACACCGACAACGTGGCGTCCCGCCGCGTGATCGAGGCCAACGGCGGCCTGCTCGAGGACGAGCGTCACGGCAAGCTCCGCTTCTGGCTCCCCACCCCCTAATCGCCGAGCGGGCGGTTCGGTACGCGGAGAGACGGCGAGCGGGCGGAAACGGCGGGTGCTTCTCGCCGTTTCCACCCGGTCACCGCAGATCTGAGCGCCGTTTCCGCCCGCTCGGCGGTCAGGGAGTGCCGGCCTTGCCGTGGGCGAGGGCCTCGAGGAGGGCGTTGTTGAACGCGGGGATGTCGTCGGGCTTGCGGCTGGTGATCAGGTTCCCGTCGGTGACGACCTCCTTGTCGACCCAGGTCGCGCCGGCGTTGACGAGGTCGGTCTGCAGGCTGGGCCACGAGGTGAGGGTGCGGCCCTTGGCCACGTCGGCCTCGGCGAGCATCCAGCCGGCGTGGCAGATCGCGGCGACGGGCTTGCCGGCGGCGACGAACTCGCGGACGAAGTCGACGGCCTCCTCGGACTGGCGCAGGGCGTCCGGGTTCGCGACCCCGCCCGGCAGGACCAGCGCGTCGTAGTCGTCGACGGAGGCCTCGGAGACGATCTTGTCGACCGGCTTGCTGTCGGCCTTGTCGAGGTGGTTGAAGAGCTGGACCTCGCCGTCCTTGGGGCACAGCAGCACGGCCTCGGCCCCGGCGTCGACGACGGCCTGCCAGGGCTCGACGAGCTCCGCGCGCTCGACGCCCTCGGAGGCCGTGAGGAAGGCGACCTTCTTGCCTTCGGTGGTGGTGGCTTCGGGCTCGTTGATCATGTCGGACATGGCGTGGTGGTGCCCGTCGACCGGTGCCCGCATGCGCGCGGCGAGGAGGTGTCCGAAGCCGTGAAAGACTGGGAGCCGACGTACGACGACGACGAGAGTGCGCCTTGACGAACCCCCACGCCCCCGAACCGGGCCGCACCGACCCGGCGGTGATCCGGAACTTCTGCATCATCGCCCACATCGACCACGGCAAGTCCACGCTCGCCGACCGGATGCTGCAGCTGACCGGTGTCGTCGACGAGCGCGCCGCCCGGGCGCAGTACCTCGACCGGATGGACATCGAGCGCGAGCGCGGCATCACCATCAAGAGCCAGGCGGTCCGGATGCCCTGGACCGTCACCGAGGGGGAGCACGCCGGGCAGACGTTCGTGCTCAACATGATCGACACGCCGGGGCACGTCGACTTCACCTACGAGGTGTCCCGCTCGCTGCAGGCGTGTGAGGCCGCGATCCTGCTCGTCGACGCCGCTCAGGGGATCGAGGCGCAGACCCTCGCCAACCTGTACCTGGCGATGGGCGCGGACCTGCACATCATCCCGGTGCTCAACAAGATCGACCTGCCGAGCGCGGAGCCGGAGAAGTACGCCGCGGAGCTCGCCGGGCTCGTCGGCTGCGAGCCCGAGGACGTGCTGCGCGTCTCGGCGAAGAGCGGCCTCGGGGTGGAGGACCTGCTCAACGCCATTGTCGCGCAGACGCCCCCGCCGGTCGGCGACGCGGACGCGCCGCCGCGGGCACTGATCTTCGACTCCGTCTACGACACCTACCGCGGCGTGGTCACCTACGTGCGCGTCGTGGACGGCTCGCTCAAGCACCGCGACCGGATCAAGATGATGTCGACCGGCGCCGTCCACGAGATGCTCGAGGTCGGGGTGATCAGCCCCGAGCCGGTGAAGTCCAGCGAGATCGGCGTCGGCGAGGTCGGCTACCTGATCACCGGTGTGAAGGACGTGCGGCAGTCCCGGGTCGGCGACACCGTGACCAGCCAGCACGGTGGTGCCACGGAGTCGCTCGGCGGCTACGAGCACCCGAACCCGATGGTCTACTCGGGGCTCTATCCGATCGACGGCGACGACTACCCGACGCTGCGCGACGCCCTGGAGCGGCTGCAGCTCAACGACGCGGCGCTGACCTTCGAGCCGGAGACCTCCGGCGCCCTCGGCTTCGGGTTCCGGTGCGGCTTCCTCGGCCTGCTGCACATGGAGATCACCCGCGACCGCCTGGAGCGCGAGTTCGGTCTCGACCTGATCTCCACCGCCCCGAACGTGGTCTACGAGGTGATCATGGAGGACGGCCGGACCAGCACCGTCACCAACCCGAGCGAGTACCCCGACGCGGGGAAGATCGCCGAGGTGCGCGAGCCGGTCGTCAAGGCCACGATCCTCTCGCCCAGCGACTACATCGGCACGATCATGGAGCTGTGCCAGAGCAAGCGGGGCACCCTCGGAGGGATGGACTACCTGTCGGAGGACCGGGTGGAGATGCGCTACACGCTGCCGATGGGCGAGATCGTCTTCGACTTCTTCGACCAGCTGAAGTCGCGCACCAAGGGCTACGCCTCGCTCGACTACGAGCGCGCCGGCGACCAGGCCGCCGACCTCGTCAAGGTCGACATCCTGCTGCAGGGCGAGCCGGTCGACGCCTTCTCGGCGATCGTGCACCGCGACGCCGCCTACTCCTACGGCGTGATGATGGCGGGCAAGCTCAAAGAGCTGATCCCGCGTCAGCAGTTCGAGGTGCCCATCCAGGCCGCGATCGGCGCACGGGTGATCGCCCGGGAGAACATCCGCGCGATGCGCAAGGACGTGCTCGCCAAGTGCTACGGCGGCGACATCACCCGCAAGCGCAAGCTGCTGGAGAAGCAGAAGGAGGGCAAGAAGCGGATGAAGATGGTCGGCCGCGTCGAGGTCCCCCAGGAGGCGTTCGTGGCCGCGCTCTCCACCACACAGCCGGGGGAGAAGTCCAAGAAGTGACCGTCGACGTCCGGCCCGTCGGCGAAGACGAGTGGCCGGTCGTCGCCTGGCTGTGGCAGGCCTACCGGACCGACATGGCGCCGGTCGTGCACGGGTTGCCGTACTCCGACGGTCGGTTCGCGCACGCGCCGCTGGACACCTACCCCGCCCCTGACCGGGCTGGTTGGCTGCTGTGGTCGCCGCACCCGAACACCGGTGAGCCGGCGCCGATCGGGTTCGCGCTGGTGTCGGGTCTGCACGCTGCCCGTCGTACTGTCGACGGGTTCTGGGTGGCCTCCGCGGTACGCCGTCTCGGCGTCGGCCGGGCCTTCGCCCTCGACGTGTTGCGTCGGTACGACGGGCCCTGGGAGATCGCCTTCCAGCACGACAACGCCGGCGCCGGACCCTTCTGGCGCTCCGTGGCCCGTGCGGCCTGGGGCGAGGGATGGACCGAGGAGCAGCGACCGGTCCCGGGCCGACCCGACGTTCCTCCGGACCACTGGGTCACGAGCAGGTGAGGCTGCCGCGCGACGTCCTCGCGCTGCTCGAGGAGTGGAAGCTGCGCGACGAAGGTCCGCCGCGTCGCACCTCCGACTCCCTGCTCCTTCCGGTGCGGCAGGCCGACGGCGACCCGGCGATCCTGGAAGTGAGCGCCGGGAGCGGGGCGGAGAACGTGCACCTCGCCCTGACCCGCTGGGGAGGTCGTGGGGCCGTCCGACTGCTGCGCGCCGACCCCCGACGCCGGGCACTGCTCCTGGAGCGGCTCGGCGACGTGAGCCTCGCCGGAGCGTGGGACCTCGAGGCGTGCGAGACGATCGCCGAGCTCTACGGCGTCCTCCACGTGCCCGCACCCCCGCAGCTGCGCCGCCTCTCCTCGTACGTCGCCGACGTCGGCGACCGCCTCCGCGCGCTGCCGCGGAACGCGCCGGTGCCGCACCGGCTGGTCGAGCAGGCGGTGTCGCTGATCGGCGACCTCGCCTCCGACCCCGCCACCGACGGCACCCTGGTGCATACCGACCTGCACTACGGCAACGTGCTGGCTGCCGAGGACGGCAGCTGGCGCGCCATCGATCCCAGACCGCTGTCGGGGGACCCGCACTACGAGCCGGCGCCGCTGCTGTGGAACCGCTACGAGGAACTTCACGGCGACGTCCGCAACGGGGTCCGGCGCCGGTTCCACACGCTCGTCGACACCGCGGGGCTCGACGAGGACCGGGCCCGGGACTGGGTGATCGTCCGGACGATGGCGAACGTGCTCGGCGCTCTCGAGGAACTCCCCGCAACCGGCGATCCCGGGCGGATCACCCGCTGTATCGCGATCGCCAAGGCCGTGCAGGACTGAGCGCCGAGCGCGTCGGCATCAGTTGCGCAGCAGGTCGCGCGCCATCCATGCCGTGAGCACGAGCCCCGCGGCCATCGACGCGTAGCTCGCGACCTCGCTGGGAGCGGTGGAGAGGACGAGCAGCGCCACCGCGGGCACGAGCAGCAGCGGCGAGGACAGTCCCGAGCGCCACATCGCGATGGCGGCTGTCACGAAGCCGACCACACTGAGCACGATCAGGATGACGACCGGTCCGCCGGCGCTGTGGAAGCGGGTGAGCGCCTCGACCCGCTGCGGCTCCGGCAGCGTCGAGGACGTGAGGCCGGCGAGCACGAAGTGGTTCATCGCGATGCCGAAGAGGCCCGCGGCCGAGAGCACCGTGATGACCCCGGTGGCGTTGGCCCAGCCGGCACCGCGGTGTCGGATCGCGCCGACGACCGTCATGAGTCCGGCGACGGTCAGCACCGCGGTGAGGATTTCGGCCCAGGCGAGTCCGGTGATCTGGCCGGCGTGCCCGAGGGCCTGGTCGAGCGTCGTCGTCTCGTCGGCCTGGTCGTCCAGGGGGGTCGAGCAGCGGGGAGCCGATGAGCATGACGAGGAAGGTGGCGGGAAGGCTCACGGCCCCGACGACACGACGCAGGCGGAGTGCCGCGCTCGGCAGCGGTCGGTCGAG
>JBQCCW010000242.1:0-33078 GCA_051961835.1 Marmoricola sp. | reverse complement strand
AGCGGTTCGCCAGGTTCGAGGTCGGCGCCTGAGCCGGAGCGACGCGCACCGTCAGGTGCACTGATCCATCCGCAGCCGGTGGTGACACGGGTCGCCACCGGCTGCGGCGTCCTCGGGTACGTTTCACCCTAGTTGCGGCGGAACCGACTGTCGCGGAAGGAGTCGCATGCCGGCTTACCAGCGGGTCCTGCTCAAGCTGTCCGGTGAGGTCTTCGGAGGGGGCCGGGTCGGCGTCGATCCCGACGTCGTCCAGAAGATCGCTCGCGAGATCGCGGCGGTGCAACGGGCCGGCGTGCAGGTCGCGGTGGTCACCGGTGGCGGCAACTTCTTCCGCGGCGCCGAGCTGCAACAGCGCGGCATGGACCGTGGCCGTGCCGACTACATGGGCATGCTCGGCATCGTGATGAACTGCCTCGCTCTCCAGGACTTCCTGGAGAAGGAAGGCGTGGAGACGCGCGTGCAGACCGCGATCGCCATGGGTCAGGTCGCCGAGCCGTACATTCCCCGGCGCGCCATCCGGCACCTCGAGAAGGGCCGCGTGGTCATCTTCGGCGCCGGCATGGGACTGCCGTACTTCTCCACCGACACCGTCGCCGCCCAGCGGGCGCTGGAGAGCAAGTGCCAGGTCGTGCTCGTAGCCAAGAACGGCGTGGACGGGGTCTACACCGCCGATCCCCGCCTGGACCCCGAGGCCGTCAAGCTCGACCACGTGACGTACGACGAGGCGATCACCCAGGGCCTGCGGATCATGGACCAGACCGCGTTCGCCCTCTGCGGTGAGAACAACCTGCCGATGGTGGTCTTCGGCATGGAGCCGGAGGGCAACATCCTGCGGGTCGTGCAGGGTGAGAAGATCGGCACGCTGGTGAGTGCGGGCAGCTGAGCGACGCCGTCGACCCTGCACGCCCGCGGACGAGGAGCTGAGAGACCGTGATCAACGAGACGCTGAAGGACGCCGACGCCAAGATGGACAAGGCCGTGGAGGTGACCCGTGAGGAGTTCACCGCGATCCGCGCCGGCCGGGCACACCCGACGATGTTCGCCAAGATCACCGCCGACTACTACGGCACGCCCACGCCGATCCAGCAGCTGGCGTCGTTCACCTCTCAGGACGCCCGCACGATCCTCATCGCGCCCTACGACATGGGCGCGATGAGTGCGATCGAGAAGGCGATCCGCGACTCCGACCTCGGCGTGAACCCCACCAACGACGGCAAGGTCCTGCGGTGCTCGTTCCCCGAGCTCACCGAGGAGCGCCGCAAGGAGTACGTCAAGGTCGCGCGGACGAAGGCCGAGGAGGGCCGGGTCAGCGTGCGCAACATCCGGCGCAACGCCAAGCAGGCCCTCGAGAAGCTCGAGAAGGACGGCGAGGTCGGCAAGGACGACGTGACCGGTGCCGAGAAGAGGCTCGACGCCGCCACCAAGAAGCACACCGACCTGATCGACGACCTGCTCAAGCACAAGGAAGCCGAGCTGCTGGAGGTCTGAGCACCTCCCTCGCCCTCCATGACCGACACCTCGGCGGCCGTCCCCCCCTCGCCCCCCGCCCCGCACGGCCGCGCCGGACGGGACCTGCGCGCTGCGATCTTGTCCGGCGTCGGGCTGGGCGTCGCGATCATCGCGTCGCTGTACTTCCAGAAGACGGCGTTCATGCTCATCGTCGCCGGCGCGGTCGTGATCGCCATCTGGGAGCTGCACCGAGGGATGGCGGCGCGCTCCATCGACCTGCCCGAGCAGCCGCTGATGGCCGGCGGGGTCGTCATGGTCGTGGTCGCCTACTTCTGGGGCGCGCCCGCCCTGGTGACCGCCACGGCGGTCACCGCTCTGGTCACGATGCTCTGGCTGTTGCGCCGCGGGGTGGACGGGTTCGTGCAGAACGCGAGCGCCTCGGTGTTCACCCTGGTCTACGTGCCGTTCCTCGGGTCGTTCGTCGCCCTGATGCTCGCCGAGGGTGGCGCCTGGGACAGCACGCGCCACTTCGCCGACGACGGAGTGCGGGGGATCATCGTGTTCATCGTCGTGACGATCGCCTCCGACATCGGCGGCTACGTCGCCGGCGTGCTCTTCGGTCGGCACCCGATGGCGCCCGTGGTCTCTCCGAAGAAGTCCTGGGAGGGATTCGCGGGGTCGGCGGTCTCCTGCGTCGCGGTGGGGGTCGCCCTCGTCGTCTGGCTCCTCGACGGGGCCTGGTGGGTAGGCGTGGTGCTGGGTCTCATCGCCGTGGTGATGGCGACGCTCGGCGACCTCGTCGAGTCGGTGATGAAGCGCGACCTCGGCGTCAAGGACATGAGCCAGATCATTCCCGGCCACGGCGGACTGATGGACCGCCTGGACTCGCTGCTGGCCACCATCGCCCCGATCTGGCTGCTGCTGCACTACCTGGTCTTCTGAGGTCGGCGACTCTTGGCAGCCCGTTGTGTCCACCTCGTGCGCCATGGTGCGCCCCTGGTCGACCGCGACCGCGCGGCGGCCACCTGGCCTCTCGACCTCAGCACGGCCGACGACGTACGCCGCCTGCGCGCAGCGCTCCCCGCGACGGCGCGCTTCGTCACCTCGCCCGAGCCGAAGGCGCGGCTCACCGCGGCCCTGCTCACCGACGGACCGGTCGAGGTGGTGCCCGACCTCGCCGAGCAGGTCCGGTTGCACGCCGAGTGGATCGAGGACATCGACGCGGTCCGGCGCCGCGCGCTGCTCGAGCCGGAGCGTCCGGCGCACGAGGGCTGGGAGCCTGCCGACCGCACCCGCGAGCGGATGGCCGGCGCTCTCGATCGGATCCTCGCCGCACACCCCGAGGACGACATCGTCGTGATCACGCACGGCACCGGCATCGCGCTGATGGCCGCCGCGCTGACCGGCGCACCGGTCGACGTGGACCTGCCCGCGCGGCTCGCGCTGCCCGACGTGGTCGTCGTCGAGCTGCGCCGGCCCGACCCGGTCCGGCCTCCCTCGCCCGTCCAGGGCGGGATCAGCGCGCTGGTGGTCGGCTCCGGAGAGCTGCTTTCCCACGCCGCCGGCGACCGGTTGGGGATCGTGACCGCGGTGGTCGTCCTCCTCGGGCTGCTGCTCGCCGTCTCCCGGCGCACGCGCGGGCTGGGGTGGTCGATGGTCGCCGGCGCAGGCGTCGGGCTGTTGCTCGGCGCGATCCTCGTCGTCGCCGGAGCGCCGCGGATGGGCGGCTGACGCCGCCTCGGTAGGATTCCGCGGTGGCCAAGACACGCGAGACCGGCAGCGAGCGGCGTGCTCGCCTCGACCAGATCCGCAAGGAGCAGGAGAGCGCCGAGCGCCGCCGGCGTCTCCTGGGCATCCTCGTCCTCGCCGTCGTGCTCGTGGCTCTCGCCGTCGCCGTCGTCCTCGGCGTCCAGAACGGCTCGGGGACCAAGGCGCCGGTGAGCGCAGCGCAGATCGTCCCCGCGCCGGTCGGCGCCACCCCGGTGACCAAGCAGCCCATGCCTGCCACCGTGCCGAATCCCACCGACATCCGGGGCGTGGTGGCCTACGACACCTTGGGCTACCCGGCTCCGGGCAAGGCCGATGCGGGCACGCTGAGCCACAACCACGTCGCCGGCACCGTCCTCTACGCCGTCACGCCGCCGGTCGGAGGCGACCACAACGGTGTCTGGATGAACGCCGGCGTCTACACCAAGCCGGTGCCGAGCGAGCGGGCCGTGCACGACCTCGAGCACGGCGCGATCTGGATCACCTACGACCCGTCCCTGCCGGCGAAGGACGTGGCGACGCTCCGCTCCTTCGTGGACAAGCAGTCGATGATCGAGGAGGGCGACAACGCCAACCGGTTCATGGTGATGAGCCCGTGGAGCGACGGCTCCCTGCCCAGCAAGGTCGTGCTCAGCTCCTGGGGCTACCAGCTCCGGCTCGACAGCGTGACCGACCCGCGGATGCAGAAGTTCGTCGACACCTTCCGCCACAACCAGACCTACACCCCGGAGTTCGGCTCCTCGGTGGACGGCATCCCCGTCCAGACCGGCGGCGTGCCGGCGTACGACGGCGCCAAGCTGGCTAACCCGACCGGCAAGGTCGACGGCCAGGGAATGTAAGCACCTGTGACATCGCTTCCCCTCGTCTTCGAGGCCCCGAAGGGCCGAGGCAAGCCGCCTCGGCACCTTGCCGACCTCACTCCCGCCGAGCGCAAGGCACGGTTGGAGGAGCTCGGTCTCCCCGGCTTCCGCGCCCGTCAGGTCGCCCACCACTACTTCGCCCGGCTCGTCGACGATCCAGCCGACATGACCGACCTCCCGGCCGGCCAGCGCGAGGAGCTCGTCTCCGGCCTCCTTCCGGCGCTGATGACGCCGGTCCGCACGCTCGAGGCCGATCGCGGCACCACCCGCAAGACGCTCTGGCGGCTCTTCGACGGCGCGCTCGTCGAGTCCGTGCTGATGCGCTATCCCGACCGGGCGACGATGTGCGTCTCCAGCCAGGCCGGGTGCGGCATGGCCTGCCCGTTCTGCGCGACCGGCCAGGGTGGGCTGCAGCGCAACATGTCGACCGCGGAGATCGTCGAGCAGGTCGTCGCGGGGGCGCGCGCACTCGCCCGCGACGAGGTGCCCGGCGGGCCGGGCCGGGTCTCCAACGTGGTGTTCATGGGCATGGGGGAGCCGCTGGCCAACTACAACGCCGTCATCGGCGCGGTGCGGCGGCTGACCGATGCCCACCCCGACGGGCTCGGCATGTCGGCGCGGGGCATCACGGTCAGCACCGTGGGCCTCGTGCCGCGGATCCGGCAGCTCGCCACCGAGGGCGTCCCGGTCACCCTCGCGCTCAGCCTGCATGCGCCCGACGACGAGCTCCGCGACGAGCTGGTCCCGGTGAACACGCGCTGGAAGGTCGACGAGGCGGTCGATGCCGCCTGGGAGTACGCCCGCACGACGAAGCGCCGGGTGTCGATCGAGTACGCGATGATGCGCGGGATCAACGACCAGGGGTGGCGCGCGGATCTGCTCGCCGACGTGCTGCGCGCGCGCGGCGACTGGGGTTGGGTGCACGTCAACCTCATCCCGTTGAACCCCACGCCGGGCTCGAAGTGGACCGCCTCGGACCCGGCCGACGAGCGCGAGTTCGTCCGGCGGCTCGAGGCCAAGGGCGTGCCCACCACGGTCCGCGACACCCGCGGCCGCGAGATCGACGGCGCCTGCGGCCAGCTCGCCGCAGCCGAATAGCGCCGGCGTCAGCGGCGCAGCGCCGCCGGCGCGGTCACCAGCAGCTCGGTGTTGCGATCGGTCCGCTGCCCGACGAGCGCCGTACGCGTCTGCGGGTCGTTGACGGCGAGCTCACGCGACAGCGCCGCGAGAGGCAGCGTCGAGCTCAGGTCGCCGCCGTACGACGCAGGACCGGCGTGATCCACCATCGTGGTGAAGATCGACAGCGTCCCGTCGCGGTTGTCGGCGATCTCGATGAGCCGCGACTGCTGGGGGAAGTCGATGTGCGAGGCGGTGTTGATCTCCCAGAGGCCGCCGCTGCCGTCGGATCGAGGTCGGGCCCAGATCTGGTTGCGGTGGGTGTGCCCGTTCACCCACGCCACCACCTGCGGGTTGGCGAGGAGGAGCTGGAGCACGGTGCCGCCGTCGACGCGCTGCTCGGCGTCGAGGCCGGTGAGCACCAGGGTGTTCTCCATCGTCGCGCTCGTATGGTGGCTGAAGACGAGCACCACGCGGTCCCGGGCTGCGGCCAGCTCCGCCTGGAGCCAGGCGAACTGGGTCTGGTCGAGCGACCCGTCGTCGTACCCGTTGGGGTTGACGGAGTCCATCACGATGCAGCGGACCACGCCGCCCGGGCGTGGGTCGAAGGCGTAGTACGCCGTCCCGTCGGCGCGGTTCTCCTCGGTGAATCCGTGGCCGACCGGCGTGCCCGCGGTGCGGAAGTGCTCGGCCACGATCTGCGCGCGGGTGACGTGGCGGCGGTCCGCGTCCGCGTGGACGACCCGCGCGGAGGGGGAGAGGACCGCCAGCGAGGCCAGCTCGGCCGGATCGGAGAGCACCGCCGCCGTCCGGTTCTGGCTGAAGCCGAGCGGAGGCGAGATCAGCTTCGGGGAGCCGGTCGCGACGGCGCCGAGGTGGGTCGTCTCGTTGGGGAAGTTGCCCTGGATCAGCCCGTCGTGGTTGCCGAAGGCGGTGTACCAGGGCATCGCCAGGCCCTGGGCCTTGAACGGCCGGCGGGAGGCGTCGAGCAGGCCCGCCACCGTCGGGAAGCCGTGCCGGCGGCGGTAGTCGTCGGTCTGCTTGCCTGCCGGTGTGCCGTCGGGGTGCCAGTAGCCGGGGTCGTAGTACGTCGGGTCCTGGTCCATCACCCCCTCGTACCTGCTCGTGTCGCCGCTGTCCGGGCGGACCCGGGCGCCGTCGAGGATGTCGATGTTCCAGCGCACCTCGTTGTACTGGCAGTTGTCGGAGTTGTCGCCGGTCTGGATGGCGAACGCGAGAGGCGCCGCGGTCGCCGGCCCCGTACGAACACGGTTGAGGGCCCGCACCATGGCGTCGGCCACGTGGGCGGAGAGCATCTCGTGAGGCCGGTACGCCGAGCCGAAGACGCCGGGTGTCGGCAGCGTTCCCGGATCCTCGTAGCGGTCGGTCCACTCCACGCGCATCGGGGACTGGTGGTCGACGACGTGCACGTCGCTGAGCTGGGCGAAGGCGAGGACCGCGCGGCGGCGAGCCTTCCGGCCGGCCTGCGCCGGCACGCCGAGGTCGGTCCGCACGACGTGCGGCTCGCCGGCCCGGGACACGATCGGCGTGTAGCCGCCGGGGCCGGCCGGCCCGGGACCGTAGGTACGGCCCAGCGTCGTCGTCGCGCGACGGTCGCTGGCGACGGCGGCCTCGCTGAGCGGGCCCAGCAACCCACCCGAGCCGAGCGCGGCCATGCCGCCGCCGGTGAGACCGGCACGGATCAGGTTGCGGCGCGAGATCTCCATGGCCCACCAACGAGGACGTGCGGCCCGGGTCACGCGAGAGCATGACGCCACGCCCGCGCGGCGCGGCGTGACCCGGGACATGTGGACAGCGCGCGAGCCGGGCGGGAGGATGCGGCGGGAACCGCCGTGCCGTCGTACGAGGAGATCACCGTGACCCAGCCCGAGAAGCTCGAGCGCCTCAACCGCCTGGAGGGGCTGTCGAACGCCGACCTGCAGCGGGTGGTCAACGCCGGGAGGCACTTCAGCCTGCCCGCCGACTGGTCGCTGATCTGGGAGGGCACCGCCGCCGACAAGGCGTACCTGATCGTCGACGGTCAGGTGTCGATCCGCCAGCACGGCAAGGAGATCGCGCAGCTCGGCCCCGGCGACATGATCGGCGAGATGGGCATCGTCGAGCACAAGCTCCGCTCGGCGTGCGTCGTCAGCGTCACGCCGCTCGAGGTCATCCACTTCACCCGCGACGGCCTCGAGCAGCTCATCAACGAGGTGCCGGCCTTCGGCGAGGCGATCCGCGGCACCGCCCAGGATCGCCGCGGGGACCAGCCCCGGTCCTGATCGGCGCCGTTCCTCCTTCCGATGGCCGAGGACGAGACCGGGGTCGCGCCGGCCGAGCTCGTGGACCTTCTCGAGGTCTTCCTGCTCGGAGCACGACCGACCCTCACCGGGCCCGAGGTCGCCGACCGGGCCGGCATCGACCTCGAGATGGCCAAGGAGCGATGGCGATCGCTCGGGTTCACCACCGTCCCCGACGACGAGATCGCCTTCACCGAGGCCGACGTCCACGCCTTGGAGCTCACGCAACGCATGCGCGACCTCGGCCTCGTGCACGCCGAGGACGAGGCGGCGCTGATCCGCACCCTGGGGCGCAGCTTCGCGCGCCTCGCGGAGTGGCAGATGACGTTGGTGGGTCGCAGCATCGACGTGGAGCACCTGCAGCTCGAGGCCGTCTCCGATCTGGTCCACGAGGTGCGACCGCTGCTCGAGGACGTCATGTCCTACGTGTGGCGTCGCCACGCCCTGGGGGCGGCCACCCGCCGGTTGCTCCGCCCGGCACCGGAGGACGGGGGAACGGCGCTGGCGGTGGGCTTCGCCGACATCGTCGGCTACACCCGGCAGTCCCGGTCGCTCGACTCCGACGAGCTCGGCCGGCTCGTCGAGGGCTTCGAGGCGGCCCCGCTGGCGGTCATAACCGAGCACCGCGGCCGCATCATCAAAACGATCGGAGACCAGGTGCTGTTCGTCGCCGACACCGCGGCCGACGCGGCGGAGGTCGCGCTGGAGCTGGCCGAGCGCCACCGCACCGACGACGCCTTCCCCCAGCTGCGGGTCGGGGTCGCGTACGGCGGCGTGCTCGCCCGTCTCGGCGACGTCTACGGTCCGGTGGTCAACCTCGCCTCGCGCCTCACCTCCACAGCGCGACCGGGCAAGGTGCTGGTCGATCGGGCGATGGCCATGGAGATCAAGGACGATCCGCGCTTCCGCGTCCGGCGAACCCGTCGGACGAATGTGAAGGGCTACCGCCGCCTCGAGCCGTGGTCGCTGCGTCGTCCGATGGGGGACGACCCGGAGTTCGATGCCGACCAGCTGCCGGGGCCCGCCTCACGCCTCCTGGCCGAGCGCAGCCGCGACCTCGTCCGCGCCGTCGACGAGATGCACCTGCCCCTCGAAGGGGCGGCCGACCGCGAGGCTCCGTAAGAGGGGCCACGCGGCGACCTCCTCGGTCCAGTAGCGCCGGCCGACGAGGACCATCGGCGCGACCGAGGCGGCGTCGGCGTAGTAGTTCTCGCAGGCCGACTGGAAGATCTCCTGGACGGTGCCCGCCGCGCCCGGCAGGAACACGATGCCCGCCCGGCACAGCCGCAGCAGCACGTCCTCGCGGATGGCGTTGCGGAAGTACTTCGCGATGCCGCCGCAGAAGGGGTTGGGCGGCTCGTGGCCGTAGTACCAGGTGGGGACGCCGAGCGACCGGGACGCCGGGTCGTGGGGATGCCGAGCGGGCCGGGCGGCGAAGGCGGCGCGTGCCCAGTCGGTGACCGACGGCCGGTACGACGGGACGCGGGCCAGCGCCGCCAGCGCCTCCGTGACCGCGTCCTGGTCCAGCAGGGACGCGCCCAGGTTCGCTGCCTCCATCGCGCCCGGTCCGCCCCCGGTGGCGACGGTGAGACCGGAGGCGGCGAGACCGGCGCCGAGCCGGGCGGCCGCGGCGTACTCGGCGCGGCCGCGCTCGAGGTCGTGGCCGCCCATGACGCCGACGACGCGTGCGGAGGCCGCCTGCTCGGCCAGGGCGTCGTCGATGGCGTTGTCGTGCAGGGCCATCGCCAGACTGTCGTGCACGCTGGTGCCCCCCGTGCGGGCCTCGTGCGCCGTCGTCGACCAGGCGTAGATGCGCGCGTCGAGCGTGGCGGCGTACCCGTCGTCGAGACCGGCGTAGAGCTCCTCGGCGGTGTAGAGGCCGGTCCGGTAGGCGTCGAACGGCACGTCGGGCACCGAGGGGAAGAGCAGGGCGCCCCGACGCCGTAGGTCCTGCTCGCTGGCGGGCGTGAGCCGGCACCCCAGGAGCAGAGCGCCGGACGGGTCGAGCCGGGCCAGCGCGTCGGCCCGGTCGGTCAGGTCCAGGTCCTGCAGCTGCCATCCCCGCATCCGCGTCGCGGACACGGCGTGCCGGTCGAACTCCTCCAGCGTCTGGATCTCGACGGTGCGCACCGCGCGACAGTAGCGAGTCGGGCGCGCGGCATGCTCATCCGAAGGCGGCGACCACGAGGTCGGTGAAGAGCTCCTCCTCGTGCGTCGCGGGGAGGTCGACGAGGCCCTTGCGCCGGAACCAGGCGCAGACGTTGCCGACGTCGCGCTTCAAGAAGTCGGTCCCGCTCGGATTGGCGGCGAGGTCGACGACCTGCGGCAGGTCGATCATCACCACGCCGTCGTCCGCGGCGAGCAGGTTGTAGGCGGAGAGGTCGCCGTGCGCCACGCCGAGGCGGGCCAGTCCCTCCATCGCGGCGCACGCCTCCTCGAACCAGGCGGCCAGCCGGGATGCGTCCGGACGGGTGTCGGCCAGCCGCGGCGCCGGGCGGCCGTCGAGGAGCGCCTGCTCCCTCAGGAGCTCCGAGCCGTCGATCTGCACCGGGTAGGGGACCGGAAGGCCGGCGTTCCAACACCGCTGCAGCCACTCCCATTCGGTGGCCGCCCACCCGGCCGCTGCCACCTCGCGCCCGTGGGTGGTGGCCCGGCGAAGCGCCCGGGCGTCGCGAGTGTTGCGCACGGTCCGGCCCTCGGTGTACGCCGCGCTGCGCTGGAACAGGCGGTGCTCGGCGCTGCGGTAGCGCTTGGCGACGAGGACGCAACCGTCCTCGCCGGGCAGTGCTCGCCGGAGCAGCACCGCGTCGGCCTCCTTGCCGGTCTTGAGCACGCCGAGCTCGGTGTCGACGGCGCCACGGTCCACGACGAGCCAGTCCGGGCGAGGCTCGGGGCCCCGCGCCAGTGGCTCGAGGTCCCAGTACGTCATCTCGCGCTGGCCCTCGGCGAGCGCGTCGAGGTGGTCGAGTGGGCGGTAGTCGAAGGTGAAACGAGGGTCCGGCTCAGCGGCGAGCTGGGGTGCGTCGTCGGCGGGGTGGTGCAGGGAGGACATCGAGGCTCCAGTGTCGGGAGGGGTGGCGTGCGGGCAGGCAGGCGACGGCGACAGCCATGGGGCACCTCCTCGACGGTCGGGAGCGGACGCCCGGGTGAGTCCGGGCATCGACAGCGTGGCCTCAGCTGACGGGCGGCGGCAACGGGTTTTCCCAGGGGCAGCTGCGCCTCGACCGTGTCGCTGTCCACGCCCGTCCCTACGGTGGGCCCATGAACCCTGTGGGTACCTCCCTGGCAGCGACGACCGGGCCTGTGGTGGCCGACGTGGTGCTCGAGGGCGGCGGTGTGAAGGGGATCGCGCTCGTCGGCGCCCTTCAGCCCCTGGTCCAGGACGGCTGGACGTTCGCGCGGGTCGCCGGCACGTCGGCGGGCGCGGTGGTGGGCGCCGTCCTCGCCGCCACGCAGCAACGAGGGGAATCGCTCGACCGGCTGGAGGACATCGCCCGCAGCCTCGACTACCGCCGCTTCCGGGACCGCGGCTCGTGGGGCGGCGTCCTCGCGCGCGTGCCGGGCCTCGGACTCCTGGGCGACCTCCTCTCGGTCCTGGTCGAGGACGGTGCCTACGAGGGGGCCTACCTGCACGACTGGGTGCGGGGCACGCTCGCGGACCTCGGCGTCCACACCTTCGGCGACCTGCTGCTCGACGACCCGGGCGGCGACGGCGGCGTGCATCACCGCTACCGGCTGGTGGTGGTCGCGAGCGACGTCAGCCGGCACCGCATGGTGCGCCTCCCCTGGGACTACGAGGAGGCCTACGGCCTCGACCCCGACGACCAGCCCGTCGCCGATGCGGTGCGCGCCTCGGCCTCGATCCCGTTCTTCTTCGAGCCGGTCCAGCTGCGGGGCGCCCGCGGGACGGCCACGTTGGTCGACGGCGCTCTGGTGTCGAACTATCCGATCGACATCTTCGACCGTCAGGACGAGCAGATGCCGCGCTGGCCGACGGTCGGCGTACGCCTGGACACGTTCGGATTCGACCGACCCGAGCCGGCGGTGCGTCCCGTGCGGGACCCGGCACACCTCGGAGTGGCCCTCGTGGAGACGGCCATCGAGGGGTGCCAGGCGGCGCACGCGCTCGCGCCGTGCAACCTCGCACGCTCGATCCGGGTGGACACCACCGGAGTCAGCTCCGTCGACTTCGGTCTCGACGCCGCCGCCGAGGACCACCTCCTCGCCCAGGGCCGGGCCGCCGCCGAGCGGTTCCTGTCCGGGTGGAGCTTCGAGGGATGGCTCCGGGAGTGCCGGGGCGTCCCGTCGACCTCGGCGCGTCCGGGACAATGAGTCGCGTGAGCTTCCCGCACCGCCGCGACGTCGTGATCCTCGGCTCCACCGGCTCGATCGGCACCCAGGCCCTCGACATCGTGCGGGCGAATTCCGACCGCTTCCGGGTCGTCGGCCTCACCGCCGGGGGAGGCAACCGCGACCTGTTCGACCGCCAGGTGGAGGAGTTCGCGCCGGCCGTCCACGGGCTCGGGGAGGAGGCCTCGGTCGACGCGGCCGCTCACCCGTGCGACGTCGTCGTCAACGGCATCACCGGAGCCGTCGGCCTCCGCCCGACCCTCGCAGCGCTCGATGCCGGCGCCACGCTGGCGCTGGCCAACAAGGAGTCGCTGATCATCGGCGGGCCCGTCGTCACGGCACGCGCCCGGCCCGGGCAGATCGTGCCGGTCGACAGCGAGCACAGCGCGATCGCGCAGTGTCTGCACGCCTCCACCGCCGACGGGCACCGCGACGTGGCCCGCCTGATCCTCACCGCCTCGGGCGGTCCCTTCCGCGGTCGCAGCCGGGAGGAGCTCGCCTCCGTCACGGTCGCCGAGGCGCTCGCGCACCCGACGTGGGCGATGGGCCCGGTGGTGACGATCAACTCCGCGACGCTGGTCAACAAGGGCCTCGAGGTGATCGAGGCCCACCTGCTCTTCGGCATCCCCTTCGACCGCATCAGCGTCGTGGTGCACCCGACCAGCGTGGTCCACTCGATGGTCGAGTTCGTCGACGGCTCGACGATCGCCCAGGCGAGCCCGCCCACCATGCTGATCCCGATCGCGCTGGGCATGGAGTGGCCGCACCGGCTCGACGCGGTGGCGCCACCGGTCGACTGGACCCGGGCCCAGACCTGGGAGTTCCTGCCGCTGGACGACGACGCCTTCCCCGCGGTGCGGCTGGCGCGGTCGGCCGGCGAGGCGGGCGGCACGGCGCCGGCGGTCTACAACGCCGCCAACGAGGTCTGCGTCGAGGCGTTCCGCGCCGGTAGGCTGCCCTTCGTGGAGATCGTCGACACGATCGCCACGGTGCTCGGGCGCCACGCCGTACCCTCCTCGGAGGGGCTCACCGTCGACGACGTCCTCGCCGCCGACGCCTGGGCCCGCGCCGAGACCGCCGCACTGTTGGAGACCGACCGATGACCGTGCTGCTCTATCTCGTCGGGGTGCTGCTGTTCAGCATCGGCGTCGCGCTCTCGATCGGCCTCCACGAGCTCGGCCACCTCATCCCCGGCAAGCTCTACGACGTCAAGGTGACCCAGTACTTCATCGGCTTCGGTCGCACGCTCTGGTCGCGGCGCCGCGGGGAGACCGAGTACGGCGTGAAGGCGATCCCGTTCGGCGGCTACGTGAAGCTCATCGGGATGCTCCCGCCGGCTCCCGATGCCGAGCCTGGGACCGCCCGCTCGGGCAACACCGGCTGGTTCTCCCAGCTCGTCAGCGACGCCCGCTCCGCGGAGTATGACCACGTCGGTCCCGAGGACCACGGCCGCCTCTTCTACGAGAAGCCCTGGTGGAAGCGCGTCGTCATCATGGGCGCCGGCGTCACCATCAACATCGTCTTGGCGTTCGTGATCTTCGCCGGCGTGTTCATGGGGTACGGCGTGCAGGCGCCGACCACCACCGTCGCGACGGTGTCGCAGTGCGTCAAGGTCGTCCGCGGCGGGGCGGACCCCGGCGCCTGCACGGCACAGGACCCGGTGGCTCCGGCCCGCAAGGCGGGGCTGCGCCCCGGCGACCGGTTGGTCTCCTTCAACGGCACACCGCTGGACTCCTACGCCGAGGTGCAACGTCTCGTCCGCGCCAACGACGCCGGAGCCGCCACCCTCGTGGTGGAGCGCGGCGGCCGTCGGGTGACGTTGCACGCCGACACGACGGTGCGCGCGCTGCCCTCGCTCAGCGATCCCAGCAAGTCGGTGCGCGGCGGCTTCCTCGGCATCACGCCCACGATCTCGCTGCAGCGTCAGGGCCTGGGCTACGTCGTCTCCACGATGGCCGACGGCACGTGGGAGACGCTGAAGACGATCGCTCACATGCCGACGAAGCTCTACCACGTGGTCCGCGCCGCCCTCGGCCTGGAGCAGCGCGATGCCAACAGCCCGATGAGCATCGTCGGCGCCGGCCGGATCGCCGGCGACGTCGCCTCGGACCAGAGCATCACCGTCGGCTCCCGGCTGGCGTCGCTCGGCTTGCTGCTCGGCAGCCTCAACCTCTTCCTCGGGCTGGTGAACCTCGTGCCGCTCCCGCCGTTCGACGGCGGTGGCATCGCGACCACGCTCTACGAGGCCGCGCGACGGGGCATCGCCCGCCTGCGCGGCCGCCCCGATCCGGGCGCGGTCGACGGCGCCAAGCTTCTCCCGCTGACCTATGCCATGGCCCTGATCCTCATCCTGATGAGCCTGGTCCTGGTCTGGGCGGACATCGTCGCCCCCGTTCGGCTCTCCTGAGGCGATCTGTGGGCCGCACTACGATGGAGGCATGACGCAGGTATCTCTCGGCATGCCGGAGGCCCCGGCACCGGTGCTGGCCCCGCGGCGCCCGACGCGGCAGATCATGGTCGGCTCCGTCGGCGTCGGGAGCGACTACCCGATCTCGGTGCAGTCGATGACGACCACGCTGACCGCGGACGTCAACACCACCCTGCAGCAGATCGCCGAGCTCACCGCCGCCGGCTGCGACATCGTGCGGGTGGCCTGTCCGTCCGCCGACGACGCCGAGGCGCTGCCCCAGATCGCCCGGCACTCCCAGATCCCGGTGATCGCCGACATCCACTTCCAGCCCAAGTACGTCTTCGCCGCGATCGAGGCCGGCTGTGCGGCGGTGCGGGTGAACCCCGGCAACATCAAGAAGTTCGACGACCAGGTGCGCGAGATCGCCCAGGCCGCCAAGGACCACAGCACCTCGATCCGGATCGGCGTCAACGCCGGCTCTCTGGACAAGCGGCTGCTGGAGAAGTACGGCAAGGCGACGCCGGAGGCCCTGGTGGAGTCGGCCGTCTGGGAGGCGAGCCTTTTCGAGGAGCACGACTTCCACGACTTCAAGATCTCGGTCAAGCACAACGATCCGGTCGTGATGGTGCGCGCCTACGAGATGCTCGCCGAGCGCGGCGACTGGCCCCTCCACCTCGGCGTGACCGAGGCGGGCCCCGCGTTCCAGGGCACGATCAAGTCGGCGACCGCGTTCGGGGCACTGCTCAGCAAGGGGATCGGCGACACGATCCGGGTGTCGCTGTCCGCCCCGCCGGTCGAGGAGGTCAAGGTCGGCATCCAGATCCTGCAGTCGCTCAACCTGCGGCCCCGCAAGCTCGAGATCGTCTCCTGCCCGTCCTGCGGCCGGGCGCAGGTCGACGTCTACACCCTCGCCGAGCGGGTCACCGCCGGCCTCGACGGGCTCGAGGTGCCGCTGCGGGTCGCGGTGATGGGCTGCGTGGTCAACGGTCCGGGCGAGGCCCGTGAGGCCGACCTCGGTGTGGCCTCGGGGAATGGCAAGGGCCAGATTTTCGTGCGCGGGGAGGTCATCAAGACCGTGCCCGAGGCGGAGATCGTGGAGACGCTCATCGAGGAGGCCATGCGGATCGCCGAGTCGATGGAGCCGGTGGACGGCGCGGGAGCCGAGGTCTCGGTCTCCTGAGCGCGCCCGGCTCCTGCACGATCAGGAGCGGAACGACTGCGCCCGCTCCAGCACCGCGAGGGCGCCGGCGCACTGCTGGAACGGCGTGCTGTCGCCGGCCAGGAAGTCGAGGTCGGCCAGGGTGCGCCGTACGGCTGCCTGGTCGGTGAGGTCGACCGCGTCCGCCTCGTCCCAGCCCGCCTGCATGTCGGTGGTGGCCAGCGTCGCGGAGTCCTGCAGCGTTGTCAGCGCCCGGCGCACCTGCGCCTTGGTCGGGGGCCTCTCGACGGTGCCGTGGTCGCGCCGCGGTGAGGGAAGCGGCGCCAGCAGGTAGTCGGTGGCGACCGGGGCCAGCGCGCCGAAGCGGCTGGGCACGTCGTAGCGGCGCAGCTTCGCCGACCAATCCTGGATCCGGCCGATGGTGTCCTGTGCCGCCCGAAGCGTCGCGCCGCAGTCACCGGAAGTCGCCGACGTGGCGTAGTACTGCGCCGTGGCGAGGACGCTCGTCCATCGCTCGGCGAGGTCCGAGGGGTTCACCTGCTGGTCGCGGCCGGCCAGGGAGCCGGCCACCTGCTGCCACCGCTCGCGGCAGCCGACGGCAGCGGCGGCGGCGTCTGGAGGGTGGGCTTCGGACGGTGCCCGCCCGGAGTCCCCGCACGCCGTCACGACGCCCAGAGCCAGGCTCGCGCATCCCAGCATCGCGGCCCACCGGCCGAGGCGAGGAGATCCCGGCGGCCGCAGCATGGCTCCACGCTAGGGCACTCGGCGCCGGCCCGGGCGGCATGGCGGAAGCCGGGACGGCCGCGTGCCCTAGGCTCGCGGACGTGCCGGACGTCGCTCGAGGAGTGAGGGTTCTCGGCCCGCACGACGTGCCGGCCGCCTTGCGCTGCTTGGAGCGCGACCCGGTGGTCAACGTGTTCGTCGGGTACCGCACCCGGCTCACGCAGCTCGACCCTCGCTGGCTGGGCGGTGAGGTGTGGGGCTACTTCGAGGACGACGCCCTGGTGTCCCTGTGCCACGTCGGCGCCAACCTCGTCCCGGTGAACGCGACGCCCGAGGCGTGTGCTGCCTTCGCCGCCCGGGCGCTGCGGCATCGGCCGACCTCCGCCACGCTCGTCGGGCCGCGTGAGGCCGTCGCGGAGCTGTGGCGTCACCTCGAGCCGTCGTGGGCCGGCCCGCGGGAGGCGCGGTGGGACCAGCCGCACCTCGCGCTCGATCGCGCCTCCTCGGTGGAGCCGGATCCCACGGTGCGGCGTACCGAACCCGCCGAGATCGACCTCCTCTATCCCGCCTGCGTCGCGATGTACACCGAGGAGGTCGGTGTCTCTCCGGAGGCGGACGGGGGCCGCGACCTCTACCGCGCACGGGTGAGCCAGCTGGTGCACCGAGGGTGGTCGTTCGCCCGGATCGAGGACGGCCGCGTCGTGTTCAAGGCCGAGGTCGCCTGCGCGACCGCGCACGCCGCGCAGGTCCAGGGCGTCTACGTGGCTCCCGACCGGCGGGGCGAGGGGCTGGCGGTGCGCGGCATGGCCGCGGTCGTCGACCACGTGCTGCGCGACATCGCACCCGCCGCCTCCCTCTACGTCAACGCCCACAACACCGCCGCCCGGCGTGCGTACGAGGCGGTCGGGTTCGCGCAGACCGCCACGTTCTCGACACTGATGTTCTGAGCGAGGCAGGGTCGGTGCGATCGGCCGGGCGCCCGGGCGGAAACCGGTTCGGAGTCGACGTGTCGGCGCCGATAGCCTGACGCGCATGAGCGCCCGTGTCCTCCGCATGTCGTCGCTGTTCGTCCGCACCCTGCGCGAGGACCCGGCGGACGCCGAGGTCGCCAGCCACCGGCTCCTGGTCCGCGCGGGCTACATCCGCCGGGCGGCGCCCGGCATCTACACCTGGCTGCCGCTCGGTCTGCGCGTCCTGCGCAACGTGGAGCGGATCGTCCGCGAGGAGATGGACGCCATCGGCGCCCAGGAGCTGCAGTTCCCGGCGCTGCTCCCGCGCGAGCCCTATGAGGCCACGAACCGCTGGACCGAGTACGGCGACGGCATCTTCCGGCTCAAGGACCGCAAGGAGGCCGACTACCTCCTCGGCCCGACCCACGAGGAGATGTTCACGCTCCTGGTCAAGGACCTCTACTCCTCCTACAAGGACCTGCCCGTCTGGCTCTACCAGATCCAGACGAAGTACCGGGACGAGGCGCGGCCGCGGGCAGGCATCCTGCGGGGTCGCGAGTTCGTGATGAAGGACTCCTACTCCTTCGACACCACCGACGAGGGCCTGGAGGCCTCCTACGCCGCGCACCGCGAGGCGTACGTGAAGACCTTCGACCGCCTCGGCTTCGACTACGTGATCGTCAAGGCGACCTCCGGCGCCATGGGCGGCTCCCGCTCCGAGGAGTTCCTCGCCCGCTCGGAGGCCGGCGAGGACACCTACGTCCGCTGCACCGTGTGCGACTACGCCGCCAACGTGGAGGCCGTGACGGTGCCGGCGCCTGCTGCCACGTCGTACGACGGGCTGCCCGCTGCGCACGCCGAGGACACCCCCGACACCCCGACGATCGCCACGCTCGTCGACCACCTCAACGCGGCGTTCCCGCGCGAGGACCGGCCCTGGACGGCCGGCGACACGTTGAAGAACGTGCTCGTGGTCCTCAAGCACCCCGACGGCACGCGGGAGCCGCTCGCCATCGGACTGCCCGGCGACCGCGAGGTCGACCAGAAGCGCCTGGAGGGCCAGCTCGAGCCCATCGAGGTCGAGCCGATGGACGATGCGGAGCTGCGCAAGCACCCCGCGCTGGTGAAGGGCTACATCGGCCCGGGGGCGCTCGGCGAGAGCAACCCGTCGGGCATCCGCTACGTCGTCGACCCGCGCGTCGCGGCCGGCACCCGCTGGGTGACCGGCGCCGACGAGCAGGGCCGCCACGTCGTCGACCTCGTCGCCGGGCGGGACTTCACCCCCGACGGGACGATCGAGGCCGCCGAGGTGCGTGACGGGGACGCCTGCCCCGCCTGCGCGGAGGCCGGTCGCGACGGCGTGCTGGAGACCGCCCGCGGCATCGAGATGGGCCACATCTTCCAGCTGGGGCGCAAATACGCCGAGGCCCTCGACCTCAAGGTGCTCGACGAGAACGGCAAGCTCGTCACGGTCACGATGGGCTCCTACGGCATCGGGGTCTCCCGGGCGGTCGCGGCGATCGCGGAGGACAACCACGACGAGCTCGGCCTCTGCTGGCCCCGGGAGATCAGCCCCGCCGACGTGCACCTGGTCGCCACCGGGAAGGACGACGCCGTCTTCCAGACCGCCGCCGACCTGGCCGACGCCCTGGCGACGGCCGGGGTCACCGTGATCTACGACGACCGCGCCAAGGTCAGCCCCGGCGTGAAGTTCACGGACGCCGAGCTGCTCGGCGTCCCGACGATCGTCACGGTCGGGCGCGGGCTGGCCGATGGCCTCGTCGAGGTCCGCGACCGGCGCACCGGCGCGCGGACCGACGTACCGGTGACGGAGGCGGTCCAGCACCTCACCGCCGCCCTCCGTGTCCGAGGCGAGGACTGAGGGCCGGCACCGACAACTCGGCGGGCCACAACCCGCAACTCGACGGCGGTCAGGCCTCCTCGAGGAGACCGTGGGACTCGACGACGTCGAGGGAGAGCATCCGGTAGGCGCCGTCGTCGAAGAGGACCGAGACCCGGTCGCCCTCGTAGGCGCTGACGGTCCCGCGGCCGAACTCGGGGTGCTCGACGACCGCGCCGACCCGGTGGGGCCGGTCGACGGACTCGGTCGCGGTGCCGGCGTCGCAGGTGTCGCAGTGCCCGCAGCGCTCCGGGTGCTCCTCACCCAACAGCTCCAGGACGAGCCGGCGCCGACAGTCGGTGGTCTCGGCGTAGCGGCGCACCAACTCCACCGCGGTGGAGCGGCGGGTGCGCGCCTCCTCGACCAGCTCCATGCCCTCGGCGACGATCTCCGTCACCCCCCGGTCGTCGGTCAGCCGGACCCCGCGGCGGTCCTCGCGCACCGCGCCGGTGCGGACCAGGACGTTGAGGGCGCGCCGGCACCGCCGGCCGCTGATCCCGGCCGCCTTCGCGAGCGCTGCGGCACGCAGGGTCGACCCGTCGGCGAGGGCCCGCAGGGTGGCCCGCAGGTCGTCCGGTGTCGCCCCGGAGCCGGCCGCGAAGTAGCGGCGCACGCCGTACCCCTCGGGTCGGGTCAGCAGCACGGCCGAGGCATCCTCGCCGTCCCGGCCCGCCCGCCCCGCCTCCTGCCAGTACTCGTCGAGGCTGTCGGTGGGGTCGGCATGCAGGACCAGACGCACGTCGGGCCGGTCGACGCCCAGACCGAACGCCGACGTGGCGACGACGAGCCGCAGATCGCCGGCCCGGAACGCCTCGCTGAGCTCGTCGCGCCGTCGGGCGGGCATGCCGCCGTGGTACGCCTCCGCGGTGAGCCCGCCCTCCTGCAACGCCGCCGCCAGCTCCTCGGTGCGTCGCCGGGTCGCCGCGTAGACGATCACGGTCTCCCCGGACGCCGCGCGCTCGCCGGCCAGCTCCAGGACTCGTTCGGTGGTGTGCCGCTCGTCGCGGCACTGCTCGACCCCCAGCCACAGCTCCTGCCGGTCGGCGTCCCCGACGACCACGGCCGGGTCGACCAGCCGCAGCGACGCGACGATCTCATCGCGCACCGCCGGCGGTGCCGTGGCGGTGAGCGCGAGGGCCCGTGGCCGCCCGTCGGGACCGCTCAGGGCGTCGATCGCCGCGCCGAGGGCGGCGTACTCGGGGCGGAAGTCCTCGCCCCAGATGCTCACGCAGTGGGCCTCGTCGACGACGAAGAGTCCGGGGCGTCCGTCGGCGATGCGGCCGGTGACGTCGCGGTCGGCGAGCTGCTCGGGCGTGCACAGCAGGAAGTCGACGTCCCCGGCGGTCCAGTCCCGCAGCAGTCGTTCCCGGCGAGCACCACGCACCGACCCGTTGAGCACCTCGGCTCGGGCGCCGGAGTCGGCCAGGGCCGCGGCCTGGTCGGCCTGCAGCGCCAGGGTGGGGGAGACCACCACGGTGGGTCCCTCGCGCTGCTCGGCGACCACCTGGTAGACCAGCGTCTTCCCGACGCCGGTGGCGAGCACGGCAAGGGTGTCGCGCTCGAGGGCGGCGCGCATCGCCTCGCGTTGACCCGGGCGCAGCTGCTCCACGTCCTCGTCGAGACGGCGGGCGGTGCGGACGAGCTCGGAGCCCGTGCGTGTGGGAAAGGGCACCGGCGCGTCGTACCCGGTGGGCCGACGGCGTACGCCGCAGCCGGACGTGCTCATGCCCACGTCGGCGGTCGGGTGGCTCAGGCCGGCGGGGCGGTCATCCCGGGGAATGCCTCCGGGGTGGCGCCGAACGCGACCGCAGCCACGGCGACCTCCGCCAGCGCGGCCAGCGCGAAGCTCCGGTCGCTGCCCGTGGTCGCGGCGACCAACGCGCCGTAGACATCGGTGCAGCGGTCCTCGACGGTGCGCGCGGCACGGACGAGGTCGGCGGTGGTGGCTGCGGCGTTGGGCAGCCGGTACGCCGGCGCTGCGCCGACCGGAGCCGCGCCGTGGCGGTCCAGCAGGACGGTGAGCCGGTCGCGGCGCCGGCGGTGGGTGGTGTACGCCTCGGTCAGCCGAGCCCCGAGCGCGGTCGCGGGCGAGCGCGCCGCCTGCCCGCCCAGCACGCCGAGGACGTAGAGCGCCGCGTGCTCGGCGGTCAGCGCCGCCTGGAGGGCGGCGACCGCGGTCGACCGGCTCATCGGCGCTTCCGCGTCCACGGCGGGAGAGCGGACCGTTGCGCGGTGGCCGCCGCCATCGCCCCGAACAGCCGGGCGAGCTCGCCGCTCGTCGCGTCCTGGGCCAGGCCGGTGAGCCGCGCCTGGAGCGCACGCTCGGCGTCCGCGACGGCGGCCAGGGCCGCACCGGCACGTGCCGGCACCGGCGCCGCGCCAGGGGGCGGGGCAGGAGTGGGGGGCGACGGGGACGCGGTGGTGGGTCGCAGCGCGTCTCGGTGGGCGGTGTGCAGGGCGCGCACCGGGGCGAGGTCGTGGCTCAGGCCCGGGTGGCGCCGCTCGGTGCGCTGCAGCAGCGTCAGCGCGGCGGTCAGGGCGATCGTCGCCTGGTCGACCAGCCCAGAGTCGGGCCCGGAGTCGAGCCCGGAGTCGGCGTCGGCGGGCGCGGGGGTGCCGCGAACGGCGGCCGGCAGGTCCGCGCAGCCGGCCAGGCCGGCCCCCACGATCGTCGCGGCTCCGACCGCCAGCAGCCCCCGGCGGCTCAACGCACGCGTCGAAGGAGCGGTCCGGGGCACCCGCGCAGCGTAACGAGCCGGCGCCCGTGGATGGCCTAGGGTTGGCCACTCCACAACAGCACACCAGGAGGCGAGACGGTGACCCCCTCGAAGTCGACGACCGAGATCCGCGAGCGCCTGGGAGAGCTGCTTGCCGAGCCGGTCGGGTCCCTCGGCCTCGACGTCGAGGGCGTCGAGGTGGAGGCGGCCGGCAAGCACCGTGTCGTCCGCGTCGCCGTCGACCGCGACGGGGGCGTCGACATGGACGACATCGCCGAGGCCACCCGGGCGGTGTCGGGCGTGCTCGACGAGACCGACGTCATGGGGGAGCGGCCCTACACCCTCGAGGTGTCCTCACCGGGCGTCGATCGCCCGCTGACCCTGCCCCGGCACTGGCGCCGCAACATCGGCCGGCTGGTGACGGTGACCTTCCTCGAGGGGTGCGGGAGCGACGAGGCGCTGACGGGCCGGATCGTCGACGCCGACGACTCCTCGGCACAGCTCGACGTCGACGGCGAGACGCGTGAGGTGCCGCTGTCCGACGTGGCGCGTGCCAAGGTGCAGATCGAGTTCCGCCGGCTCGAGGACTGAAGGGAGACCCCGATGGACATCGACATGAACCTCCTGCGTGTGCTCGAGCGGGAGAAGGAGATCTCCCTCGACGTGCTCGTCGAGGCCATCGAGCAGGCGCTGCTCACCGCCTACCACAAGACCCCCGGCGCCCGGGAGGACGCGCGCGTCGATCTCGACCGGAAGAGCGGCCACGTGACCGTGCTGGCGCGCGAGCTGGACGAGGAGGGCAACCCGATCGGGGAGTACGACGACACCCCCGCCGGGTTCGGCCGCATCGCCGCGACCACGGCGAAGCAGATCATGCTGCAGCGCCTGCGCGACGCCGAGGACGAGATCAAGTTCGGCGAGTTCCACGGCAAGGAGGGCGACATCGTCTCGGGCGTGATCCAGCAGGGTCGCGACCCCCAGGACGTGATGGTCGACCTGGGCAAGCTCGAGGCGCTGCTGCCCGCGGGGGAGCAGGTGCCGGGCGAGGACTACTCCCACGGCACCCGGATCAAGTGCCTGGTGGTGACCGTCAAGCGCGGGATGCGCGGGCCGCAGGTGATGCTCTCCCGGACCCACCCCTCCCTGGTCAAGAAGCTGTTCGCCCTCGAGGTGCCCGAGATCGCCGACGGCACCGTCGAGATCGCCGGCATCGCGCGGGAGGCCGGTCACCGCACGAAGCTCGCCGTACGGTCGACGGTGCCGGGGGTGAACGCCAAGGGCGCCTGCATCGGTCCGATGGGGCAGCGGGTCCGCAACGTGATGAACGAGCTGCACGGCGAGAAGATCGACATCGTCGACTGGTCCGACGACCCGGCCGAGCTGGTCGCGCACGCGTTGAGTCCCGCGCGGGTCTCCAGCGTCACCGTCGTGGACGCGGCAGCGCGGTCGGCACGCGTGGTCGTGCCCGACTATCAGCTGTCGCTGGCGATCGGCAAGGAGGGCCAGAACGCCCGTCTCGCCGCCCGGCTCACCGGCTGGCGCATCGACATCCGGTCCGACGAAGCGCCCGACGGAGCCGATCGATGAGCGGCGCGCGCACACCGTTCGAGCTCGCCGACGGTCGCCTCCTCGACCTCTACACCTCCGGGCCCCAGGAGGCGATGCCGCTCGTCTTCCACCACGGGACGCCGGGCGCGGCGCGGCCGCTGCGCTTCCTCGAGCGCGCCACGCACGCCGCCGGGTTCCGCTTCGTGACCTGGTCGCGACCCGGGTACGCCACCTCGACGCGACAGCCGGGTCGGCGGGTGGCCGACGTCGCCGCCGACGCCGCGCAGGTGCTCGACGGGCTCGGCGCGGAGGCGTGCGTGACCCTCGGCTGGTCCGGGGGCGGGCCGCACGCGCTGGCCGCCGCCGCGCTGCTGCCCGAGCGCGTGCGGGCGGTGTCCACCCTGGCCGGGGTGGCGCCCTGGGACGCCGACGGCTTGGACGTGATGGCCGGCATGGGCGAGCAGAACGTCGAGGAGTTCGGGCTCGCCGTGGCCGGCGAGGAGCGGCTGCGCCCCTGGCTCGAGGGCGACCTCGAGGAGTTCCGGCAGGTCGATGCCGCCGGCGTGGTGGCCTCGATGTCGACGCTGCTGCCCGAGGTCGACCGCGCGATGCTCACCGCGGAGTTCGGAGAGGACCTCGCCGCGCAGATGCGTGCCGCCGTGGAGGTGGGTGTCGACGGCTGGCTCGACGACGACCTCGCGTTCGTCACCGACTGGGGCTTCGGTCTCGACCGGCTCGCCGTCCCGGTGTTCGTGTGGCAGGGCGACGCCGACCTCATGGTGCCGGCCGCCCACGGCGCGTGGCTCGCGCAGCACCTGCCCGGGGTCACCCCGCACCTGGAGCCGGGCGCGGGCCACCTCTCGGTCGTCGCCGGTCGCGTCGACGACGTGCTCGGGGAGCTCGCCGGTTCGTGCTGATCGGGCCGAACGGCTAGACTGGTCTGCGGTGGTTCCCCGATTCGTCGACCCGCAGCTGACGGGCCCTGTCCGGATGTGCATCGGCTGTCGGGAACGAGCCGCCAAGCGTGAGTTGTTGAGAGTGACGCTCGGCGCGGACGACGACGGTGCAGCCGTCGTACCCGATCCGGACGGCACGGCACCCGGCCGGGGGGCGCACCTGCACCCGACGCCCGAGTGCCTCACCCTCGCCGAGCGTCGACGCGCGTTCGCCAGGGCCCTCCGGTACGAGGGCGGCGGGCCGCTGGGGCTCGACAAGGTGCGGGCTTGCCTCTCACACGTGACCGACGGGGTCCTCGACGGCCCGGTCGAGACAGCGAACACCGTGAACACATGACCAGGAACTGGAGCAGCAGCTCATGAGCACTCGATGAGTACTTCCCGATGAGCTTCCCAACCAACTAGACGGTCCGCAGTACCCACTGCTCGGACCAGGAGGAACCACGTGGCCAAGGTCCGAGTAAGTGAACTCGCCAAGGAGTTCGGCGTCCCGAGCAAGGAAGTGCTCGCGCTCCTGACAGACATGGGGGAGTTCGTGAAGTCGGCGTCGTCCGGCGTCGAGCCCCCCGTCGTCCAGCGTTTCAAGAACACCCACGGCGCCGCCCTTCTCGCGAAGAAGGAGGCGGCCGACGCGCGCAAGGCGTCGCGCGCCTCGAAGTCCGCCACTCCGGCCGAGAGCGGCCCCGCCGAGGCCGCCGCTACGGCTGCAGAGACGGCGCCAGAGACGGCGCCAGAGACGGCGCCGGCCCCCGCCGCCCCGGCAGCGCCCCGGCCGGGCCCGCGTCCGGCCGCCGAGGCGCCGGCTGCCCCGGCTGCTCCCGCCGAGCCGGCGGCTCCGGCCGAGCCTGCTGCCGCCGCTCCCGAGACGCCCGCCGCCCCCGAGGCCCCCGCGGCCTCGGCGGCGCCGGCCGAGACCGAGCGTCCGGCGGGTCCCCGGCCGGGTGCTCCCGGCCCGCGTCCGGCGGCTCCCCGCCCCGCGCAGGGCCGCGGCCCCGCCGCTGGGGGTGGAGCCGGCCGTCCCGGCGCTCCGCGACCGGGCAACAACCCCGTCTCCTCGACCCAGGGCATGGGTCGACGTCCCTCGGCCGGTACGCCGGGCGATCGCGCTCCGCGGCCGCCGGCAGCCCGCGAGGGTGGAGCTCCCGGACGTCCCGGGATGCCGCGCCCGAACCCGGCGATGATGCCGAAGTCCCCTGCCGCCTTCGGTGGCGGCCCCGGCGGTCGCGCCGGCGGTCGGCCCGGTCCGGGCGGTCGTCCCGGTGCTCCGGGTCGTGCTGGCGCCGGTGCCGGCACCGGTGGGGCTCCGGGCCGCGGCGGTTTCGGTGGCGGTCGTCCGGGCGGCGGTGGCCGTCCCGGCCAGCGCGGCACCACCCAGGGCGCCTTCGGTCGTCCCGGCGGTCCGTCGCGTCGTGGCCGCAAGTCCCGGCGCGCCCGTCGCCAGGAGTTCGAGGCCATGGAGGCCCCGACGATCGGCGGCGTGCGCGTCCGCAAGGGCAACGGCGAGACCGTCCGGCTGACCCGCGGTGCGTCCCTGACCGACTTCGCCGAGAAGATCGGCGTCGACCCGGCCGCCCTCGTGCAGATGCTGTTCAGCCTCGGCGAGATGGTGACCGCGACCGAGTCGGTCAACGACGAGACGCTGGAGCTGCTCGGCGAGGAGCTCAACTACAACGTCGAGGTCGTCTCGCCCGAGGACGAGGACCGCGAGCTGCTGGAGTCCTTCGACATCGAGTTCGGTGTCGACGAGGGCGTGGAGGCCGACCTCGAGGTGCGCCCGCCGGTCGTCACCGTGATGGGTCACGTCGACCACGGAAAGACCAAGCTCCTCGACGCGCTGCGCAACGCCAACGTCGTCGACAAGGAGGCCGGTGGCATCACCCAGCACATCGGTGCCTACCAGGTCGCGACCGACGTCGACGGCGACGAGCGCCGGATCACCTTCATCGACACCCCGGGTCACGAGGCGTTCACCGCGATGCGTGCCCGCGGATCGAAGTCCTCCGACATCGCGGTGCTGGTGGTCGCGGCCGACGACGGCGTCATGCCGCAGACGGTCGAGGCGCTCAACCACGCCAAGGCCGCCGAGGTGCCGATCGTGGTCGCGGTGAACAAGATCGACAAGCCCGACGCCGACCCGACCAAGGTTCGCGGCCAGCTGACCGAGTACGGCCTGGTGCCCGAGGAGTACGGCGGCGACACGATGTTCGTCGACGTCTCGGCGAAGTCCGAGCTCAACCTGGACAAGCTGCTCGAGGCGGTCGTGCTCACCGCCGACGCGTCGCTGGACCTGCGGGCCAACCCCGAGCAGGACGCCCAGGGTCTGGTGGTCGAGGCGCACCTGGACCGCGGTCGCGGCCCGGTGGCCACGGTGCTGGTCCAGCGCGGCACGTTGCGCGTGGGCGACCCGCTCGTCGCCGGGCCGGCGTACGGCCGTGTCCGCGCGATGCTCGACGAGTACGGCGACAACATCGAGGAGGCGACCCCGTCGCGTCCGGTGATTGTGCTCGGCCTGTCCGGCGTGCCGGGTGCGGGCCAGAACTTCATCGTGGTCGAGGACGACCGGATGGCTCGCCAGATCGCCGAGAAGCGCGAGGCTCGCGAGCGGGCGGCCATGCAGGCCAAGCGCCGCGTCCGTCGCACGCTCGAGGACTTCATGGCCTCCATGGAGAAGGGCGAGAGCCAGGAGCTCAACCTCATCCTCAAGGGCGACGTGTCCGGCTCGGTCGAGGCGCTCGAGGACAGCCTGGCCAAGATCGACGTCGGCGACGAGGTGTCGCTGCGCGTGATCGACCGCGGTGTCGGTGCGATCACCGAGACCAACGTCATGCTGGCTGCCGCGTCCGACGCGATCATCATCGGCTTCAACGTCCGCCCGCAGGGCAAGGCGACCGAGCTGGCCGAGCGCGAGGGCGTGGAGATCCGCTACTACTCGGTGATCTACCAGGCCATCGAGGAGATCGAGGCCGCGCTCAAGGGCATGCTCAAGCCGGAGTACGAGGAGCACACCCTCGGCCAGGCGGAGATCCGCGCGATCTTCCGGTCCTCCCGGATCGGCAACATCGCCGGCTGCATGGTCACCAGCGGGGTGCTGCGCCGCAACGCCAAGGTGCGCCTCATCCGCGACGGCTCTGTCGTGGTCGAGAGCACCGACCTGGCGTCGTTGCGCCGGGAGAAGGACGACGTCTCGGAGGTCCGCGAGGGCTTCGAGTGCGGTCTCGTCCTCCGCGGCTTCAACGACATCAAGGAAGGCGACGTCGTCGAGGCCTTCGAGATGCGGGAGATCCCCCGCAGCTGAGGTCCCCCGGACTTTCCCAGGTTAAGAACCCATAGGCCCTCATCACCTAGCAGATCGGGTGTGTGAGGAAGGACGTGGAGCTCTTAACCTGGGAAAGTCCTTCGCCCCGAGAGGACAATCATGAGCAGTCCACGCGTCCGCAAGATCGCCGACCGGATCCAGGTGATCGTGGCGGAGATGCTCGAGCGGCGGATCAAGGACCCGCGGCTCGGCTTCGTGACGGTGACCGACGTGCGCGTCTCGGGCGACACCCAGCAGGCGACGGTGTTCTACACGGTCCTCGGTGACGGGGTCGGCGATGCGCCGGACCTCGCCTCGACCCAGGCGGCACTCGCCTCGGCGCGTGGGCTGATCCGGTCCGAGGTCGGCAAGCAGCTCGGCATGCGCCATGTGCCGACGATCGAGTTCGTCCACGACGCACTCCCGGAGTCGGCGCGCCAGATCGACGACCTGCTCGAGCGGGTACGCCGTTCGGACGCCGACGTGGCCGCCGCCGCGGCGGGCGCGACCTTCGCCGGAGAGCCCGACCCCTACCGCAAGCCGCGCGACGAGGACGAGCCCGACGAGGACGACCCCGCCGGTGAGTGAGCCGTCCGCCGGGCTGGTCGTCGTCGACAAGCCCGGCGGGATGACGTCCCACGATGTCGTCGCGCGGGTACGCCGCCTCGCCGGCACACGCAAGGTCGGCCACGCCGGCACGCTGGACCCGATGGCGACCGGCGTGCTGGTGCTCGGCGTCGGGCGGGCCACACGGCTCCTCGGCCACCTCCTCCTCACCGAGAAGGCCTACGACGCGACCGTGCGCCTCGGAGCCGCGACCACGACCGACGACGCCGAGGGCGAGCAGGTCTCGACCGCCGAGACACGTGCGATCCGCGAGGACGCGGTCCGCGAGCAGCTGGGCCGCCTGGTCGGCGAGATCGACCAGGTGCCCTCGACGGTGTCGGCGATCAAGGTCGACGGCCGCCGCGCCTACGCCCGGGCCCGCGCCGGCGAGGCGGTGCAGCTGGCGGCCCGCCGGGTCACCGTCCATGGGATCGACGTCCACGAGGTCCGCCGTGCCGAGGGGTTCCTCGACGTAGACCTCTCCGTCCGGTGCTCCAGCGGCACCTACGTCCGAGCGATCGCGCGCGACCTCGGCGACGCGCTCGGCGTCGGCGGCCACCTGACCGCGTTGCGGCGTACCGCCGTGGGACCTTTCACGCTCGACGACGCCCGCACTCTCGACCAGCTCCAGGAGGCGTACGCCGTGCTGCCGATGGAGGACGCCTGCGCGCGCGTGTTCCCCAGGCACACCGTCGACGAGGCCGGCGAGCGCGACGTCCGCGTCGGACGGGCGCTCGAGGTCACCCTGCCCACCCCGGGTCCCGTTGCGGTCTACGGCCCCGACGGCGACTTCCTGGCGCTCTACGAGCAGCGCGGCGACGGCGCCCGCGCGGTCGCCGTCTTCTGCTGAGACCGGCGCCGTACAGTGACCGCCGTGCGCATCTGGCGATCCCTGGAGGAGCTTCCCGCCGACCTGGGGCCGACCGTCGTCACGATCGGGAACTTCGACGGCGTGCACAGGGGTCACCAGGCGCTGATCCGCCGGGGCCGCGTCGTGGCCGACGCCGAGCGGGCGGCGCTGGTCGCCGTCACGTTCGACCCGCACCCGATGGCGGTGCTGCGCCCCGAGCACGCGCCCGCGCCCCTCTCCACGATCGACGAGCGCTGCCGCAGGCTGGGGGAGACCGGCGTGG
Source organism: Marmoricola sp. (assembly GCA_051961835.1). Classification (GTDB taxonomy): domain Bacteria; phylum Actinomycetota; class Actinomycetes; order Propionibacteriales; family Nocardioidaceae; genus Marmoricola. Next base: position 3,839 of record JBQCCW010000242.1, on the reverse strand, counting down.
ACGACGTGCTGGTGCTGCCGTTCAGCCGCGAGATCGCGTCGTGGACGCCGGGCGAGTTCGTCGAGCGGGTGCTCGTCGGAGGCCTGCACGCCTGCGCGGTCGTCGTCGGCGCGAACTTCCGCTTCGGCGCTCGCGCCGCCGGCGACGTCGCCTTCCTCGCGGCCGACGGCCGCTTCGCCGCCGAGGGCATCGAGCTCGACGGCGGCCCCCAGGTCTGGAGCTCCACGTATGTGCGCACCTGCGTCGCGGAGGGGGACGTGGAGGGGGCGGCCGAGGCGCTGGGGCGCCCCTACTCCGTCACCGGTACGGTCGCGCGCGGGGACCAGCGGGGCCGCGAGCTGGGGTACCCCACCGCCAACGTCCCGCTCGGCGGTCGAGCCGCGCCGGCCGACGGCGTCTACGCCGGCTGGCTGCGCGAGCTGCCCGACGGCGAACAGCTGCCCGCGGCCATCAGCGTCGGCACCAACCCGACCTTCGACGGTCACCGGGAGCGCCGCGTCGAGGCCTACGTGCTCGACCGGGACGACCTCGACCTCTACGACCGCGAGGTGGAGGTGAGCTTCGTCGCGCGCTTGCGCGGGATGGTCCGGTTCGACGGCGTGGACCCGCTGCTGGCGGAGATGGCGCGCGACGTGGAGCGCACCCGGGAGCTCCTGGGCGGTTGACCCGCCCTGCGAGGCTGGCCGCATGAGCGGGAACGGTGAGCGGGCGGTGCTCTGGCTGCGGCGCGACCTGCGACGGGCCGACCTCCCCGCGCTCGGTGAGGCAGCCCGCCGCGGCACGGTCCTCCCGTTGTTCGTGATCGACCCGGTGCTCTGGCACGGCGCCGGTGCGCCCCGCCGCGGCTGGCTGGCCGCCAGCGTCGCCGCAGCCGGCGAGGCGTACGCCGGGCGGCTCAGCGTCCGCATCGGCGACCCGGCCGAGGTGGTGGCCCGCTTCGCTGCGGACCACGGCGCCGACGCGGTGCACGTCAGCGGCGAGAACACGCCGTACGGCCGCCGCCGCGACGAGCGGGTGGCGTCGGCGCTCGAAGAGCAAGGGACCGCCTGGATTCCGACCGGGACGCCGTACGCCGTCGACCCCGGCACGGTGCTCAACAAGGCCGGCGACCCCTACCAGGTGTTCAGCGCCTTCGCTCGGGCGTGGCGCGAGCACGGCTACCCCGCCCCGGCGCCGGCCCCGGACCCCCTCGAACTCGGCGAGGCCGACACCGACGGTCGCGCGCCGGCGATGCTCGACAAGGCGGTCCGCGAGGCGGGTGTCCCAATGCCGCAGGCGGGGGAGCAGGGCGCGCTCGCGCGGTGGCACCGGTTCCTCGACGACACCCTCGACGACTACGACGAGGCGCGCGACCACCCGGCCGTCGCCGGCACCTCCCAGCTCTCGCCGTGGCTCAAGGTCGGCGCCGTTCATCCCCGCACGCTGCTCGCCGACCTGGCCTCCCGCCGGTCCGACTCGGCCCGGCGCTACCGCGACGAGCTGACCTGGCGCGAGTTCTACGCCGACGTGCTGCTCCACCGGCCCGACTCGGCGTGGGCCGACCTGCGCCCGGACCTGCGGGGCCTTCGCTACGACGAGCCGCAGGACGCGCTCGACGCCTGGCGCGAGGGTCGCACGGGCTTCCCGATCGTCGATGCAGGGATGCGCCAGCTGCAGGAGTCGGGCTGGATGCACAACCGGGTCCGGATGATCACCGCGAGCTTCTGGACCAAGGACCTGCACGCCTGGTGGCCACCGGCGGCCCGGCACTTCCTCGACCACCTGCTCGACGGCGACGTCGCGTCCAACAACCACGGCTGGCAGTGGGTCGCGGGCACCGGCACCGACGCCGCGCCGTACTTCCGGGTCTTCAACCCGGTCACGCAGGGCAAGCGCTTCGACCCCGACGGTGCCTATGTCCGCCGCTGGATCCCCGAGCTGCGGCACCTCCGGGGCGGCATCGCCCACGAGCCCTGGCGCCACGACGACGGCTACCGTCACGACTACCCGCGCCGCATCGTCGACCACGACGAGGAGCGCAAGGAGGCGCTGGCCCGCTACCAGGCCGCGCGCCGCTGAGGTCGCCTCAGAGGTCGGCCGGGTCGACTCGGCGCAGCCCAGGCACGTCGTCGAAGTCGGGGTCGGCGCTGACGATCTCTGTGAAGTCGTGCTCGAGAGCGGTCGCGGCGTGCACCGCGTCACGGCCGCGGATCGGCGTGGTGGCGATCAGAGCGAGCGAACGGTTGAGAACGACCGCGTCGAAAGGATGGACCACACAGAAGGCGCTGATCTCCCGCGCTTGGCGAAGTGCGGGAGCCCGGTCCGCTCGTCGCAACCGATGGTGAAGGAACTCCTGGACAGCTTCGGTGCTGACATGGAGCTCCACGTCGCCCGACGCCCGATCCGCGAGGATCTGCTGGCACGCCTCCCGCAGAGTGTGGCTGCCGCCGAACGCGTAGGCCAAGACGGTGGTGTCGAGGAACCGGCGTTTCATCGGCGCTGACGCTCGATGCGATCGAAGTGCTGCTCCATGTCGCGTTCGAGGATGGACTTCAACTCGGCGGGTGATTCGTAGGGCGCCTCGTGCGAGCTGGCCCGGGCCGCCTCGAGGAACCGCCTGGCCGCCGCGGAGCGCGCATCGTCGTCGACGTCGAACCGGTAGTCGATCGCCTCGCGGATCACCGCCGCGACGCTCCGCCCGCTTCGGGATGCCTCCTCGGCGACCTTCGCGTACCGCTCGTGGTCGAGCAGCAGCTGCAACCGGCGCTCCATCAGGGACATACACATACATTAGCATGTGCAGGGACGTCGAAGCGGCTCGCCGATTCGTTCCGTACGCGCTCCCGCTGATAGCCTTGTGCGGTTGCCCGGGCTCCGGCCCGGGCGAACTGCCGTCGAACGGCCGCGGATCCAGAGTGCCTCAGGAGTTCAGGCCTGGGGCGCCGCGCAACGGACAACAAGAAGGGAGCTCACGTGTCGATCGGTACCGACGCTGAGACCAAGAAGAAGATCATCGCCGAGTACGCCACCGCTGAGGGCGACACCGGCTCCCCGGAGGTGCAGATCGCGCTGCTCTCGCACCGCATCTCCCACCTCACCGAGCACCTCAAGCAGCACAAGCACGACCACCACAGCCGGCGCGGCCTGCTGCTGCTGGTCGGCCAGCGCCGCCGTCTGCTCAACTACCTCGAGAAGACCGACATCGCGCGCTACCGCTCGATCGTGCAGCGCCTCGGCCTGCGTCGATGACGCGAGGAGGGTCCACCTGAGTCCAGGTGGGCCCTCTGCTGCGTTTCCGGCTAGATTCGCAGCGTGGGCCGGTCCGCCGGCCCGGACCACCCGAACCATGCACTGACCAGGACAGCGGTCCGCGAGCCGGGCCCGGTCCTCGGTAGTGGTCCTCGGAGCCACCGGCTCCGCGGACTTCGATCGAAGACCGGCCGAAAGACGCGGGTCGCGGATCGCTTCCGCGAAACGAGAGAGACCCTTTTGTCTGACGACATCACGACGGTCGAGACCGTCATCGACAACGGTGCCTTCGGCACCCGCACCGTCCGCTTCGAGACCGGGCTGCTCGCCCGCCAGGCCGCCGGCTCGGTGACCGCCTACCTCGACGACGACACGATGCTGCTGTCCGCCACGACCGCGGGCAAGCACCCCAAGGACCACTTCGACTTCTTCCCCCTCCCGATCGACGTCGAGGAGCGGATGTACGCCGCGGGCAAGATCCCCGGCTCGTTCGTCCGCAGCGAGGGTCGCCCGGGCGAGGACGCGATCCTCACCTGCCGGCTGATCGACCGGCCGCTGCGCCCGACCTTCAAGAAGGGCCTGCGCAACGAGGTCCAGGTCGTCATCACCGT
>JBQCCW010000241.1:0-4845 GCA_051961835.1 Marmoricola sp. | reverse complement strand
GTCGTGTTCTCCGCGGGCCGGGTCTCCGCGGGCCGCAGGAACTCGCCGATACCTGCGGGACAGGTAGAAAGTTGGGCGGATGGCTGGTCTCCAGCACGCGGAACGACTGCCGGGTGTCGACCAGGACCTGGCCGTCGAGCTCGATCACCACGTGCTCCTCGGAGGCGACGACGGCCGGCGGTCGCGGGTAGTCCCACACCGACTCGGTCGCCGCCTGATCGCTGCCATCACGCACCGCGCCATCATCGCTCGACGGGTCAACGGTGGACGGGCTCGCGACCCCTTAGATGTCGGCGAAGAACACCGCGCCGGCGAAGGCGAGGTAGAGCCCGAGCAGCATCACGCCCTCGAGCCAGTTGGCCTTGCCGTCGTCGAGCAGCTGGCGGACCAGCAGCGTCGCGATCGCGAGGGCGGTCAGCTCGAGCGCGCTGAAGACGAGCTCGATCGGGTGCCCGGTGACCGCGCCGAGCAGGACGAGCGCGGGGACCACGAGCATCGGCAGCTGCATGCTCGCGCCGACTGCGATCTCGGTGGCCACCCCGAGCCGGTCCTTCACCGCGAGCGCGAGCGCGCTGAACTGCTCGGCCGCATTGCCGACCAGCGGCAGGATCACGAACCCGATGAAGCCACTGTGCAGCCCGAGCGACGCACCGGCGTCCTGAACGCTGCTGGCGACGAACTCCGCCGCGATCGCGACCAGGGCGGTCGCGACGGCCAGGACGACCATCGCCCCCTTCACCGACCACGCCCTGCCCGATTCGCTCTCCTCTTCGGCGCCCTTGTCCTGCTCGGCGCCCTCCGCACCCGCCTCACCCGCAGAGTCGGTGCGGAACAGGCCCCGGTTGGTCTTCAGCATGAACAGCAACGACAGGGCGTAGATCGCGAACAGGATCAGCGCCACCAGCCCGCTGACCTCGTCGAGCCTGTTCGTCGAGCTCTCGGGTCGGTAGGAGAAGACGGTGGGCAGGATCAGGATGCCGATGGAGAGGAACAGCATCGTCGACTGCACCTGTGAGGTGCGCGTTATCTTCACTTCGCCGTCCCGGTCGTGACCGGCCACGATCATCGCGACGCCGAGGAGCAGCAGCAGGTTGCCGATGATCGAGCCGGTGATCGACGCCTTGAGCACCGAGATCTCCCCGTTGATCACCAGCAGTGCCGCGATCATCAGCTCGGCGATGTTGCCGAAGGTGGCGTTCAGCAGCGCGCCCTTGCTGCCGCCCACGCTCTCGGCGAGCACCTCCGTGGACCGGCCGACGAGCCCGGCGAGCGGGATCACGGCGATCGCGGAGGTGATGAACAGGATCGCCGCGCCGAAGTCGAGGAACTTCGCCACCACGGCCACCGGGAGCGCGATCACCAGGAAGTCGAGTGGCCGCCACGGACCCAGGGCCTTCAGGTTCAACAGCTCCTCCGCACCTCGGTACGCCGGCATCGCACACGCCGGACACCGCCTCAGGGTTCCCGGGGCTCAGCGGCGTATGCGCACGCCACCGTCAGGTCGGCGGTTCGGTGCGCGCTCACCAGCTGACCACGACCGATGGTTGCGGGTGCTCCCACACCGACTCCGTTGGAGCTTGCCGAGGTCCTCGCGCACGGCGGGGCCGCGTCACACCACCTCGACGTCGACGCTCGTCGCCTCGGCAGCCAGAACCGCCAGATCGTCGGAGTCGGAGGTGAGGACGGTGCTTCCGGGCTCTGCGATGGCGACGACGAGCGCTTCGACGGCTGAGCCCTTCCTCGCGCCCGTGCGTAGCTCGGCGGCGCGTCGCGCGACTCGCTCGGGGACGTCCTGGCGCACGTCGCAGGCCTTGAGGAGCCGGTTGGTGTTGGCGTCACGCTGTGGTGATCCGGTGAGGCACTCTGTCAGCACGACCGTCGGTACGAGCGGTGGCCACAGCTCGCGGCGTCGCAGCGCGATGATGAGGGCTACCGTCTCCCGGTCGCGACGAGCCAGCCGGCTCACGCCGCCGGAGTCGAGAACGAGCATCAGCCCGCCTGAGCCGCGACCGCCCGCTCCTGCGGGCGGCGCGCGATGGCGTCGGCCCGGGCGAGCTCAGCCTCGGACGGCTCGCCCACCTCGGCCACCAACTCCTCGATGTACTCGTCGGCGCGCGCCCGGAGCTCGCGACGACGCACCTCGGCGGCGACCGCCTCCTGCAACAGCTCGGAGGCAGGAAGGCCGCGTTCCTTCACCTCTCGATAGAGCTCGTCGGGGAGATAGACCTGCATCCGTGGCATACACACAAGCATACGCCTATGCGCCACGCTTGCCCTCCGGAGTGGGTTCCGACCGCCGTCGGGTACGGCGTGCCGGATCCGCGCACGGGCGACGAGGTGATGGCCTCGCTGCTGCTCTCCCCCGGCGGCGAGCTGGCCCCGGCGGACCTCGAACGCTTCCTCAACGGCCAGCCCGACCTCGGCACCAAGTGGCGTCCGCGGCTGGTGCGCCTCGTGGCCCACCTGCCGGTCACGGGCACGGGCAAGCTCGACAAGCAGCGCCTGCGCCGTCAGGCATGGTCGGGCGACGACCCGCTGCTGGTCGACGACGGCGGCGGCTACCGGCCCTTCACCGGGACCTGCTGTGCAGGAGTCTGGACGGAACTCACAGCTACCTCGCACGCCATTTCACACGGATGAAGATGGACACAGCGGGCGCCCCCTGGTCGGCCCTAGCTCGACTGCTCCGGGCGGTGCTGCACGGCTCCAGAGCTGAACCAGGAGACGAGAGTGGCGGCTAGCGCTACGCCGGCGCCCGCCTCCTCGTGGGTGACGTCGCGGTAGTCGTCGCTGCCGTGGCGGTCGATGTGGCCTCGGTACAGGGCGCGGAGCATCGCCACGATCATCTCGCCGGTCGGCGCATGCTGGTGTTCGCGCAGAGACAAGCGCCAGTCTCCCTGGTTGCGCATCACGTTCGCGATACCGCCGAGGGTCGCCTCACGATTGGTGGGCTCGACCAGCGGCTGAGCCGCCGCCTCCACAGCTCGGACCGCGTCGGCATAGGCGCCTGTGTCGTCCGGCGTGATCGCGTGGACCTTTCCCCAGGCGCGGGCGAGAATCTGACCCGCCGTGCCTGCCGAGGCGATAGTGCCTTCGACCATGTCCTGCACACCCTCGGGCTCGCGGGAGACGAGGCCCGCTCTCCCCATCCGCTCGCCCACCGTCCACTTCGACCGTCCCAGCCTGAGTAACCGGTCGAGCACTCCGGCTCGCTTCCCACTCCACTCCAGCGCAAGTGCTCCGTCGATGAGCCGAAGGAAGCTGAGCTGCTCCATCCCTCGCAGGGCCTGCACGTACTTGTCCCAGTCGGCATAGACCCCGTCGCGAAGGCCAATCTGCAAGCCGGTCAACATTGCCAACTCCTGGGTGCGCTCGTTGATGATCGACTCGTAGGGCCCGGACGAGAGCAGCGGCTTCAGCCAACCGAGCAACGGCTCACGGAGGTCTCCCGGCACGCCGTCGCGAAGGACTCGGTACTGCTCCGTCTGCTCCTCGTTGAGGCCAAAGGGTGCCCACTCAGTCATGCCCGCATACTGCCAAGGACCGCCAGCGAACACGCGCGGTTTGGCGCACCACCGGCGCCGCGCAAATGGCATGGGATGCCGCTCCTGCAGGAGGCGCCGGAGGTGTCCCGCGGCCGAGGGCTGGTTCGCGGACCTCGTCAACCTCCATCTGGATCGCGAACCAGGCCGAAGTAGCGGTCAAAGAACTCCTGCAATCGGGCAAGCACCCGATGCTTCTTAGCGCCGTGATCGTTGTCGGCTGAGAAGCGGGAAGCCGGGGGCAGGATCTGGGTGATCGCGGTCCCGGTCGTGGGGACGGCGCCATCTTGGAAGGCGTCGGCGACGAACGCTTTCGTCTCGGGGGCCCTCAGCCTCTCCCTCGTGATCAGATCGTCGAGCTCGGCCTCTCGCCGCGCTGCGACGAATCGTCGCCAGTCCTCTCCGACGTCGGCGCTGACCGACTGGGCCTCGACGAAGTCCATGATGAGGTCGCGCTTGTTGCGCAGAGTCGGGCTTGCCTCGACGGCGGTCTCGATGTCGACGACCTGGCTGACGTGCTCTGTCCCGGCAGCCTTCGCCTCGCGCCACTTGGCGACGAGCATGAGGATGTAGTCGATGTTGACCTCGACCTGCTTGACGAGCTCGATCTCGAAGACGACGTCGTCGAGGATCGACTCCTTCTCCTTCCTCTCGCTCTTGCGGTGCTTCTCCCACAGCCCGTTGTAGACGCTTGTGTAATCCTGCAGCTGACGAGGCGACAGTGGATCGTCGTGGGCGAACTCGTCGAACGAGGTCAAGACGTTCCGCAGGCGCAGGAGCTCGCCGAACAGCACCACGAACCGCTTCTCGGTAGCCTCCCCGAACGGTTCCTCGCCCGGCGGCGTTGACTCCATCAGCTCGTCCAGGGTCTTGGCGTAGGCGTCCCGGTAGTGGGCGTAGGGCTTGAGCAGCACCACGCCGCGTGCCTCGCTGTTGCCGAACAGCGCGAGCGCATCATCGACAGCCGACTCGAGGTTCCGGAAGCAGACGATGTTGCCGTAGGCCTTCACGGAGTTGAGGATTCGGTTGGTGCGGCTGAACGCCTGGATGAGGCCGTGGGACCTCAGGTTCTTGTCGACCCACAACGTGTTGAGGGTGGTCGCGTCGAACCCGGTGAGGAACATGTTGACGACGAGCACGAGGTCGACGTCGCGGTCCTTCACCCGCTTGGCGAGGTCCTTGTAGTAGTTCTCGAACTTCGCCGACGAGGTGTCGTATGACGTCCCGAAGGTCGCGTTGTAGTCGACGATTGCCTTCTCGAGGAAGTCCCGCGATGAGCCATCAAGCCCTTCGGCGTCCATCG
>JBQCCW010000240.1:0-6959 GCA_051961835.1 Marmoricola sp. | reverse complement strand
TGGGGGAGACCTGTCACAGGTTCAGACGAGGGGGAGTGCCCCGGAGTTGCCGGGCTATGCGATTCTCAGCGGTTTCTCATCGCCGACGGGTCGTCGGAGCTCTCCTCGGTCGGACGCCACGGGCCCAGCGCCGGGTCGTCCGCCGGAAAGGAACGCACCGGACCCGGCCCCGACGCGGCGGTCTCGAAACGGACCGTGACCACCCCCCGGCCCGACCCCCACACCCACCCTCGCCCGTGCTCCGCGTGTACGACGTCCATGCCCGGGCGCCAGCGGTCGCCCCGGCCCCGGACACCGGCCGTGAGGTCGGCGGCCAGGGCGGCGCCGACCGGGCCGTCCGCCTCGGTCGGCTCGGTGTCGTCGCCGCCGAACAGCTCGTCCTGGATCCAGTCGGCCAGCCCGGAGAGGCCGACGCCGAGCAGCCGGACCCCGCTGGAGGTGTCGAGCTCGCCCAGGAGCTCGCGCGCCACGCGTCCGATCGTGCGCGCGTCGTCGGTCGGGGTGGAGAGCGTGCTGGACCGGGTGTGCGTGGAGAAGTCCCGCAGCCGGACCTTCAGCGTCACCGTGCGCCCGGACAGGCCGGCCGCGCCGAGCCGTTCGGCGACGCGGGCGGCCTGGCGGTCCACCAGCGCCTCCAGCAGGCGACGGTCGACGTGGTCGGTCTCGTAGGTGTCCTCGACGCTCACCGACTTGGCCTCCCGCTCGGCGACGACGTCGCGGTCGTCCTGGGCGCGGGCCAGGCGGTGCAGGCCCCGACCATGAGCGCTTCCCAGCGCGTGCACCAGCTCCTCCTCGGTGAGCGCTTCGAGATCGGCGATCGTGTGCACGTTGAGGCGGCGCAGACGCTCCGCGGTGGCGGGTCCCACGCCCGGGATGACGGTCACCTCGAGCGGGCGCAGCAGGTCCTGCTCGAAGCCGGGGGCGACGACGACCAGCCCGTCGGGCTTGTCCAGGTCGCTGCCGATCTTGGCGATCAGCTTCGAGGTGCCGATGCCGACCGAGGCCGTCAGGCCGCCCGTCGCGTCCTCGACCCGGTCCTTGATCGTCCGGGCGAGGGCGCTCACGGTGCCGACGTCGTGGTCGGGGAGGTCGGCCGCCGCGAGGTCGACGTACGCCTCGTCGAGCGACAGCGGCTCGACGAGCGGGCTGACCTCGGTGAGCACGGCCATCACCGCCCGGCTGGCCTCCCGGTAGGCGTCGAACCGGCCGGTGAGGAACGCCGCGTGCGGACAGCGCCGGCGTGCCTCCGCCGTCGACATCGCCGAGCGCACGCCGAACACGCGCGCTTCGTACGACGCGGTCGCGACCACGCCCCGGCCGCCCACGCCGCCCACGATCACCGGCTTGCCGCGCAGCGACGGCTTGTCGCGTTGCTCCACCGCCGCGTAGAACGCGTCCAGGTCCAGGTGGAGGATCGTGGCGGAGGGCCGCACGGGCGGCATCCTCGCACGCGTCGCGGGCAGGCCGGCTCTCCGCGCCCGCGGCGTCGGGTGTCCACAAGGAGCGTGGTCGCGGCCCTGTCCACAGGCGGCCGGGTGCACGCCCCGACGCGTCCCCGCAGCGCGGAGCCTGAGACGCATGACCCGACGCGCCTCGTCCCAGCCCTCCCAGCCCGCTCGGCACGCGCCCGAGGCGGTGCCGCCCTACGTCGCCCGAGAACCTGTCGACCTCGTCGCGTTGGCGCCGCAGGTGGTCGGGTTCCGGCCCGAGGAGTCGGTCGTGCTGATGACCTTCGGGGGTCCGAGTCGCGCCTTCCATGCGCGTATCGACCTCCCTTCGGCCGCCGCGCTGCAGGAGCAGGTCGCCGACCTGCTCCTGGGTGCGATGCTTCGCAACGGCCTCGACCGTGCGGCCGTGCTGCTCTACAGCAAGGACCGCCGTGCCGCCCGGCGCCAGGGGCGGATCCTGCTCGACCGATTGCGCACGAACGGTGTCGACGTCATCGATGTGATCCGGGTCGAGCGGGACCGCTACTTCTTCCCGCTCGAGGGAGACGAGACCGGCACGCCGTACGACCTCGGCAGCCACCCGCTCACGGCGCGGGCGGTGTTCGAGGGCCGGGTCGTGGCGGACTCGCGAGAAGCGCTCGCGGAGTCGCTGGTGGGCGGCGACGACCAGGACCGAGCCGAGATCCTGGCCGCGGCCACCGCGTGGGCCGACCGCCTGCTGGCGCAGCGCAGGGAGACCGGTGCCCTGGCGCGAGCCCGCCGAGCGGAGGGACTGTGGGTCCAGGGGCGGGTGCGTCGCTTCATGCGGACCCAGCAGCCGTTGAGCGCCGACCAGGCCGGCCGGCTACTGGCGTGCGTGGCGGTGATCCCGCTCCGCGACGTCGCCTGGGCCGAGATCCGCCGCGACAACGCCGAGGCCCACGTCGCGCTCTGGCGCGACCTGCTGCGCCGCGCGCCGACGGAGCTGGTGCCGGCGGCGGCGGGTCTCCTGTCCTTCGCCGCCTGGCTCGCCGGCGACGGTGCCCTCGCCTGGTGCGCCGTCGACCGGTGCGTCGAGGTCGAGCCGGGGTATTCGATGGCCGCCTGCATCGGCGACGTGCTCAGCCGCGCGATCCCGCCCTCCACGTGGACCGGAATCGTCGCCGAGGAGTTGGAGGTGTTCGGCCCGACGCTCGACCCCTAAGGTCCCTCCATGGGACGCGACGTCGACCTCCAGGAGTTCACCCGCGCCGACCGGACCCGGTACCGGGAGAAGGTCCGGCGCTGCCTGGACGTGCTCGCGCTGATGCTGCGCGAGTCCCGCTTCGACAGCGACGACCCGATGACCGGCCTGGAGATCGAGTTCAACCTGATCGACGACGACGGGCGGCCGGCCCTGAAGAACAGCGAAGCGCTGGCACGCATCGCCAACCCCGCCTTCCAGACCGAGCTGGGCCAGTTCAACATCGAGATCAACGTCCCCCCGCGGCGCCTCGAGGGCGAGGGGCTGCGCCACTTCGAGGACGAGCTGCGCGAGCACCTCAACGACGCCGAGCGGGCCGCCCACGGCATCGACGCCCACCTGGTGATGATCGGGATCCTGCCGACGCTCGAGGCGGGGCATCTCGGGCCGGCGACGATCAGTCCCAACCCGCGCGACCAGCTGCTCAGCGACCAGATCCTGCACGCGCGCGGCGAGGACCTGCTCATCGACATCGCGGGGCCCGAGCGGCTGCGCACCACCTCGGAGTCGATCATGCCGGAGGCCGCCTGCACCAGCACCCAGCTGCACGTGCAGGTGAGTCCGGAGGACTTCGCGCCGTACTGGAACGCCTCGCAGGCCGTGTCCGCGGTGCAGGTGGCGCTCGGTGCCAACGCGCCCTACCTGCTGGGCAAGCGACTGTGGCAGGAGACCCGCATCCCGCTCTTCGAGCAGGCCACCGACACCCGCGCGGAGGAGCTCAAGGCGCAGGGCGTGCGTCCCCGGGTGTGGTTCGGGGAGCGGTGGATCACCTCGATCTTCGACCTCTTCGAGGAGAACTCCCGCTACTTCCCCGCGCTGCTCCCGATCACCGCCGACGAGGACCCGGTCGCGGTCCTGGAGGTCGGCGGGACCCCGGCGCTGGAGGAGCTGCGACTGCACAACGGCACGATCTACCGCTGGAACCGCCCGGTCTACGACGTCGTGGAGGGCGTGCCCCACCTGCGCGTGGAGAACCGGGTTCTCGCCGCGGGCCCGACGGTCGTGGACACCATGGCCAACGCGGCCTTCTACTACGGCGTCGTGCGCGCGCTGGCCGAGAGCGAGCGGCCGCTGTGGTCGCAGATGTCGTTCTCGGCGGCGGAGGAGAACTTCCACCTCGCCGCCCGCGACGGGATCGATGCCACGATCTACTGGCCGGGTGTCGGCCAGGTGTCGGCGGTCGAGCTGGTGCTCCGGCGACTGCTTCCACTCGCCCGGGAGGGCCTGGCCGCCTGGGGCGTGGACTCCGACGCGGCCGAACGCCTGCTGGGTGTCATCGAGCAGCGGTGCACCACCGGCCGCAACGGCGCCTCGTGGTTCGTGGACGCGGTCACCGCCCGCGAGGAGCGGCTCGGCCGCGAGGAGGCGCTGCGGCGCACCTTGCTGGACTACCGGGAGCGGATGCACGGCAACGAGCCGGTGCACTCCTGGCCCGTGCCGTCTTGACGCCGGTCGTTACCAGAGGTGCTCCTCCTCGGCGACGGCATCGGCCCAGCCCCGCCGGGTGACCACATAGAAGTGCCGCAGATGGAGGCCGTGGCGCGCATGGGCGACGCGGGCGGCCGCGAGCCAGGCGAGGTCGATAGGCGCCGTGCCCGGAGGGCCGCCGCGCCCCAGCCACACGAGAGGGCGGGCGCACGCCAGCCCGTCGAGCGCGCGGGTCACCAGGTCCGCCCGGGCGCCCGCGTCGTGCCACCCGGCGTGGGGAATGCGCCGCTGCTCTGCGCCCGGCCGGCCGACATGCAGGACGGGCATCGCGGTCCGACGCCGGCCGCCCTCGTGCAGGAAGGCGCCCAGGGCGGCGTACAACTCGTCGGTGGAGGCGGCAGGAGCGGTCATCGACCCACCATGCCCGCTCCGGCCCGGCGGCTGCGGTGGTCCTCCACAGGCGCCTGGACAGCCCCGTTGCAGGAGGCGCGTCCGTGACTCCGGTGAGGATCCGGCGTTGGACCGGCCGTGCGGCACAGCGCTCCTTGCCCTCATGACACAATGGGGGAGCGGCTGTTGACAGGTACGGGCTTTGCCGCGCCCCAGAACCGCTTTCCGAGACATCCGAGAGGTAGTTCGTGACCGCGAGCTCGTCCCCTGCCGGCAAGACCGCAGTGAAGAAGGCCCCTGCGAAGCGGGCCTCCGCCTCGAAGAAGTCACCCGCGAAGGCGCCCGCCAAGGCCGCGGCGCGGGCGGGCAAGACGGCCGAGCAGCTGCAGGCGGAGGCGACGGCGGTCGGCCCCGACGGCAAGAAGATCCTCGCCGACGTCCCGGACGAGCAGTTCGAGGCCGACGTCAAGGCCGACCCCACGATCGTCGAGGACGAGAAGAAGGCGTCCTTCGTCGTGTCGGCGGCCGACGAGACCGACGAGCCCGAGCAGCAGGTCATGGTCGCCGGCGCGACCGCCGACCCCGTCAAGGACTACCTCAAGCAGATCGGCAAGGTGCCCCTCCTCAACGCCGAGATGGAGGTCGAGCTGGCCAAGCGCATCGAGGCCGGCCTCTTCGCGGAGGAGAAGCTCGCCAAGGGCGGCAAGACCTCCCCCAAGACGCTCGAGGAGCTGGAGTGGATCGCGGCGGACGGCCGCCGGGCCAAGAACCACCTGCTCGAGGCGAACCTGCGTCTCGTCGTGTCGCTGGCCAAGCGCTACACCGGTCGCGGCATGCTCTTCCTCGACCTGATCCAAGAGGGCAACCTCGGCCTGATCCGAGCCGTGGAGAAGTTCGACTACACCAAGGGCTACAAGTTCTCGACCTACGCCACCTGGTGGATCCGGCAGGCGATCACCCGCGCGATGGCCGACCAGGCCCGCACCATCCGGATCCCGGTGCACATGGTCGAGGTCATCAACAAGCTCGCCCGCGTCCAGCGGCAGATGCTGCAGGACCTGGGTCGTGAGCCCACTCCGGAGGAGCTCGCCAAGGAGCTCGACATGACGCCGGAGAAGGTCGTCGAGGTGCAGAAGTACGGCCGGGAGCCGATCTCGTTGCACACCCCGCTGGGCGAGGACGGCGACTCCGAGTTCGGCGACCTGATCGAGGACTCCGAGGCGATCGTGCCCGCCGACGCCGTGTCGTTCACGCTGCTGCAGGAGCAGCTCCACGCCGTGCTCGACACGCTCTCGGAGCGCGAGGCGGGCGTCGTGAGCATGCGCTTCGGCCTCACCGACGGCCAGCCGAAGACGCTCGACGAGATCGGCAAGGTGTACGGCGTGACCCGCGAGCGGATCCGCCAGATCGAGTCCAAGACGATGTCCAAGCTGCGTCACCCGAGCCGGTCTCAGGTCCTCCGCGACTATCTGGACTGAGCCCACGGGGTGGCGCCCGCCGCCGTCGTAGTGCAGCATCGGTGTCCCACACGACACCGACGACCGCCGTCGGCGAGCCTCAGGAGGACGTCTTGGATCCCGAGACCGCCGCCGAGAGGCCGTCGCGCCCGGCGGTGCGGCTCGCGGCCGACGGCGATCTCGACGTGCGGAGCGCTCCGGATCTCCAACGCGAGGTGAGCCGCGCGCTCGACAGTGGGCCGGGCGATCTCGAGTTGGACCTGTCCGAGGTGACGTTCCTGGACTCCAGTGCGCTGGGCGCCCTGGTGGAGATCAAGCGGACGGTGGAGGACGACGGCCGTGCGCTGCACGTCGTCGGGGTGTCGACGAAGGTGATGCGGGTCCTCCAGCTCACCGGTCTCGACGTGCTGTTCTTCCCCCAGGGCGATCCCGATTCTCCGGCCGCCGCTCTCTAGTCCCTCTGCGGTCTCCCGGGGGACGCGCGCAGCCCTCGCCGGCTGAGCTCAGTCCGACCGGCGCCGCACGAGGTGCCATCGGTTGCGGTCATCGGCGCGCTCGTAGCGCAGGTCGTCGAGGACGGCGCCGGCGAGGGCGAACCCGCGTCCGGACTCCGCCCACACGTCCGGCATGGCGGCCTCGGCGTCGGGTTGCCCGGCGTACGCCTCGCCGCTGTCGCTGAGCACCGCGAGGAGGGTTTCCTCGCCCACGTCGAGGGTGAACTGCCAGCGGACCTGGCCCTCGGGCCGGCCATGCTCGACGACATTGCCCGCGATCTCCATCACCGCCGTGGTGAAGAGCATCAGGTCGCGCGCGGAGACGCCAGGGTGGTCCCGGCCGACCTGCTCGAGCAGCTCCACGAGCCGATCGAGCTGATCGGGGACGGCGAGCCCGTCCAGCTCGTAGCGGTCACCAGTCACCGCGCGCGTCCCCGACCGTGTCGTGGGGACGTAGGATCCGGTCGAGGTTCGTCAGGCCGAGCACCGTGCGGACCTGCTCGCCCGGCCCTGCGATCCG
>JBQCCW010000239.1:0-2489 GCA_051961835.1 Marmoricola sp. | reverse complement strand
GCTCGTCGGGGTGGTCGTTGTCGGCGCACCGGGTGGCCCACGGGTGGAACGTGATCGTGCCCATCTGGGCGCACCAGGCGACCGTGGCGAGGTCGTGCACGCACACCTCGTCGGCCGTGCGGCCGCTGGGGAAGGTCACCGTGGCGCTCCGCACGAAGTCGGGTGCGCCCTTGGGGATCCGCTTGCTGTAGAACGCGTCGCTGCGGTCCCGGGGCCCCGTGGCGAGGCGGATGCCGGGCAGCACGCCGGTCGTCCAGCGCTCGAGCGCGGTCGGTCGCTCGCGCAGGCCGCGCATGACGCCGTCGGCGACCGCGAGGTAGTACTCGACCACCTCGAGCTTGGTGATGTCGGGGGTCTGCTCCGTCGCCGGATAGATCACCCGGTCGGGGCTGCTGACCCGCACCGCGCGTCCGCCCGCGTCGACCTCGGTCGCCTTCGCGGCCACGACTCAGGAGACCTTGACGACGAGCTTGCCGAAGTTCGCGCCGCGCAGCATCCCCACGAACGCCGAGGGCGCGTTCTCGAGGCCCACGACGACGTCCTCGAGGTAGCGCACCTGTCCGGTCCGCACCCACTCCCCCATCTCCCGCACGAAGTCGCGGCCGTGGCTGGCGGTGAACTCGTCCTGGATGAACCCGCGGACGACGAGGCTGCGGGTGAGGATCTGGCCCATCAGCATCGGCAGCCGGTCCGGGCCCTCGGGCAGCGAGGTCGCGTTGTAGTTGGCGACGAGCCCGCACACGGGAATGCGGGCGTGCTTGTTGAGGAGCGGGAGGACGGCGTCGAAGACAGCGCCGCCGACGTTCTCGAAGTAGACGTCGATCCCGTCTCCGCAGGCAGCGCGGAGCTGGTCGGCGAAGTCGGGAGCGCGGTGGTCGAGCGCCACGTCGAAGCCGAAGTCCTCGGTCAGCACGCGGACCTTCTCCGGGCCTCCGGCGATGCCCACCGCCCGACAGCCCTTGAGCTTGGCGATCTGGCCCACCGCCGAGCCGACCGGACCGGTGGCGGCGGCGACCACGACCGTCTCCCCGGGCTGTGGGCGGCCGATCTCCAGCAGGCCGGCGTACGCGGTGAAGCCGGGCATTCCGAGCACACCGAGCGCCGTCGTGACCGGCGCCGGCTCCGGGTCGAGCTTGCGGACCTGGTCGCCGCGGACCACCGCGGCGGTCTGCCACCCGGAGTAGCTGAGCACCCAGTCATCCGCGGCGAAGTCCGGGTGGCGCGACTCCACGACCTGCGCCACCGTGCCGCCGACCATGACGTCGCCCAGCTCGACGGGGGCGGCATACGACTTCGCGGTGCTCAACCGGCCGCGCATGTAGGGGTCGAGGGAGAGGTAGCGGATCGCGACGAGCAGCTCGCCGTCCCCTGGCGGGGGCACCTCGGCCACCACCGTCTCGAACGTGCTGTCGTCAGGCTCGCCGTGGGGCCGGTGCGCGAGGCGCAGTTGGGTCGTCTCCATGAGGACCACTCAACCACCCGGCGACTACCGTGGGACCGTGACCTACCGCGTGCAGAAGTCCGATGCCGAGTGGCGCGAGCAGCTCTCCCCTCAGGAGTACGACGTCTTGCGCAAGGCAGGCACCGAAGCGCCGTTCACCGGCGAGTACACCGACACAGAGACCGTCGGGGTGTACGCCTGTCGCGCCTGCGGAGCCGAGCTCTTCCGCTCGGAGCAGAAGTTCCACTCCCACTGCGGCTGGCCCTCCTTCTATGCGCCCCTCGCGGAGGACCGGGTGGAGTACATCGAGGACCGGTCCTTCGGCATGAAGCGGGTCGAGGTGCGGTGCGCGTCGTGCGGCTCCCACCTCGGGCACGTCTTCGAGGGCGAGGGCTACGACACCCCGACCGACCAGCGCTACTGCATCAACAGCCTGTCGATGAAGCTGCAGCCGGTCACGGAGTCGTCGCAGTCCCAGCGCTGAGCAGGGAGTTCGGCAGCAGCCGCACCCGGCGGTCGAGGTCGTCGCGCCCGGGGCGCTCGAACTCGAAGCCGGACGTGGTCACGAGGACGTCGAGGCCCGGCGCACTCCCCTGCAACCGCCGGGCGCAGCCCAGGTGGAGCGGCGGCGCGTGGAAGGCGTTGCGCTGTTGCTCCTCGACGGTGCCGAGCAGCGCGATCGGGCGTCCCAGACTCTCTCCGCACGCCCCGCAGATCCGGCTGAGCGCACACTGCGTCACCCGGGCGCGGCTGGTGTCGAGCGCCGTCATCACGAGGCCTGCCGGCGTGCCGCCCAGCTCCCCGTTTCCAGCCGGCGGGCCGGCCGCTCGGCGTCGGTACGGCGACGGCGGTCCATCGGCGGGGTCGGCGGCTCGGGCTCGTCGGAGGCGGTGAACCGGTTGGGCAGGGACAGCTTCATGATCGTGCGCAGCGCCTGTCCGTACTGCCGGTGCAGGGGACCGATCGTGTAGGGGATGTCGTACTTGTCGCACAGCGCCCGCACGCGCTCGGAGATCTGCGCGTAGCGGTTGCTCGGCAGGTCGGGGAA
>JBQCCW010000238.1:0-7830 GCA_051961835.1 Marmoricola sp. | reverse complement strand
CCGCCGGCCTGGCCTCCCCCGAGGTGGGGCGGTGGCGCGCCTGCGGGGTTTGAGTGCGTAAAGGGTCGCCTGAGCAACCACTTCCCCAATCAACCCGCTAAGTCGGTGCCGTGCCGGGCGATGAACGCCAGGATCTCGTCGGCGAGCTCCGGTCGGCAGACGACGAGGTCGGGCAGCAGCACGTCGTCCTGGTTGTAGCGCAGCGGCGAGCCGTCGACGCGGCTGGTGAACAGCCCGGCGGCACGGGCCACCGCGACCGGCGCGGCGGAATCCCACTCGTACTGGCCGCCGGCGTGGACGTAGGCGTCGGTGACGTCGCGGATCACCGACATCACCTTGGCGCCGGCCGACCCCATCGCCACCAGATCGCCGCCCATCTCGGTGGCGAGCGCCTCGACGAACGCCGGCGGCCGCGTGCGGGAGACCGCGAGCCGGGGTCGTGCCGAGGTGCGGTCGCGCAGCACCGGCGGCTCGCCGCTGTCGAAGGTCATCCCCAGGGCCGGCTGGGCGACCGCCCCGGCGGCGAGCTCGCCCTCGCCCGGGCCGGTCGCGGTCCACAGCGCCACGTGCACGGCCCAGTCGTCGCGGGGCGGCTCGGAGAACTCCCGGGTGCCGTCCAGCGGGTCGATGATCCACCCGCGGTCCGCCGTACGACGGTCGTGGCGGGAGGACGTGCCGCGGTGCTCCTCCTCGGAGAGGATCGCGTCGTCGGGCCGGTGCTCGGCGATCAGGCGCATCAGCAGCTCGTGGGAGGCGAGGTCGCCGGCGTCCTTGAGCTCCTTGCCGGTCAGTCCCTGGCCACGCACCTCGAGCAGCAGCGCTCCCGCGGCCTCGGCGGCCCAAGCGGCGAAGGCGTGGTCATCGGCGCCGTCGGGCGGCGTACCGGGATCGAAGACGGTCACCTCGCACACCCTAGTGGCGGCCACAGCTGAGGATTCGGCCGGCCAGCACCCGCAACTCGCGCTGCCACGGGGGGCAACTCGCGCGGCCACGGGGGGCAGCTCGCGCGGCCACGGGGGGCAGCTCGACGGGTCAGGAGTTGAAGCGCTGCTGGGTGGCCTCGAGGCCCTCGGTGACGAGGCACTCCACAGCGTCGGCGGCGGAGTCGACCTGGAACGGGAGCTCCTTGCGCTCGGCGGAGGAGTACGTGGAGAGCACGAAGTCCGCCGGGTCCTGGCGCCCGGGCGGCCGACCGATCCCGGCGCGCACGCGGTAGAAGTCGCCCGTGCCCAGGGAGGAGCGCAGCGACTTCAGGCCGTTGTGCCCGTTGTCGCCGCCGCCGAACTTCACCCGCAGGGTGCCGAAGGCGATGTCGAGCTCGTCGTGGATCGCGATCACGTGGTCGGGGGCCACCTTGTAGAACGTGGCGAGCGCCTTGGTGGGGCCGCCGACCTCGTTCATGTAGCTGTGCGGGCGGGCCAGCACGACGCGCGGGCCTCCGAGTGTGAGGCGGCCCTCGACCACGTCGGCACGGCTCGACTTGTGCCGCCGGAACGCCCCGCCGGCACGCCGGGCGAGCTCGTCGGTCACGAGGTAGCCGATGTTGTGACGGGTGGCGGCGTAGCTCGGGCCGGGGTTCCCCAGGCCGACCACCAGCCAGACGTCGCCGTCTGCCATGTCGCCCTCGGTCTCCCCGGCCCGGTGCCGGAAACGCAGGATCAGGCCTCGTCGCCCTCGGTGGCGGCGCCCTCGGCGTCCTCGGAGGCCGACTCCTCGGTCTCGGGGGCGTCGTGCTCGATGCCGGCGTCGGCCTCGAGCGACTCCAGCTCGGCCTCGACCTCGGCGGCCGTCGGGGCGTGGGTCACGTTGACGACCAGCTGGTCGGCGTCGCCCAGGAGGCTGGCGCCGGCCGGCAGGGTCAGATCGCCGGCGGTGATCTGGGTGCCGACGGCGGCTCCGTCGACGGCGACCTCGATCGCCTCGGGGCTGTGCGTGGCCTCGGCCTCGATAAACACCGTGCTCAGCTCGGTCACGACGAGCGCGTCGGAGGCGGCCTCGCCGACGGTGTGCACCGGCACCTCGACGTGGACCTTCTCGCCCTTCTTCACCGCGACCAGGTCGACGTGCTCGATGAAGCCCTTGATGGGGTCGGCCTGGATCTGCTTGGTCAGGGCCAGCTGCACCGCGCCGTCGACATCGATGTTGAGCACCGCGTTGGCCCCGCCGTGCTTGATCGCCATCATCGTGTCGTGGCCCGGCAGGGTCACGTGGATCGGGTCGGTGCCGTGGCCGTAGATCACTGCCGGGATCTTGTCGGCGCGGCGGATGCGGCGGGCGGCGCCCTTCCCGAAC
Organism: Marmoricola sp.; assembly: GCA_051961835.1. Lineage (GTDB taxonomy): Bacteria > Actinomycetota > Actinomycetes > Propionibacteriales > Nocardioidaceae > Marmoricola. The sequence continues at coordinate 5,538 of JBQCCW010000238.1, read as the reverse complement.
TCGGTGCGCGGCTCGGCCTTGATCAGGTCCTCGGACATGGCTCTCCTCGAAATGCGTGCGTGCTGGGCTGCAGGTCTGTCGGGCAGGTCGTCGGCTGCCCGGCCGGGAGACGCCACGCGCTCCGCACGACGGCACGGCGCACAGCTCTGCAACCGGCCACGTCGATCACGGAGAGCTCCCATCTCTGGGGCCCATCGCTGGGCACTCCCTCGCCGAGGCAACCGGGAGATCTTAGCCAATCCCCCACCCCGACAGCGAATCGGTCCCCGGGCTGGTTCCCGAGCAGGTCGGTGGGTCCTCCTAGGCTGCCGGGCGTGTCCCTCACTCTCGCCGAAGCCCGCCACCGGGCGGCGCTGCTCGCCGTCAGCTCCTACGACGTCCTGCTGGAGCTGACCGATCCGGCGAGCTTCCGCTCGCGGACGACGATCCGCTTCACCGCGGCGGGTGCCGGCGACACCTTCGCCGAGCTGGTCGGCGCCCTCGACGCCTCCGCGCTGCTCGACGGGGCGCCGGTGCCGGTGGACCTCGACGGGGGCCGCATCGCCGTGGAGCTCGCGCCCGGCGAGCACGAGCTCGTGGTCGACGCCCGGCTGCCCTACGTGACCGACGGCGAGGGGATGAACACCTTCACCGATCCCGAGGACGGCGCGCGCTACGTCGGCGCGTACTGCGGGATGGACGTCGCCCACAAGGTCTTCGCCTGCTTCGACCAGCCCGACCTCAAGGCGCGGGTCACGCTGGAGGTGACGGCTCCGGCGGACTGGACGGTGCTCGCCAACGGCACCTCCAGCCGGCAGGGCGGACACTGGGCCTTCAGCACCACCCCGCCGATCCCGCCGTACCTGTTCGTCGTCTGCGCCGGGCCCTGGCACTCCGTGCCGTTCAGCCATGCCGGGCTGCCGTTCGGCTGGCACGCGCGCCGGTCCTTGGCCGCGCGACTGGATCGTGACGCCGAGGACCTCGTCGCCCTCACCACCGCCTGCTTCGACCACCTGACCGGCACCTTCACCGAGCCTTACCCGTTCGACTCCTACGACCAGGTCTTCGTGCCCGGCCACAACTGGGGCGCGATGGAGACGGCCGGCTGCGTGACGTTCAACGAGGGGTACCTGACGCGCAGCGCCCCGACGGCCACCGAACGGCTGGGGACGGCTTGCGTCGTGGCTCACGAGATGACGCACATGTGGTTCGGTGACCTCGCCACGATGCGGTGGTGGGAGGACTCCTGGCTCAACGAGTCCTTCGCCGACTACTCGGGCTATCAGGTCACCGACGCCCTCGGCTTCGACGGCGCGTGGGTGGACGGGGCGCTGAGCCGCAAGCCCACGGCGTACGTCGCCGACGCCCGCCGCTCCACCCACCCGGTGGCCGAGGACACCGACGCGATGGTCGACGTCGACACCGCGTTCGGCAACTTCGACATGATCACCTACGCCAAGGGCAACGCCGTGCTGCGCCAGCTCGTCACGTGGATCGGCGAGGAGGAGTTCCTGGCGGGCGCCAACGCCTACCTGCACGGCCACGCCTTCGCCAACGCCGACCTGGGGGACTTCCTCGATGCGCTCGACGGCGTGAGCGACCGCGACGTCCGGGGATGGTCCGGGGCCTGGCTGCAGACCACCGGCTTTGACACGATCCGGGTCGACCGCGACCGCGACGTTCCCGTGCTGCACCGCGACGGCTCCCGGCCGCACCGCTTCCGGGTCGGCGGCTACGACGCAACTGGTGCGTTGATCGCGACCCGGACGGTCGACCTCGGATCAGCGCCGGTGCCGCTTCCCGACCTGGCGGGGCTCCGCGTCGTGCCCAACGACCAGGAGGAGACCTACGCCCGGGTCGTGCTGGACGACGACGGGTGGGCGCTGACCACCGCGCGGCTCAGCGCTGTCGCGGACCCGCTGACCCGGGCGATGCTGTGGACCAACGCCATCGGCAGGGTGGCCGACGGGGCCGTCCCGGTGAACGTCCTGGCAGCGCTCGCCCGCGACCACCTCGCCCCCGAACGCGACCCGGTCGTCGTCGCGGGGGTCCTCGACCTGTTCGACCGACGGGTGCCGCAGTGGCTCGGGCCCGAGGAGCTCGGCCCGTTCCGGTCGATCCTCGCGGGCGTGGCCCGGGAGCAGCTGGTCGAGGGCCCGGAGGAGGTGCGGCTCACCTGTCTGCGCGCGCTGATCGCCTGCAGCGGCGACGCCGCGGTCCTCGCGGACTGGCTCCAGCAGGGCGAGGTGCTCGGCCAGCACCTGCCGGCCGACGAGCGCTGGCTGGTCGCGCAGCGTCTCGCGGCGCTCGACGCCGCTCCCGAGGAGCTCCTGGAGGCCGAGGCCGCACGCGACCGCTCGGAGTCGGGTCGGCTCGCCCTCCTCCACGCCCGGGCGGCTCGACCGACGGAGGCGGCCAAGTCAGCGGCCTGGGCGGTGATGGGGGACCCCGGGTCGTCCAACCGCGACTACCAGGCCGCCGCGGCGGGCCTCTGGACCTGCGAGCAGGGCGTGCTGGTGGGACCCTGGGTCGACGCCTACCTCCACGACTCACCGGCGCTCGCGCGGCAGCGGGGCCAGGCGTTCGGCCAGGTCATCGGGCGGGCGTTCCCGTTCGTCGCGCTGCCCCTCGAGGAGCTGCGTCGGCTCCGGGACGCGCTCGCCGGCGCCCTCGACGGGGACGTCCCCACGGTGCTGCGCCGGTCCTGGAACGATCGTCTGGACGATCTGGACGTAGCGCTGCGGGTCCGAGGCGCGACCCCGGCTCAGCCCCGTGAGCGGTAGGGCTCGATCGTGAGCAGCTGGACGTCCTGGTCCGCGCAGGCGTCGAAGCGGTGGCGGACGATGAGGGAGGCCGTCTGGTTCGGGGGGTAGACGCGCAGTCCCCCCACCGTGACGGGCCGGCACTGCGCCGCGTCGTAGTTCCCGGCCTCGGCGACTCCGAGGCGCGCCTGGGCGGTCTGCCCCGGTGCGAGCTCGAGCAGGCGCGGTCTGCCCGCGCCGGCGTCGCGCTGCGCCGACGCGCCCACCTGCTGCCCCGACCCGTCGACGAACGAGACCCCGCTGTAGCCCCCGAGCGCGCACGGGTGCGCGCCGGCGTTCGTCAGCCGCAACCGGTAGTAGATCGTGCCTGCCGCGCCGTCTCCCCCGCTCAGCGTGGCCCGCAGATCGGCGGTGCGGCACTGCGGCACCGACGACGTGCTGCTGGGGGTCGCCGGTCCGGGCGACCCGAGGCCGGCCGAGGCGCCCAGCGGGGAGCCGGCCGAGCCCCCGGGCGAGGTGCCGGCTGTCGGTGCCGCCGTCGGGGCCGCCGTCACGGACGGCGACGTCGTGGCGCCGGTCGCCGGCGACGGGGACGGACCCGCCGAGGACGCGCCGGCGCACCCGGCGACCGTCAGCGCCGCCGCGGCACCGGCCAGGGCGGAGAGCAACCGGCGGGACGGCGGCCGCTGTGCCGCCGCACGGTGGCCGGACGTCACGCGTTCCCGTCGAACATCGAGGTCACCGACCCGTCTTCGAAGACCTCCTTGATCGCGCGGGAGATCAGCGGGGCGATCGAGAGCACGGTGAGCTTGTCGAACTCGCGGTCGGGCGGGATCGGAAGCGTGTTGGTGACGACCACCTCGGCGGCGGGGCTGTTCTTGAGCCGGTCGACGGCCGGGTCGGAGAGGATCGCGTGGGTCGCGGCGATCACCACGCCGGCGGCACCCTCGGCCATCAGGGCATCGGCGGCCTTCACGATCGTGCCGCCGGTGTCGATCATGTCGTCGACCAGCACGCACATCCGGCCCGACACGTCGCCGACCACCCGGTTCGCCTTCGACTCGTTCGGGCGGTCGATGTCGCGGGTCTTGTGGATGAACGCCAGCGGCGCCCCGCCCAGCCGCGCCGACCACTGCTCGGCGACCTTGATCCGGCCGGCGTCCGGCGAGACCACGGCCAGCGGCTGGTCGGCGTACTTCTCCTTGACGTAGTCGGACAGGATCGGCAGCGCCATCAGGTGGTCGACGGGCCCGTCGAAGAAGCCCTGGATCTGGGCGGTGTGCAGGTCCACGCAGATGAGTCGGTCGGCGCCGGCGGTCTTGAACAGGTCGGCCATCAGGCGCGCCGAGATCGGCTCGCGACCCCGGTGCTTCTTGTCCTGGCGGGCGTAGCCGTAGAACGGCATGACGACCGTGATCCGCTTGGCCGAGGCGCGCTTGAGCGCGTCGACCATGATCAACTGCTCCATGATCCACTCGTTGACCGGAGCGGTGTGGCTCTGGAGCACGAAGGCGTCGCACCCGCGCACCGACTCCTGGTAGCGCACGTAGAGCTCGGAGTTCGCGAAGTCGCGGAACGTGGTGGGGACCAGGCCGCAGCCCAGCAGGTCGGACACTTCCTGCGCGAGCTCCGGGTGGGCCCGGCCGGAGAAGACCATCAGGTTCTTCTCGGTGGTCTTCTTCAGTCCGCTCACGACAGGGCTACTCCTCAGGCTCCGGCGGTGCCGTCATTCTCGCACGCGCCGGCGGCCTCCGCCGCCGCGGCCTGAGCGGTCCCCGCGCGCTTGCGCAGCACCCAGTCCTCGAGGTGCCGCTGCGGCCCGGCGCTCACCGCGAGGGCCCCCGGCGGCACGTCGTGGCGGATCACGCTGCCGGCTCCGGTGGCCGCGCCGTCGCCGATCGTGACCGGCGCGACGAAGGTGTTGTTGCTCGCGGTCTTGGCGTGCTTGCCCACCACCGTGCGGTGCTTCGCGACGCCGTCGTAGTTGGCGAAGATCGTGCCCGCACCGATGTTGGTGCCCTCGCCGATCTGGGCGTCGCCGACGTAGGACAGGTGGGGGACCTTGGCACCGTCGCCGATCGAGGCGTTCTTGGTCTCCACGAAGGCGCCGATCTTGCCGCCCTCACCCAGCTCGGTGCCCGGACGGAGGTAGGAGAAGGGGCCGACGCTCGCGCCGGCGCCGACCACCGCCAGCTCCGCGTGGGTGCGCACCACCTTCGCGCCCGCTCCGATCTCGCAGTCCTTCAGGGTGCAGTCGGGCCCGATCACCGCGTCCTCGGCGACCACCGTGGCGCCCAGCAACTGGACGCCCGGCAGCAGCGTGACGTCGGCGGCGAGCTTGACGTCGACATCGACCCACGTGCTGGTCGGGTCGACCACCGTGACGCCGTCGCGCATCCAGCGGCGCAGGATCCGGTCGTTCATCTCCCGCGCGAGTGCCGCCAGCTGCACCCGGTCGTTCGCGCCCTCGGTCTGCTTCACGTCCTCGAGCGGAAAGGCCCCGACGGCCAGGCCGTCCTCTCGGGCGAGGGCGACCGTGTCGGTCAGGTAGTACTCGCCCTTGGCGTTGTCGTTGCCGATCCGCGGCAGCGCACTGTCGAGGAAGGCCGCGTCGAAGGCCAGGATCCCGCTGTTGATCTCGTCGACGGCGGCCTGGTCGGCGGTGGCGTCCTTCTCCTCGACGATCGCGGCGACCCCGCCGTCTGCGTCCCGGACGACCCGGCCGTAGCCGAACGGGTCGGCGACCCGACCGGAGAGGATGCTCATCGCGTCCCCGCGGCCGGCGTGGGCGTTGAGG
>JBQCCW010000237.1:0-3143 GCA_051961835.1 Marmoricola sp. | reverse complement strand
GAGGACCCCTACTACGACAAGGGCGTCGAGCTCGGCCGCGCGCTCGCGGAGGCCGGGTTCGCGGTGATCACCGGTGGCGGTCCCGGCGCGATGGAGGCCGCCAACAAGGGGGCGTCCGAGGCCGAGGGCGTCAGCGTGGGGCTGGGGATCGAGCTGCCCTTCGAGTCCGGCCTGAACGAGTGGGTCGACGTCGGCGTGAACTTCCGCTACTTCTTCGCCCGCAAGACGATGTTCGTCAAGTACTCCCAGGGCTTCGTCGTGCTCCCCGGCGGCTTCGGCACGCTCGACGAGCTGTTCGAGGCGCTCACGCTCGTCCAGACCGGCAAGGTCACACGGTTCCCGATCGCGCTGGTGGGGTCGGACTACTGGAGCGGCCTGGTCGGCTGGCTGCGCGACACGCTGCTCGCCAGCGGGACGATCGGCGAGGGCGACCTCGACCTGTTCTTCGTCACCGACGACGCCGAGGAGGTCGTCGACCGGATGGTCGCCGCGCGCCAGGCCATCCCGGGCGCGACCGGCGAGGTCGGGCGGCCCGAATGACGTGGATCCTGGCCATCCTCATCGTGCTGGCGCTCGGCGGCGTCGCCGTGGCCGCCGCCGGCAAGGGGACGCCGATGGCCGAGGCGTACGACGACCGGCCGGACGCGCTCGTCCCGGCGGACCGGCCGCTGGCCGGCGCCGACCTCCGGCGGGTCCGCTTCTCCCTGGCGGTGCGGGGCTACCGGATGTCGGAGGTGGACGCGCTCCTGGACCGGCTCGCCGGTGAGCTGGAGGCGGCGCACGACCGGGAGGCCGCGCGCGAGCGGGGGCAGGCCGGCGACACCGGCGACACCGGCGAATCCGGGGAGGGTCGTGGCGGCCACCCGCACGGGTGAGGCACACTCACGCCCATGCTGACGCAGGTGATCGTCTACGTCCTCACCGCGCTGGCCGCGCTGGTCGTGGTGATGACGCGGATGCGGCTGGGCCGCGCGACGGGTGCCGCCGGGCGCCTCGCGGTGCCGCGGCGGCTCGTCGACGTGCACACGGTCGCGGGCGTCGTGGCGGTGGTCCTGTGGCTGACCTACCTCGTCGCTCCGGACGACAGCCCCGCCGGCGGGCCGGGCGTCGGCATCCTCGCCCTCGCGGCCTGGTGGGTCGTGGCCGTCGTCGGCCTGCTGATCCTGGTCCGCTGGCTGCCGAGCCGCGGCCGCCACGCGTCCGACGGCGCCCGCGACAGCTGGTCGGAAGGCCCGGGGCTCTCCGTGCTCGCGCACGTCGGCATGCTGGTCGGCGTACTCGTCTTCACCTGGGCGTACGTGTTCGCCCTGGTCTAGCGGTGCGCGCCCCAGAGCCCGAGCACCTGGCGCGGCGCGACCACGCGCATCCGGTGGCGGCTCGGGTGGGCGCCGTACTCCGCGGTCAGCGCCGAGCCTCCGAAACGGCTGTTGAACCAGCCGGTCATCGTGCCGTGGCAGACGCCGCCGCACGTGAACGACTTCAGCGGGAGGTTCAGCGCCCGCGACACCCGGCGGGAGAAGCGCGGGTCCTTGGTGTCGGTGTCCACGCCCTTGAGGGGCTGGTGGAAGCTGATGATGCGGCTGGGGCGGACGTCGCGCAGGAACCGCATCATCGCGCGGGTCTCCGGCTCGGACGCCGCCCGCGGGCCGGACTCGTAGGACCCGTCGAGGTCGGCCCAGTGGTTGGGGAAGTTCCGGTTCAGGTCGACGCCGTGCGCGTTCTTGCGGGTGTCTGCGGCGTAGCCGTCGGGGTTGTAGGTGGGGATCACCCACAGGTTGACGCCGGTGATCGGGCGGCCGTCGCGCAGCGAGGTGAGGATCTGGCGCGGCGCGCCCTCGTTGCCGTGCATGACCGAGACCAGGAGGACCTTCGGCTTGCCCGGCTGGCCGAGGTGCCACGCGACGATCGGACGGCCTCTCACGCTGTGCCCGATCACGCGCTTGCCGAGGACGGCCGGCCGCGCGGAGGAGTACGCCGAGGCGTGGGCCGCCGCCGCCGGCGACGGGTGCAGCGCGGGCGTCACGGTGGCGGTGACGGCCGCCGCGAGCAGCAGCGGTCCGGTGGTCAGGGTCGTGGTCAGCATCTTCCCGAGGCGCATGGGATACGACGGTACGTCACTCAGGTGTCCGGGGCCGGCGGGCGACACGGGCAAGGTGCGCCGACTCGAGCGTCCTGCGTGTACAAGATGCGCCGACTCGAGCCCTGTGCGTGTACAAGACGCGCCGACTCGGCGGTCAGCGGCCCTCGAAGACCGGCTTCTCCTTGGCGACGAAGGCGGCGACGGCGGCGCGGTGGTCGGCGGTGGCGCCGGTGAGCCGCATCATCGAGGACTCGAACGCGATCGACTCCGCGAAGGTGCGGTCGGCGGAGTACGCCACCGCCCGCCGCACCGCGCCGAGGGCGCCGGTGGGACCGGCGGCCAGGCGGGTCGCCAGCTCGCGCACGACCGCCGCGAGCGCGGCGGCGGGCACGACCCGGGTCGCGAGGCCGAGCTCGAGGGCCTCGGCGGCGTCGACGGTCCGTGGGAAGTAGAGCAGCTCCATCGCCCTCGCGCGGCCGACGAGCCGCTGGAGGTGGTAGCTGGCGCCGGTGTCGCAGGAGAGCGCCACGTTGGCGAACGCCAGGTTGAAGCCGGCCGTGTCGGCGACCACGCGCAGGTCGCACGCGAACGCGAGGCTGGCGCCGGCGCCCGCGGCCACGCCGTTCACGGCGGCGATCACCGGCTTCGGCATCTCCGCGATCGCGGTGACGATCGGGTTGTAGTGCCTCTCGACGGTGGTGAACAGCTCGTCGGAGGAGCCGCTGTTGAGCAGCTCGACGTGCTCCTTGAGGTCCTGGCCGGTGCAGAACGCCTTCCCGGTGCCGGTCAGCACCACGCACCGCACCGCCTCGTCGTCGGCGACCGCCCGCACGGTGTCGCGCAGCAGCTCCTTGGTGGCGACGTCGAGGCTGTTGTAGGCCGCGGGGCGGTTCAGCGTGATCGTCGCGACGCCCTCGGCGACGTCGAGCAGGACGGGGGCGTCGGGGGCGTCGGGGGAGCCGGTCATGCGGGCAGTCTGTCAGCCGCCGAGGCAGCGCGCGACGAACCGGTCGGAGCCCGGCCGCAACCAGTCCGCGAGGTCGGTGAACAGCGCCCCGGCCGC
>JBQCCW010000236.1:0-2168 GCA_051961835.1 Marmoricola sp. | reverse complement strand
CCCGACGTCGACCCGGCTGCACTGGCCCGGGTGGCCGGCGCACCGGACCGGGTGGCCCACTGGGAGGCGCGACTGGCCGCCGCCGGATCCGTGCTGGAGGATCGTCGCTCGTGAACGCCTCCACCGAGCTCGCCACCTGGCTCGTCGACGAGCTGGTCGACCGAGGGGTGCGCCAGGCGGTGCTCTGCCCCGGCTCGCGCAACGCGCCGTTGTCGTTCGCGCTCGTCGCCCACCCGGCCCTCACGCTGCACTCGCGCATCGACGAGCGCAGCGCCGCGTTCCTCGCCCTCGGGATCGCGAAGACCTCGCACCGGCCGGTCGCGGTCGTCACCACCTCGGGCACCGCCGCCGCGAACCTCCACCCGGCGGTGCTCGAGGCGGCGCAGGCCGGCGTACCCCTGGTCGCGGTGACCGCCGACCGGCCGGCGTCGCTACGCGGCACGGGCGCGAACCAGACCACCGACCAGGTCCGGCTCTTCGGCGAGGCGGCCAGCTCGGTCGACCTCGAGGGCCCCGATGCCGATGCGCTGGACGCGGCCTGGTTCCCCGACGGGCCGATCCACCTCAACGTGCAGCTCACCGAGCCGCTGGTCCCCGACGCCGCGCCACCACGCGGCGCGACGCGGGCGACCACGGCGGGCGACTCGCGCGGCCAGAGGGCGCAACCCGACGTGCTGGCGCTGGGGCCGCGGACCGTGGTGGTGGCCGGCGACGACGCGGGACCGCCGGCGCGGATCCTCGCCCAGGACGCCGGGTGGCCGCTGCTGGCCGAGCCCACGAGCGGGTCGCGCAACGGCCGCACCCCGATCCGCACCTACCGGCTGCTGCTCGGCACGCCCCTCGCCGAGCGGATCGAGCGGGTGGTGGTGTGCGGGCACCCGACGCTGTCGCGACCGGTCAGCCGGCTGCTCGCGCGCGAGGACGTCGAGGTGGTCTCCGTTCGGGCGCGGGGCCGCTGGCCCGGACGGCCTTTCGCGGTGAGCGCCGAGCACGACGCGGTCACGGTGAGCGGTCCCGACGACCCGGCGTGGTTCGAGGAGTGGCGCACCGCCGACGAGGCGCTGTCGGCGCGTCTCGACGCCTTCGTGGCCGAGCAGCCGGGCCTCACGGCCTACGACGTCGCAGCGGAGGTGAACGCCGCCGTACCCGCCGGCGGCCTGCTGTTCGTGGGGGCCAGCAACCCGATCCGCGACCTGGACCTGATGGCGCGGCCCTACCCCGTCGGCGAGCGGCGGCTGCTGCTCGCCAACCGTGGCCTCGCCGGCATCGACGGCACCCTGAGCAGCGCGATCGGTGCCGTGCTCGGCCGCCCGCACACCACCCGGGCGCTGCTCCACGTCGGCGACGTGACGTTCCTGCACGACCTGAACGGGCTGCTGATCGGGCCGGACGAGGAGCGTCCGGACCTGACGATCGTGGTGGCCAACGACGACGGCGGCTCGATCTTCGCGACCCTCGAGCAGGGGGGCCCTCCGTTCGCGGACCGGTTCGAGAAGCTCTTCGGCACCCCGCACCGCGCCGACCTCGCGGGCCTGTGCCAGGGGTACGGCGTGCCGCACTGGCGGGTCACCGACCGGGCCGAGCTGGCCCACGCCCTCGCCAGCCCCAACGGTGGCATCGAGGTCGTCGAGGCCGTCGTACGACGAGACAACCGGCGCGACCTCGACACGTCGCTGCGGGGCTGATCGGAGATGATGGGTCCGTGCACGTCGTCCTGGGACTCGTCAGCCTGATCGCGACGGTTCTGGCCGTCTCGGCTCTGTGCAAGCGGGCGGACCTGCCGGCGCCGTTGATCCTGATCGTGGTCGGAATCGTCGCCTCCTACCTGCCGTTCATTCCAGCGGTGCATCTCGAGCCCGAAGTGGTGCTGCTCGGCATGCTGCCGCCGCTGCTCTACTCGGCCGCGCTGAACACCTCGCTGGTCGACTTCAACGCCAACCGGCGCAGCATTCTGTTGCTCTCGATCGGGCTCGTCGCGGTCACGACACTGAGCATCGGCTTCCTGGTGCATGCGCTGCTGCCGGGCGTGAGCTGGTCCGCCTCCTTCGCGATCGGCGCGGTCGTGGCGCCTCCCGACGCGGTGGCGGCGACGGCCATCGGTCGCCGGATCGGCCTACCGCGGCGCATCGTCACGATCCTCGAGGGGGAGTCGCTGCTCAACGACGCCA
>JBQCCW010000235.1:0-8400 GCA_051961835.1 Marmoricola sp. | reverse complement strand
GTCGACGAGGTCATCCGCGGTGCCGGTGGCCGGGAGCCAGGCGCGCCGATCAGACGTCGCCATCGCTGCCTCCGACCGTGTCGCGGGGTGCGGTGTAGGCCGAGAGTGCCTCCCGTGCCTGGTCGGGGACCCGCGTGGGGGTCCCCTCCGGGCCCAGGTGGACCACGCTGGTGCGGCCCGCGGCGCAGAGCACGTTCCCCGGCAGCTCCAGGCGGAACCCGAAGGTGAGGGAGGAGCTGCCGAGGGACTCCACCCGGACCCGGACGCTCACCAGGTCGTCGAAGTGGCAGGGCCGGATGAAGTCGGCGTGGACCGACACACGCGGCAGGTGCGGATAGAGCAGGTCGAGGATGCCCAGCTCGCGCAGCATCGCGATCTCGCACTCCTCGGCGTAGCGGATGGCGGTGGTGAACTGGTAGGCCCCCGACGAGTCCACATCCACCCAGCCGACGCGGCGCTCGAGGGAGAACCAGTCGTCGGCCGTCGCGAGCTCGGTGGCCGCCGTGATGCTCTGCGCGGGGGTCATCGGAGCGCTCCCACCGTGTCCGGCGCGACGGCGCGCCGAGGCTGTCCCGCCACACGCGCCCGTCGGGTCAGCAGCAGGTAGCAGCCGCCGGCGACCACCAGGCCGACGAAGATCGCGATGTCGGCGTCTCCGAGGGCCTTGGCGACCGGTCCGACGTACAGGCCCGAGACGCTGAAGAACGGGACCATGGCCAGGAAGCCGGCCGCGTAGGAGACCAGGCCGGGCATCGACCAGCGGCCGTAGATCCCGTGGGGCTGGAACAGCTGGTCGATGTCGTAGTGACTGCGGCGCACGACGTAGTAGTCGAGCAGGTTCACCGCCGTCCACGGGATCATGAAGTAGAGCAGCAGGAGCAGGAAGTTGTGGAAGTTCGTGAGGAAGTCGCCGGGGGCGAACTCGGCGAGGATCAGGTCGACGGCACCACACACGACGAGCGTGAGCAGCCGGCCGCGCGGGGACCCGACGCCGGCTCGCACCGACCCCACCATCGACAGCACGGTGAGGCTGGCGGTGTAGAGGTTGATCGCGGAGACCGCGACCAGGCCGGTGAGGGAGTAGAGCAGGATCGTCTCGCCGTACCCGTCGAAGACCGCGTTGCCCGCCTGCCGCAGCGAGCCCAGTGACTCCGCGCCGGGGAACGCGGCGCCCAGGTAGCTGCCGAGTCCGATCAGCCAGATCGCGCCGAGCGCCGACCCCCCGTAGGACCACCAGAACGGGGCCTTGTGCCCGACGGTGGGCGGCAGGTAGCGGGAGTAGTCCGACACATAGGGCGCCCAGGCCAGCTGCCATCCCGCGGTGATGCCGAACATCACCAGGAACGGCACGACGTCGAATCCGGAGAGTGCGAGCTGGGCGGCCGGCAGGTGGAGGGTGAGCAGCGCGCTGAGCGTGAGCACGCCGAAGAGCAGCAGGAACAGGTATGCCAGCCACCGCTCGAGCTGGTGGATCCAGTGGTAGCCGACTGCGGCGATCGTGACCGCGAGGATCGCGGCGAGCGGAACGCCCCAGGAGTCCGGCGCCGCACCGGTGCTGTGCACGACCTCGCCGAAGAGCTCGAAGTTGAACACGTTGAAGCCGACCAGCATCAGCACGACCAGGCCCATCGGGACCAGCGCGCCGAGATACCCGAACTGGGCGCGGGACTGGATCATCTGCGGCAGTCCGAGGTGCGGCCCCTGCGCGGAGTGGAAGGCCATGAAGAACGTGCCGAAGAGGACGCCCGCGACGATGCCGCTGAACGAGGTCACGAAGGTGGCGCCGATCGCCGGACCGATCAGGCCCACCGCGAGTGCGGCGACCTGGGCGTTGACCATGAACCACAGCGTCCCGAGGTGCCACGTCTTGCCGTGGCGCTCGGGCAGGGGGACGAAGTCGATCGAACGGGTCTCGATCAGTCGGTCTGCCATGAGGCGTCTCCTGAGGAGGAAGGGGTCAGTGCTCGAGCTCCACGAGAGGGTGCGGGATCATCGTCCGGATCGGACTATCGAGCATCGGAAACGTACGGTACGGTTCGGACCGTGTCAAGAGATGCGGGGAGCGACGCGAAGGCCGGCGACGGCCCGCACGCGGCCCCGCGGCTCTCGCCGACCTCGTACGTCGTGCTCGGCCTCATCGGGTTGCGCGGGCCGTCCACCCCCTACGACCTCAAGCGCGCCGTCGGCCGGTCGGTGGGCTACTTCTGGCCGTTCCCGCACTCCCAGCTCTACGACGAGCCCGAGCGGCTGGTCGGCGCCGGGCTGCTGGCGGTCGACCAGGAGGCGGGTGGCCGGCGGCGCAAGATCTACTCGGTCACCGACGCCGGCCGCCGGGCTGTGCGGCAGTGGCTCGCCGAGCCGGTCGGCGAGGCCTTCCAGCTGCGCAACCCGGCCGAGCTCAAGCTGTTCTTCGCCGAGCTCGGCGAGCCGGGCAACGTGACCGAGCTGGCTCGTGAGCAGGTGCGCCTGCACGAGGAGCGGTTGGCCGAGCTCGACGCCATCGGTGAGCGGTTCACCGCCGCGGAGCCCGGTGACCTCGGGCACCGGCTGGTGCCGCTGGAGCTGGGCCGCGAGCTGGAGCGCACGGCCCTGCGATTCTGGCGGAAGGTCGCGGCCGGCGACGCGGGCGCCGCGCCGGAGCGCCTCACCTGACCTGCGCGGCGCCGAGGGCATCAGATGCTGGGAGTGCGGTGCCCCAGCTCGATCGTCGAGCGTTCGCGTTTGGACCCGCCTTCCGTGGAGCAGACTCCCTTCCGAGGAGGGGATCATGCGTATCGGAACCGTCATCGTGGTGATCTGGCTGATCATCGGGGCCTTCGCGGCCGGGCAGCGGGGCTACTACAAGAGCAACAACAGCAGTTGCGCCCATCTCGGCACGATCGTCGTCACGATCGTCGCCGGGCCCCTGAACTACGCCGGCGTCAACCCGAAGGTGCACAACTGCACGGTGCCGCAGCCCTCGAAGTAGCCGCCGACGCGGCGACGCGGGAGGATCACCGGGTGAGCAGCGACGAGGTCGACGCCTACCTGGCGAATCTCGAGGAGCCGAAGCGCAGCACCCTGGAGGCGCTGCGGCGGTCGATCCGCGCGGTCGTCCCCGAGGCGGAGGAGGGGTTGTCCTATCGGATGCCGGCCTTCCGCGTCGACGGGAAGGTGGTGGCCGGCTTCGCCGCCTTCAAACACCACCTCGCCTACCTGCCGCACAGCGGGGAGGTGCTGGCGACGCTGGGCGAGCGACTGAGCGGCTATGAGCACACCGCCGGATCGCTGCACTTCGCCGTCGACACGCCGCTGCCCGACGACCTGGTGCGGGCGCTGGTGGCGGCGAAGCTCTCGGTGATCCGATCCGTGGCTGAGCGCGCATGAGCGTGCCGCTATGACCTCCTTCGTGTACGCCGCGGCGCGGACCCCGTTCGGGCGCTTCAACGGCGCCCTGGCCGGCGTACGCCCCGACGATCTGTCCGCGGCCGCGATCGCCGGGCTGCTCGCCACGACGTCCCTGGACCCGGCGCGGATCGGCGAGACGTACTGGGGGTGCGCCAACCAGGCCGGCGAGGACAACCGCAACGTCGGCCGGATGGCGGTGCTGCTCGCCGGTCTGCCGGTCAGCGTCCCGGCCGCGACGATCAACCGGCTCTGCGGCTCCTCCCTCGATGCGGTGATGATCGGGTCGCGCACGATCGAGACGGGCGACGCCGACGTGGTGCTGGCCGGGGGAGTGGAGTCGATGACCCGGGCCCCGTGGGTGCTGCCGAAGCCCTCCCGGCCCTTCCCCGCCGGCAACGAGACCCTGGTGTCGACGACACTGGGCTGGCGCCTCGTCAACGAGCGGATGCCGGCGGAGTGGACGGTCTCGCTCGGCGAGGCGAACGAGCAGCTGCAGGAGCGGTTCGGGATCACCCGGGAGCGCCAGGACGCCTTCGCCGTGCGCTCGCATCAGCTCGCGGCGGCTGCCTGGGCCGCCGGCTTCTACGACGACCTCGTCGTGCCGGTCCCCGGCGTCGAGCTGACCCGCGACGAGGGGATCCGGGCGGACTCGACCGCGGAGACCCTCGCCGGCCTCAAGCCCGCCTTCCGCCCCGACGGCACGATCACCGCCGGCAACGCCAGCCCGCTCAACGACGGCGCGTCGGCGGTGCTGCTCGGCTCCGAGGCCGCACGCGACGCGATCGGCCTCGACCCGCTGGCCCGGATCGCCGGGCGCGGTGTCCACGCCGTCGCACCGCAGGAGTTCGGGTTCGCGCCGGCCGAGGCGGCGCACAAGGCGCTCAAGGCGGCGGGGATCGGCTGGGACGCCGTCGGCGCGGTCGAGCTCAACGAGGCGTTCGCGGTGCAGGCACTGGCCTGCATCGACGCCTGGCAGGCCGACGGGCTCGACCCGGAGATCGTCAACGTCAAGGGTGGCGCGATCGCGATCGGGCATCCCCTCGGCGCCTCCGGAGCCCGCCTCATCGGCACGCTGGCCGGCGTACTGAAGGAGAAGCGGGAGCGGTACGGCGTCGCCGCCATTTGCATCGGCGTGGGGCAGGCGCTCGCGGTGGTGCTCGAGAACACGGCCGTGGCGTGACGGCTCCCAACCCGTGGCGACGGCTCTCGGGTCCCTTATGCCGCCTCGCGCTCTCCCGATGAGCGCGTCCAGGCGGTTCCGCCCGGCTCTCCTGGCGGTGCTCGGTTTCGCGATCGTGGCGGCGATGGTCGCCGGTGCTGTGCGGGTGAAGCAGGTCCACGACTACGGCTGGGAGTGGACGGTGTTCCCCTCGTCTGCTCCGCCCAAGATCCACTTCGAGGGCCGCGACTACGTCCGCGGAGTCGAGGAGGCGTCGGGCGTCCCGCGAGGCTGGTCCTCAGCGGGCACACCCTCGGGGACGGGCAGATCTACGAAGCGCGAAGCATCCGCGGCACGAGCACCGTGGTCGTCGTCAAGGACGGGCGGCGTGTGTACAGCTACGGGCTGCTGGGTGGACCGTGAGGAGCTCGGGCGGTCGGGCGGCCTGTCTCGGGCAGCCTGTCTCGTCGGGCTGACGTGGCGCCCTACAACGTCCCGGGGTCGGTGTTCGCGCCGCAGAGCACGACCACGATGCGCTCGCCGGTTGCCGGCCGGTAGGCGCCGCTGGTGAGGGCCGCCAGAGCGGTGGCGGCGCCGTGCTCGACCACGATCCGGTAGTCCTCCCACAGCAGCCGTCGCGCGGCGACGATGGCGTCGTCGCCGACCAGGGCCGACTCCACGCCCGTGCGGGTCGCCACATCGAAGGCGATGTCGCCGCGGCGCCGCGCGCCGAGGGAGTCCGCGGCAATGCCCGACACCGCCACGTCGGTCGGCGCGCCCTTAGCGAGCGCGGTGTGCAGGGTCGGGATCGCCTGCGGCTCGACACCGACCACCCGGGCGACCCCCACGGTCGCCGCCGCCACGCCGGCCATCAGTCCACCGCCCCCGACCGCGACGATCAAGGTGTCGAGGCCGTCGGGCAGGTCGTCGAGCACCTCGAGGGCGAGAGTCCCTGCGCCGGCCGCGATCTCCGGCTGGTCGTAGGCGTGGCAGGACACCGCGCCGGTCCGCAGCGCGTGGTCGACGGCCGCGGCCTGCGCCTCGGCGTACTCGCTGCCGCGCATCACCACGTCGGCGCCGTACGCCCGGAGCCGCTCGACCTTGACCCGCGGCGCGGTCTCGGGGACGAACACGGTGGCCGGGACGCCCAAGGCCCGGGCGGCGAAGGCGTTCGCCAGTCCGGCGTTGCCTCCCGAGGCCACGACCACGCCGACGGCCGGGTCGAGGGCGCCCTCCTCGGCCGCGGCGAGGATGCGGTTGAACGCCCCGCGCGCCTTGAAGCTGCCGGTGTGCTGCAGGTACTCGAGCTTGAACCAGGCGGGTGCCCCGAAGGCCGCCTCGACGCACGCGAGCGGCGTACGGCGTACCCGCCCCGCGATCCGCTCTCCGGCCTGCTCGATGTCGGTCCGGGTGATCACCGTGCGCTCCTCAGCTGACTGGTGTGGTCTGGTGACCGAGGTGCTCGGACAACACGGCGGCGCACTTGGCGACGTAGCGTCCCATCTCGTCGAGCCGGCCCCCCAGCCGGGACTTCGGCGCGCTGATGTTGACCGCCGCGACGATGCTGCCGGCGGCGTCTCGAACGGGGGCCGACGCGGCGACCACACCGTCCTCCAGCTCGGCGTCCGACGTGGCGTAGCCGCGCTGGCGGATCCGGGCGATCTCGGCGTACAACGTCTCCAGGTCGCGCACCACCAGACGGTCGGGCTGCGGATCGGTGACGAGCGAGAACGTGCCCGGTCCGTGTGGGCCGGGAGGGTTCACCAACGCCGCGTCGTGGCCGTGCGTGGTGTACCAGGACGCGACCGAGGCGCGGTCCCAGTCGCTGACGAGCACGCGGCCGGAGGGCGTGCGCCAGGCGGCGGTGGTCGTGCCGGCCCAGCTCGTCGTGCCGACCACCTGGCTGCTCAGCTCGCTGACCAGCGTGAGCACGTTGCCGCCCCGCAGCACGCACAGGTGCGTCGTCTCCCGGGTGGAGGCGGCCATCTGGCGCAGCAGCGGCTGGGCCTGCCGGACCAGCGTCGCCTCCTGGGTCTGCGCGGCGAGGGCGTAGAGCTTCGGGCCGAGCTCGTAGGTGAGCCGCTCGGGGTCGCGACGCAGCAGTCCCGCGTCGGCCAGCGTCGCCAGTGCCCGGGAGACCGTCGCCTTGTCCCGGCCGAGGATCGTCGCGACCTGGAGCACCCGAAGGCCGCCGTCGCGCTGCGCCTCGGGGCCGGCGAACAACTCCAGCAGCTCGAGGTCGCGGGCCAGGCCGCTGCTGTTGCGGCGGCGTGGCGGAGGGGACGAGGCCGCCGGGGGGCCGGCGGGGACGGACGTCATGGAGCGCACCGTACGACTTCTGTTGCCATATGGACAACAGTCGTTGTGCGTCGTGATCCGGCGGTGCCAGGGTCCTCCGCATGGCCCGGTGAGTGACCGTCGTCACTCGTTCCCTCGCCCGACCCGTTCGCTTCACAGGAGGTGACATGGAGATCTCGCTGACCGCCGCCGCGTTCGGCCCGGTGAGCACGGACCAGTACCACGGCCTTCAGGGCTTCGAGACCTTCGTGCAGCGCCGTTCCGACGACCTCACCACGATGCTGATCGATCACGTCCTCGTGGTGGCGCTCTCGGTGGGCATCGCGACGGTCATCAGCATCGCGATCGCGCTGCTGGTGTGGGACCGTCCCGTCGGGCGCACGCTCGCGGTCACCTCCACCGCGGTGATCCTCACCGTGCCCTCGTTGGCGCTGCTCGCGATCCTCAGCCCGCTCTTCGGCCTCGGCTGGGGTCCGACCGTCACCGCGTTGGTGCTCTACTCGATGCTCCCGATCGTCCGGAACACCGTCACCGGGTTGCGCGAGGTGCCCTCCCACGTGCTCGAGTCCGCCCGCGGCATGGGCATGAGCCGCACGAAGGTGCTGCTCCGGGTGCAGCTGCCGATGGCGTGGCCGATCATCCTCACCGGCATCCGAGTCGCCACCCAGCTCGCCATCGGCATCGCCGCGATCGGCGCGTACGTCGCGGGGCCCGGCCTGGGGCAGTACATCTTCCAGGGTCTGTCCTCGCTCGGATCGCTCAACGCGCTCAACTACGCGCTCAGCGGCACCCTGCTCGTCGTCCTGCTGGCCCTCGTCGTCGACGGCCTCTTCATCCTCATCGCCCGCTTCACCACCCCGAGGGGTCTCCGTGTCTGACCAGAGCAAGCACCTGTTCTCCTCCGCCGGCGGCAGCGGGGGAGTGAGCATCGAGCTCGACGGCGTCACCAAGGTCTACCCCGGCCAGAGCGCTCCGGCCGTCGAGGATTTCTCGATGACGATCAACCCCGGCGAGCTGGTGATGTTCGTCGGCCCGAGCGGCTGCGGCAAGACCACCACGATGAAGATGGTCAACCGGATCATCGAGCCGACCGGCGGATCCATCCGCATCGACGGGCAGGACGTGCTCGGCCTCGCGCCCGACGAGCTGCGCCGTCACATCGGCTACGTCATCCAGCAGATCGGGCTCTTCCCGCACATGACGATCGCGGACAACATCGCCACCGTGCCGCGGCTGCTCGGTTGGGACAAGAAGCGGATCAACACCCGGGTGGAGGAGCTGCTCGAGACCGTGCAGCTCGACCCCGCGGTCTTCGCCAAGCGCTTCCCCCGGCAGCTCTCCGGCGGCCAGCAGCAACGCGCCGGCGTCGCGCGCGCCCTGGCCGCGGACCCGCCGGTGATGCTCATGGACGAGCCCTTCGGCGCCACCGATCCGATCACCCGCGAGAAGCTGCAGGCCGAGTTCCTGCGCCTGCAGGCCGACATCGGCAAGACGATTATCTTCGTCACCCACGACTTCGACGAGGCCGTGCGGCTCGGCGACCGGATCGCGGTGCT
>JBQCCW010000234.1:0-2221 GCA_051961835.1 Marmoricola sp. | reverse complement strand
CGCTACATCCTGGCCATGTCGGGCCGGGCCCGGCGCAGCCTGCGGGAGGACCAGATCGACGTCATCGAGCAGTCCTGCGAGATCGTCTCCGGGGACCTCCCGACCCTCGAGCTGGCCGGCGGGTCGGTGCGCTGCATGATCGCGGGGATCCACCTCGACCGGCGGCCGGCCGCCTCCGACCTCGAGCTCACCGAGGCGGTCGAGGCCATCAACGAGGACGACCCGACCACGGCCGACGGCCAGGACGTGGCGATGGCCGACGTGGACGCCTAGCGACCAGCGGTCGGTTCCGGGGTCAGCCCCGGCGCGCGGCGTCGGCCGGGGCGGCCTCGACCTCGCCGTCGTCGAGGGCGTGGCTGCGCGCCACGCCCCGGAGCCCGACCACGATCACCACGATGCCCACCAGTTGGCCCAGGACCGCCGGGACGCTGCTGGCGGGCCGCTCGTGGAAGACCACGATGCCGAACCCGATCGCGACCAGGACGTCGATGATGTTGAGGATCGCGATGGACGCCGACAGGGGGCCGCAGCGGTAGGCGCGCTGGTTCAGCGAGACACCGGAGATGCCGACCACGACCACGGCCCAGGTCGGCCATGCCGTGAGCAGCGCCCAGAGCTGCCCCGCCGGGCCGTGCGCGGTCGAGCTCATGGTGGTCGCCAGCTTCACCAGGCCCGCCGTGAGGCCGAAGAGCAGGCCCGCGGCGGCGCCGTACAGGTGGGCGCGCGCCAGTCCGGGCCGGTTCCTGGCCAGGCGCACGACGAGCAGCGTGGCGAGGACGCCGACGGCCGTGGCGATGGCTGCGGTGCCGGTGCGGGGTGAGACGTCGTGGGCCGTCGGGTTCGCGCTCACGAGGAACAGCGACAGCCCCGCGGCGGTCAGGGCCACCATGCCGATCTCGCGCATGGCGGGGATCCGGCGCTCGAGCGCCGCGCGCACCGGGACGGCCAGCACGATGCCGGAGACGACGACGGGCTGCACCACCACGATGAGGCCGATGCGGAGCGCGACCGCGTGGAGGGTGAACGACGTGAGGGCGAGGACCTGGCCGACCACCCACCACGGGCGCCGAAGCAGCGCCGCGAGGTGGCCGCCGCCCCGGTGGGTGGAGGCGAGCCGCTCGTTCGCGCGGTGCTGCAAGGACGACGAGAGCGCGAAGCCCACCGCGGAGGCGGCGGCGATGCAGATCGCGAGGGCGTTCACCCTGTGAACCTAGAGGACGAGGTGCACCCGGACGGGAGCCTGGGGGGCGGTGCGGCCACCCGGCCGTCAGGCGCCACAGTCGACCAGGGCGTGGCCGTGCAGCTGCACCGGGAGCGCCTCGATGCCGTAGACGGCGGACAGCTTGCGGAACTCCAGCCGCTCCGGGTCGGTGGCCACGCGGAGGTGCGGGAACCGCTCGGCGAGGGCGCGCAGGGCGATCAGCAGCTCCATGCGGGCCAGCTCGGCACCCACGCACCGGTGCATGCCGTGCCCGAAGGCCAGGTGGCGGGTCGGGGGTCGGGTCGGGTCGAACCGGTCGGCCCCCGGGGTGAGCCGGTCGTCGCGGTTCGCGCCGAGCAGCGAGATCCCGACGACGTCGCCGGCCTTGATCCGCTGCCCGCCGAGCTCGAGGTCGTGGCGCGCGAAGCGGATGAACGCCACCTGCACGACGGTCAGGTGGCGCAGCAGCTCCTCGACCACCCGGCTCGCCGCGGCGTCGTCGCTGCGGAGCATCTCCATCGCCTCGGGGTGCTGGGTGAGGAGGTACGTGCCGAGGGCGAGCATGGACGCGGACGTCTCGTAGCCACCGAGGAACACCCCGTCGGCGAGGCCGCCGAGCGTCACGTCGTCGAGGTCGTCGCCGTGGTCACGCAGCAGCGCGCCGATCAGGCCGTCGCCGGGGTTCTCCCGCTGCGCGGCGACCGACCGGATGAGGAAGTCCCGGGTGTGCGCGGCGGCGCCGAACACGCCGACGCCGCCCTGCGCCAGGTCGAAGCGGGCGACCCCGAGCTTGCGGAACTCGGCGCGGTCCTCCACGGGGAGCCCGAGCAGCTCGCAGATGACCTCGAACGGGATCGGGAAGGCGAACTGCTCGACCAGGTCGACGACCGGGCCGGCCGCCTCCATGGCGTCGAGCCGCGCGTCGACGACGGCGCGGATGGCCGGCTCGAGGCGGGCCAGCCGGTGCCGGGTGAACTCGGGGGTGAGGTAGCGGCGCAGCACCGTGTGGTCGGGCGGGTC
>JBQCCW010000233.1:0-24098 GCA_051961835.1 Marmoricola sp. | reverse complement strand
TTCGTGTTCGGGTGGTTCTTGGCGTTGATCTGATGACGCCGCCGGGACCGATCAGCACGTGGTCGATGTCGGAGCCGCGATCGCCGACCTCGATCGAGTGCAGCACGCGCCACCCGGGACCGAGCTTCGCGAGTTGTGCGGCGACGGCCTGCTCACCGGCAGCGCCGACCCGCCAGGCACGCTCCTCGGTCTTCACGTCGAGGACTCGAGCGAGGAAGTGCCGAACCTTGCCCTGCGCCTCACGCGCGGCGAGCGCCTGCTCGCGAACCGCGCTCCCGGCTCGGTGACCGCTGATGTCCTCCCATACCCGTGGCGCCGGATCAGCCACAGCAGCGACTGGGTCAGGCGTCTCTGCAGGAGTGGTGTGCTCGCTCTCCGTGGGTGCTCTGCTGGCGAGATGATCGCCGATCGCCTTCTCGAGGAGAGGCAGGTTGCTCAGGTCGTCTGAGTGGTAGCGACCGGTCTTCAGATCGAGGTAACCGAGCGCGGTCCCGCCTGGCGTCTCGGCGTACAGGCGCTCATGGCCGTAGCGCGCCCATCGACGCACGATCCAGTCAGTCACGATGCCTCCCTCGCCGCTTAGAGTCGCACCGGCATGCTCGGTTCGCTGGAAAACTCGGCACTCCGCGGCGAGCTCACGACGCGTCCGCACGCGATCCGGGAGACCTCAAGAGGGGTCTGGCGAACCGACCCCGCTCATCTGCAGGGCCGTCGGATAGCGCGAGTAGAATCGCGCCATGACCGTCGCCGAGCTTCTTGAGCAGGCAGGCCAGCAGCTCACGCCTGAAGAGCAGCGGCAGCTCGCCCACGATCTGTGGGTTCAGGCCGATGGCCCCTACGAGGATCCGGTCGTGGTCGAGGCGGCGTGGGCGAACGAAGTCGCTGATCGCCTCACGGGAATCGTCGATGGCAGCACGGTTGGGCTCACAGACGAGGACGTTCGCAAGCGCTTCGGCCTGTGAACCTCGAGGCCCGATGGGTCCCAGCGGCCGTCGGAGACATGCAGGCGGGCCACGACTGGTACGAGGAACGCCAGCCCGGCTTGGGCCGCGAGTTCGCCGTCGACGTGTTCGACGCACGCGATCAGGGGATCAAGTTCCCGCTCGCACATCGTCGATACGAGCATGCAGATCTGCCCGATCTGCCCGAGGTGCGGAAGGTCCAGCTGGAGCGATTCTCCGAGTACGGGATCCTCTACACGGTGGTGGGCAATACGTTCTGGATCGTCGCCGTCGCGCACGCCAAGCGGCGGCCGGGTTACTGGACGAAGCGGCTGAGTGACGTGCCACTGGGTCGCCAGTGATGGGGGCAAAATGATGCACGAAAGTGATGCACGAAGCCCCGGAATCGGTGTCCAACGGCGTCCTCGTGTGAACCGCCGCGAACCACAACACGCCTCTGACCTGCGGTTTCGTGAAAATCCGTCGATGGCCAAAAACTAGTCGGCGTCGTGGCACCAGTGGCACGCGGAGTACCCGACGCTCAGCAGAACCGGGACCTCGCGACGGCGGGCCTCGGCGAAAGCCTCCTGGCTCCACTCCCACCAGTCGACGGGGTTGTCGGCGTGCTGGAGGAGGTAGGGGCTGGTCGCGGTGGCGAGGCGGTTGGGCACCTCACCACCCTGCCACCGACAGGCACGAACCCCGGGTGGAGCCGCCAGCGAACGATCAGATCGTGGTGCGGCGCGGCTTCTTGGTCGAGGGGGCGTAGCGGCCCTCGTCGGCGGCTCGCTGGGCCTTCTTGAGCTGACGGGTCAGGCTCCAGCCGAGGAACGCCACGGCAAGCGCCAGCGCGATGAAGATGCCGAAGGCGCCCCAGCCGGCCTTGACGTCGTTGGGCGACGGCGTCTTGTCGACCAGGACGGTCAGCAGCAGGGCGAGGTGGGCGACCATGACACCATTCTCCCACGCCCGTGCGGCGAAGCCCACCGCCCCCGACAACGGCCTCAGAGCAGGTCGCGCCGCCCGCGGATGCCTGCGAAGAGGTCGTCCTCGGGCAGCTCGGTCTCCACCAGCGACCGCGCCAGCTCGTAGTCCTCGGTCGGCCACACCTTCTCCTGCAGCTCGCGCGGCACCGCGAACCAGAAGCCGTCGGGATCGATCTGCGTGGCATGGGCGAGCAGTGCCTGGTCGCGCACCCCGAACCAGTCGGCGCACGGCACCCGCGTGGTGATCCGTGCGTCGTGCGCCGGATCGGGCTGCCACTTCTCCAGGCGCTCCACGAACGGCGACTCCAGGCCGTGCTCGAGCATGGCCTCGTGCAGTGCCACCGTGCGCGGGCGGTTGAACCCGTGGTGGTAGTAGAGCTTCAGCGGCTGCCAGGGCTCGCCGGCGTCCGGGAAGCGCTCCGGGTCGCCGGCCGCATCGAACGCTGCCACGGTGACGTTGTGGCACTGGATGTGGTCGGGGTGGGGATAGCCGCCCTTCTCGTCGTACGTCGTCACGACATGCGGCCGGAAGCTGCGCATCAGCCGCACCAACGGCTCGGCCGCGACCTGCGGGTCGAGCAGGCCGAAGCACCCGTCGGGAAGCGGCGGCTTCGGGTCGCCCTCGGGCCAGCCGGAGTCGACATAGCCGAGCCAGTCCTGCCGGACGCCGAGGATGTCGCGGGCCCGCTCCATCTCCTGGCGGCGGATCTCGGTGATGTTCGCGAGGACGTCCGGGCGGTCCATCTTCGGGTTGAGGATCGAGCCGCGCTCGCCGCCGGTGCAGGTGACCACGTGCACGTCGACCCCTTCGGCGACGTACCTGGCGGTGGTCGCCGCGCCCTTGCTGGACTCGTCGTCGGGGTGGGCGTGCACGTGCATGAGTCGCAGTCCGGAGCCGGAACGCGGACCGGACGGGGAGCGGGACATGGGCGCCATCCTAGGATCGGGCCCGATGGACAATCCGCCCCCCACCGACGCAGACGCCACCGGCGCGCTGATGCGCGAGCGCTACGGCACCGGACGGACCCCGCGGTGGCCGCTGTGGGGCGGCCTGGTGATCGCGCTCGCGGGTCTGTGCTGGCTGGTGTGGGCCGTCGCGTTGCAGAGCGACCCCCAGGTGACCTCCGGCCTGCAGTCCTCCGAGATCGGCGAGCACGCGTCGACCGCCGTGCTGCAGGTCCGACTCGCGAGCATCGACGTCCACCCGACCTGCCTGCTGCGCGCCACGGCGACCGATCACACGGTGGTCGGCGAGCTCCATTTCACGATCACCGATCCGCCCTCGACGTCGTTCTCGGTGCAGCGCACCATCCGCACCGAGCGCCGACCCACCTCGATCGAGTCGATCGGGTGCACCGCTCCGGGCCAGCAGCGACCCCGCTGAACGGCATTCTTCTCCCCCTTTCGGGCACCCGTTGCTACGATCGGCCCCTTACCCGTCCGGTGGACCTGCGATCCGCGATCGCCACCGGACGTTGATCTTTTTCCGAGCATGTTGGTCCGTAGGACGAGGAGAACGCGCATGACGCAGCACACCGAGACCGAGGCCGTCTGGCTGACCCAGGCCAAGTACGACGAGCTGAAGGCCGAGTTGGACGAGCTGCGCGGACCGGGCCGTGCCGCCGTCGTGCAGCGTGTCAGCGATGCCCGCGAGGAGGGCGACCTCAAGGAGAACGGCGGCTACCACGCCGCCCGCGAGGAGCTGGGCAAGATCGACGGTCGGATCCAGCAGCTCGCGGACATCCTCGAGCGCGCCAAGGTCGGCGAGACGCCCCCCGACGACGGCGTGGTCGAGCCCGGCATGAAGGTCACCTACCGGTTCGAGGGCGACGACGAGGAGGAGACCTTCCTGCTCGGCGCGCGTGAGATGGCCGGCGACGACATCGAGGTCTTCTCCCCGCAGTCCCCGCTCGGATCGGCGATCATCGGGCACTCGGTGGGCGACACGGTGGAGTACGAAGCGCCCAACGGCAAGCGGCTGAAGGTCGAGATCGTCGACGCCGTGCCCTACAGCGGCTGACGCCTCGTCACGACCTCAGACGACGCGGTAGCCCCGGTCGCGCAGCCGGGCGAGCACCGTCTCGGCGTGCTCGCCGCCGCGGGTCTCCAGCTGCAGCAGCACCTCGACCTCGTCGATGTCGAGCGCGGTGGAGGTGCGCTCGTGGACGACCTCGAGGACGTTCGCGCGGGCCTCGGCGAGCTCGCCGAGCAGCTGCGCCAGTCCACCGGGGCGATCGGGGATCCGCACCCGCAGCTGCAGGTAGCGGCCGGCCGCCGCCATGCCGTGCCGGATCAGCTTGCCGAGCAGCAGCGGGTCCACGTTGCCTCCGGAGAGCACCGCCACGGCCGGCAGGGCGAAGGCGGTCGGGCGCTGCAGCAGCGCGGCGACCGCCACGGCGCCAGCGGGCTCGACGACGACCTTGGCGCGCTCGAGCAGCAGCACCAGCGCCTGGCTGATCATCTCCTCCGACACCGTGACGACCTCGTCGACGTAGGCCGTGATCGCCTCGAACGGCACGTCGCCGGGCCGTCCGACGGCGATGCCGTCGGCCATGGTGTTCATCGAGGCCAGCGCGAGCGGGCGGCCCTCGGCGAGTGAGGGCGGGTACGCCGCAGCGCGCTCGGCCTGCACGCCGACCAGGTGCACCTCGGGCCGCAGCGCCTTGAGTGCCGTCGCGATGCCCGCGATCAGCCCACCGCCGCCGGTCGGCACGAGGACGGTGCGCACGTCGGGGACCTGTTCGAGGATCTCCAGCCCGCAGCTGCCCTGTCCGGCGACGATGTCGCGGTGGTCGAAGGGGTGGATCAGCACCGCGCCCGTGCGCTCGGAGAAGGCGAGCGCCTCGACGAGTGCCTCGTCGATCGTCGCGCCGTGGAACACGACCTCGGCCCCGTAGCCACGCGTCGCGTTGAGCTTGGGGATCGGCGCTCCCTCGGGCATGAAGACCGTGGCCTTGATGCCGAGCATCCGCGCCGCCAGCGCGACGCCTTGGGCGTGGTTGCCCGCCGAGGCCGCCACGACGCCGCGGGCGCGCTCCTCCGCGGTGAGGCGGCTCATCCGCACGAACGCGCCGCGGATCTTGAAGGATCCGGTCCGTTGCAGGTTCTCGCACTTGAGGTGCACCGGGCCGCCGGCGAGGGAGGACAACCATCGCGACTCCTCCATGGGCGTGCGGATGGCCACCCCGTCGAGAAGTGCTGCTGCGGACACGATGTCGTCGAGGGTCACCCGAGGAATCGTCATGAGGGCAGCGTAGGGCGCCGGCGCTCCCACTCAGTCCTCGAGGGACTCGGCTCCGGCCGTGTCCATCGCCGCCGGGTCGGCCCCCGGGTCTGCGAGGGCCGGATCGGGAGCGCGGTCCTCCTGCGCCGCCTCCTCGGCGTCCTCCCCGATGCGGGTCTCCTCGGCGAGGTACTGCACGATCGCGTTGAGCGCGGCCGCGAGCGGTACGGCGACCAGCGCCCCGGGGATGCCCGCCACGATCACGCCCATCGCGATGGCGACGATCACGCCGAGAGGGTGGACCGAGACGAACCGGCCCATCAGGAACGGCTGGAGGACGTGCGCCTCGAGCTGCTGCACGGCGATGACGACGCCCAGCATGATCAGCGCGACGATGGGGCCCTTGGCGACCAGCGCCACCAGCACCGCCACGGTGCCCGACAGGGTCGCTCCGATCATCGGCACGAAGGCGCCGAGGAACACCAGCACACCGATCGCGCCCACGAACGGCAGGCCCAGGATCGCCGCACCGATCATCGTGCCGATGGCGTCGGTGCCCGCGACCAGCACCGTCGCACGGACGAACTGCGTCAGCGAGCGGAAGGCGACCTGACCCGAGGCGTCGGCCCGCAGCCGCGCCGTACGCGGGAAGAGCCGCACGATCCAGGCCCAGATCAGCCGACCGTCGGCGAGGAAGAAGTAGGAGGAGAAGAGCACGATGAAGAACGCCGCGATCACATGCCCCACGGCCGTGCCGATCTCGGCCACCTTGCCGGTCAGATCCTGCCCCTGCTTCTTGACCAGGTCCTGGGCGTTGCGGATGAAGTCGTTGATCTGCGAGTCCGAGGCGTGCAGCGGACCGGTCCGCAGCCAGTCCCGGATCTGCTCCAAGCCGTTGACGACCTGGCCGGACAGGTTGTCCACACCGGCGCTGACCTGCTGCCCCACGAACGTCAGCAGCAGTCCGATCACGGCGAGGGTGAGGAGCACCATCACGATCGAGGCGAACGAGCGCGGCAGCCGGAAGCGGCGCTCGAGAAGGTCCACGACGGGCAGGAGCAGCGCGGCGAGGAAGAGCGCCACGGCGAGCGGCAGCGCCACCAGCGCGAAGAACCGCACGGCGTAGAGCAGCATCAGGCCGGCGACCGCGATGACGATGAAGCGCCACGCCCAGGCGGCCGCGAGGTCGACACCGTAGGGCACCTGCGCCGGGGCGAAGTTCGAGGGCCCGGCATCGATGCGCGGTTCCCGTGGTTGGCGCGCCGCGCGGACCTCCGCCCACTGCTGGGCGATCCACTGGCGCAGGCGCTCCTCGGACTCCCGTTGCGCCGTCACGGTGGCCTGACGGCGTGCCTCCTCCCGGGCCTCCTCGCGGGCCGCCTCCCGCGCCTCGTCGCGGATCTCGCCCCGGATCTCGGTCGGTATCTCGCCCGAAACGTCCCCGGGCGCCTCGCCGCGCGCAGCGTCGTTC
Source organism: Marmoricola sp. (assembly GCA_051961835.1). GTDB lineage: Bacteria > Actinomycetota > Actinomycetes > Propionibacteriales > Nocardioidaceae > Marmoricola. The sequence goes on along the minus strand of JBQCCW010000233.1, from coordinate 17,477 downwards.
GCCGACCGGCGTCGCCGCCACACACTCAGCGGCGTGCGCCGCGATCCCCTCGCCACGGGCTCAGGCTAGTGCGGCGCCGATCAGCGCGCGGGCCAGTCCCGCAGCGGCGTCCGGCTCCTCGCCGGCCAGCAGGCCGATGGCGGCCAGCAGGCACTCCCGATCCACCACCACCGCCGGGCTCCGCGGCTGCTGCCACCCCTCGGCACTGGGCCCCGTCGCGCCCGCGAGCAGCCGGCGCGCCACCGCGTCGCCGTGGCTGCGCAGCACGCCGCCGGAGCCGACGAGCAGGTCGACCTCCCGCAGGTCCTTGCCGGAGCGCTCCACCACCCGGCCCTCGGGCGACAGGACGACCCGCGCCCGGCCCACGTGACGGCGTACCGCAGTGGTGATCGCGGCCTCTGCGAGGAGGAGGTCCTCCTCCACCTCCCCCGAGCCCTCGGGAAGGAAGCCGGGGTCTCGACGCCGGCGGGCCGCTGCCTCGCGCAGCGGTTCCGGAGCCCGGCCGAGCTCGATGGCCGCGAGCGCCGTGGTCGGGGCGCTCCAGCGCATGCCCAGGTCGCCCTCGACCGTGCGGGTGACCGGCGTGACGGCGACGACGTCGCGGCGCAGCTGGGAGGTCTCGGCGTCGAGGGGGACCACCGAGTGCACGTCGGTCGTGGCCCCTCCGACGTCGACGACCGCGACGCCGCCACCACCGACCTCGCCGGCGAGGACCTCGACGCCGGTGAGGACGACGTCCGGCGTCGCGCCACGGACCATTGCGGCGAAGCGGCCGTCGGCGCTGAGCTGCTTGCCGCCGATCACGTGGGCGAGGAACATCTGCCGGATCGCCGCGCGCGCCGACTCCGGGGACAGCTCCCCGATGCGGGGCACGACGTTGTCGGCCGGGATCACGGGGAACCCGGCGGCCAGGAGGGTCGCTGCCAGCTCCTCCCGCACGGAGCTGTTGCCGGCGAGGACGACGGGGCCTCGCCAGCGGCCCGCTGCCAGCTCCGCTGCGGCGGCTCGCAACGGGGCGGCGTTGCCGCCGTCGGTGCCTCCGGTGAGCAACACGACGTCCGGGAGCGTCTCGGCGGCCATGGCGTCCCAGGCACCGGCGCCGTAGGGGTGGCTCAGCACGCCGACGACGAGGCCGCCACTGGACAGCGCCACCCGCCGCCCGGCCTCAGCGGTGACGAGCTCCTCCTGCCCGACGACGGCGATCCGCAGGCCGCCGCCGGCCGAGGAGCAGCCGAGCGCGGTCGCCGACGTGACCTGTGGCGCGTGGAGGGCGAGCTCGGCGCGGCACGCCTCGAAGCCGTCCATCAGATCGGTGTCGACCGTCGTCCGGTGCACCGCCCGCCCGACGACCCGCGCGCGGTCGGTGTCGACCAGCACGGCCTTGGTGAACGTCGACCCGAAGTCCACGCAGAGGACCAGCGGCGGGCTCACAGCCGCGTCACGACGTAGGCCGCCGCTGCCACGACACACAGCACGGTGATCATCGACATCAGCGGGGCGACGTACGACGCGGGGGCGTCCGACCCCTTCCGGATCGCGCGCTCGACGGCTTGGAAGCGCAGGTAGCCGCCGATCCCCGCGACCAACGCCGCGACGACGAGCCCCACGGAGAGCACGGCCACCGTGAGGCTGCTGCCGAAGAACTGCGCGACCGCGATCGCCGCGGCGAGCAGGCCGATCGCGGTGCGCTGGTAGGCGAGCAGGGTCCGCTCGTTCGCCAGGCTGAACCGCGGATCCGGGCCGCTCACCGGTGCGTCACCCCAGCGCCCGGTCGAGATCGGCCAGCAGGTCCTCCAGCGTCTCGATGCCCACGCTGAGGCGCACGAGGTCGCCGGGCACCTCGAGCGCGCTCCCCGCGACGCTGGCATGCGTCATCCGGCCCGGGTGCTCGATGAGGGACTCCACACCGCCGAGGGACTCTCCGAGGGTGAAGACCTCGGTCCGCTCGCAGACGCGCAACGCCTGCTCCTCCCCGCCGCGGACCCGGAAGGACACCATGCCACCGAACCGGCGCATCTGCCGCGCCGCGACGTCGTGGCCCGGGTGACTCTCCAGCCCCGGGTAGATCACCGACTCGACCGCCTGATGGTCGGTGAGGAACTCGACGATGCGCTCGGCGTTGTCGCAGTGCCGATCCATCCGGACCGCGAGCGTCTTCAACCCCCGCAGCGTCAACCAGGAGTCGAAGGGCCCCGCGACGGCGCCCATGGAGTTCTGGTGGAACGCGACCCGCTCGGCGATGTCGGCGTCGCGCACGACCAGCGCCCCGCCCACCACGTCGGAGTGGCCGCCGCAGTACTTCGTGGTGGAGTGGACGACCACGTCGGCGCCGAGCGTGAGCGGCTGTTGGAGGTACGGCGAGGCGAAGGTGTTGTCGACGGCGAGCAGCGCACCGGCGTCGTGGGCGACGGCAGCGAGCGCCTCGATGTCGCCGATGGTGAGCAGAGGGTTCGTCGGTGTCTCCAGCCACACCAGCGTGGTGACACCGGGACGGATCGCGGCGCGGACCGACGCGATGTCGGAGACCGCCGCCGGGGTGTGCTCGAGGCCCCAGACCTTGGCGACCTTGTCGAAGAGGCGGAAGGTGCCGCCGTACGCGTCGTTCGGGATGACGACGTGGTCGCCGGGCCGGCACAGGCTCCGCAGCAGGGTGTCCTCGGCGGCGAGCCCGCTCGCGAAGGCGAACGCGCGCTCCCCCTCCTCCAGCGCCGCCAGGTTGCCCTCCAGGGCCGTCCGTGTCGGGTTCGCGGAGCGGCTGTACTCGTAGCCGTTGCGCAGCCCGCCGACGCCGTCCTGCTTGTAGGTGCTGGTGGCGTAGATCGGCGGGATGACCGCCCCGGTGGTCGGGTCGGGCTCGTAGCCGGCGTGGATCGCACGCGTCTCGAAGCCGGTCTTGTCCCGGGAGGACGTCGAGTGCTGCTGAGTCATGCCAGCGACCCTAGACCTGAGCGGGAACGATCCCGAGACGGCCGTTGTTGGAACCACTGACACGCCCGACGCAGAGGAGACCCGGATGCTGTTCCACCGCACCAAGACCGAGCTCGTCGAGCCGGCGAACGCGCTTCCCGGCCGCGACAGCTACTCCTACCCGCTGCCGGAGAGGCACGTCGTCCTCGATGCGCCGGTCGTGACCGACGAGGTTCCCGACGGCCTGGAGGTCGCGCTGTTCGGCCTCGGCTGCTTCTGGGGTGCCGAGGAGATCTTCTGGCAGATGCCGGGCGTGTGGTCCACGTCCGTCGGCTACTCCGGCGGCATCAGCCCGCACCCGACGTACGAGGAGGTCTGCACCGGCCGCACCGGGCACACCGAGTCGGTGCGGGTGGTCTACGACCCTTCGACGGTGGCCTACGCCGACCTGGTCAAGCAGTTCTTCGAGGTGCACGACCCCACGCAGGGGATGCGGCAGGGCAACGACATCGGCACGCAGTACCGCTCGGCGATCTACTACACCTCCCCCGAGCAGGAGCAGGTGGCGCGCGAGCTGACCGCGCGATACGCCGAGGAGCTGACCCGCCGGGGCCTGGGGGCGATCACCACGGAGATCGCGCCGGCGCCGACGTACTACTACGCCGAGCCGGCCCACCAGCAGTACCTCGCCAAGAACCCGTTCGGATACCGCTGCCACGCCAACACCGGCGTGGCGTTCCCCGCCTGACGACTCCTGCGCTCCCGCACTCCACCGGGTTTCACGGCGTCGCGGTGCGGGAACCGTGGTGGCAGACGACCTACCCCGGTCGGACCTGTCAGAGAGAGGGGGGCGCGAGGTGATCATCCTCGGCGTGATCCTGTTGATTCTCGGCGCGATCTTCCACATTCCCATCTTGTGGACGATCGGCATCATCCTTGTGGTGGTCGGAGCGATCCTGTGGATCCTGGGGTCCATGGGCCGCTCGGTCGGTCCGCGAGCGCATTACTGGTAAGAGCTGTCCGCAGCTCCGACGGCGACGGCCGGCCACGACTCACGTCGTGGCCGGCCGTTCTTCGTGGGAGGCGCCTCGTGGAGAGCCGTTTCAGCTCTGCGGCAGCCCGTTTGCCGGGGCAGCAGGCTGCTTGGTCGTGTACTCCTTGAGCGGCGCGTTGGTGTCGTCGGTCGTGTAGACGGGGCCGGTGGGGGTGGCGACGCCCTTCTTGATCACGACGACCTGCGTCCCGCCGTAGCCGGAGTGGTCACTCGGGGAGTACCGGAACGGGACCAGGCCGGGCCCGGTGAACCCGCCCTTCTCCACCGCCGCGACGAGGGAGCCGCGGGTGAGGTTCTTGCCGGCCGCCTGCAGGGCCTGCAGGGTGGTGTAGGCCATCGCCATGCCGTACTCGACGTTGCCGTCGAAGGGCGCGTTGTTGTTGTACTGGGCGTTGACCTTGCGGAACAGCTTGATCCAGCTGTTCGAGGTGTCGCTCGGGATCGGGATGTAGGAGTCGCTGACCGCGCCTTCCAGCAGCGGCGCGGTCGCGCCCTTGAGGAAGCCCTGCAACGTCGTGATGTCCGACCCCACGTTGGAGATCACCCACTGGGGCGCGTACTTCAGCTGGGCCGCGGTGCCGAGCGTCAACGCGGTGAAGCCCGGGACGGTGAAGAGCGTGACCACGTCGCAGCCGGCCGCCTTCAACGCGCCCACCTGCGGAGCGACGTTCTGGTTGGTGGGGGTGTAGGTCTGCGTCGACTTCAGCGAGCCCTTGCCCAGCGTCAGCTCGACGCCTTGGGCGCCGTCCTTGCCGAAGTCGTCGCCCTGCCCGAAGCTGCACACGGTCTTGCCGGCGAAGTTCTTCTTGATGTAGTCGCCGAGGACCTTGCCCTCGACGGTGTAGTCGGGCTGCCAGCCGAACGTCGTCGGATAGGTCTGCGGCTGGTTCCAGCTCCGACTGCCTGAGGACACGAACAGGTCGGGCACCTTGTTCTGCTTGATGAAGTCGAGCACCGCGGTGTGGATCGGGGTGCCGAGGGCGCCGACGAGGGCGAAGACCTTGTCCTTGAGCACGAGGTCGTTGGTCTTGGTGACCGTCGTGCTCGGGTTGTAGCCGTCGTCCTCGATCTTCAGGGTGATCTTGCGGCCGTTCACGCCGCCGTTGGCGTTGGCGAAGTCGAAGTAGGCCTTCATGGCAGCGCTGATCTTGGAGTAGCCAGGAGCGGCTGGGCCGGTCAGCGGCTGGGTGGTCCCCAGCAGGATCGAGGAGGCGGTCACGCCCGGCGCGCTGCTGTCCTGGGTGGCGGGGTTGCTGCCCGCCTTGCCACCACCTCCCCCGCTCCCGCACGCGGTCAGGCTGAGCGCAGCGACGACGCCGACAGCGCAGGCGCTGCCTCGTCGGCCGGTCCAAAGCGTCATGACAGTTCTCCTTCGGGTTGGGTGGTGCGTCGCGGGACAGGAACGCGGATACGTCGTACGAGGGCGGCGAGGCCTCCGGGCAGCGCGAGCATCACGACGATGAGCAGCAGGCCGAACACCGCGCCCGGCAGGTTGTCGGTGAGCTTCTGGGCGGTGGCGGCAGAGATGCCGAGCGCGTCGACCCGGCCGGTGATGAAGCTGGCCAGGTAGACCACGAGCACGGAGCCGAGGACGGCCCCGGGCAGGCTGCCCAGGCCACCGATCACCACGGCGAGCAGCAGGCTCAGCGAGAGCACGAGGTCGAAGGCACCCGGTCGGGCGCCGACCATGATCGCCAGCACGCAGCCGCCGAGCCCCGCGGTCGCGGAGCTTACGGCGAACGTGAGGATCTGCGTGCGAGCCACCGACACCCCCGCGAGCTGGGCCGCGATCTCGTTGTCGCGGACGGCCCGCATGTGCCGTCCGACGCCCGAACGGGCGAGGTTGCCGAGGAAGAACAGCACGAGCAGGGCGCAGAAGAGACCGATCCAGGCCTGCCAGTGCTGGAAGGAGAAGTTGTAGCCCAGGCTGGCGGGGGCGCCCTCGATCGGCGCGGACAGGCCCTGGTCGCCGTTGAAGACGCCGGAGAAGTGCGAGGTGATCGGCGGGAGGGCGACGCCGAGGGCGAGGGTGGCGCCGGCCAGGTAGGGGCCGCGGAGCCGGGCGGCCGCGATGCCGATGATCCCGCCGGCCACCGCGGCCGCGGCCACCCCGGTGAGCAGGCAGAGCGGGAGCACCCAGAAGCCGGTGACACCGGCGTGGGCGAAGTGGCCCTGCAGCAGCGCGAAGGCGTAGGCGCCGATGGCCATCAATCCGGCGTGGCCCAGGGAGATCTGTCCGTTCAGGCCGATCAGCACGGTGAGCCCGGCGGCGGCGCACAGGTAGGCACCCAGCACCCCCAGATGGACGAACTGGTACTCCGGCACGACGGCGGTCAGCCCGAGCACGACGAGCACGCCGAGGACGAGCAGCGCCAGGTGACGCAGCAGCGTGGACCGCTGCCAGAGAGCCGCCACGTCAGACCTCCCTCGTCCGGGTGCCGCTGAAGAGCCCGTTGGGCCGCAGCAGCAGCACGAGGATCAACAGCACCAGCGCAGCGAGCAGGGTCAGGTCGCTGCCCAGGTAGCCGCTCGCGTAGGAGAGGACCAGACCTGTCGCCACGCCGCCGACGACCGCTCCCGTGGGGCTCTCGAGCCCGCCGACGACCGCCCCGGTGAACCCGAGCACGAAGACCGCGTCCATCGACTGGGGCACGATCACCAGGCCGCTGGGGATCACGAGCATCCCGGCCAGTGCGCCGACGACACCGGCGAGGGCCCACCCGAGCGTCAGCATGCGACCGACCCGGACGCCGAGCAAGCGTGCGACCTCGGGCGCGAAGGCCGCCGCGCGCATCCGCAGGCCGACCGGTGTGCGGGTGAGCAGCAGACCGAGGAGCACCATCACGACGAGCACCGACCCGACCGTGAACAGGTCCTCGTTGGAGAACAGCGCCGTCCCCCCGACGGCATGACTCTTGGTGCTGAACGCCGGGGGGAATCCACGGCTGTTCTGGTTGCCGTAGATCATCCCGAGCACCGCCTCGATGAAGATCAGCAGCCCGACGCCCACGACGATGCTGTTGAGCGGTGGCGCATTCTCCACCTTGCGGAACGCCACGAGCTCGACGACCGCTCCGAGCACGAAGCCAGCGACCAGCGCGGCGGCGAATCCGAGCCAGTAGCTGCCGCTGGCCTGGGTGACCGAGAGCGCGACGTACGCCGTCGCCGTCGCCATGGCGCCCTGGGCGAAGTTGAGCACCCGGGTGGTGCGCCAGATCAGCACGAGCGCGAGCGCGACGGCGGCGTAGATCATGCCGAAGGAGATGCCGTTGAAGGTGAGGAAGACGAAGCGGCTCATCAGGTCCCCTCGGGAGGTCGTGGGCCGTGTGCAGCCGCGGTCATGAGTAGCCCAGATAGCTGTGCTGCAGGGTGTCGTCACGCTGCAGGTCGGCGGCCGCACCCTCCGCGACCACCCGGCCCAGGGCGACCACGACGCCGCGGTCGGCGATCGTGAGGGCGCTGCGGACGTTCTGCTCCACGAGCAGCACCGTGAGTCCGGTCGAGTCCCGCAGACCGCGCAGCAGCGACATGATGCGCGCGGTGACCGGCGGCGCCAGGCCCAGCGACGGCTCGTCGAGCAGCAGCAGGGACGGTCGCGCGACCAGGGCGCGGCCGAGCGCGAGCATCTGGCGCTCGCCGCCGGACAACTGGTGACCGTGGAAGGTTCGCCGGCGGGCGAGCGGCTCGAACAGCTCGTAGACCTCGTCCATCGCGGCGCGCGTCTCGCGGGCGCCGTGGCCACCGGTGCGCCACAGGCCGCCGAGACGGAGGTTCTCCTCCACGGTGAGCTCCGCGATCACACCGCGTCCCTCCGGCACGTGGGCGACGCCGAGGGTGACCAGCCGTTCCACCGGTACGCCGGAGAGGTCCGTGCCGTCGACCCGGACCGAGCCGGAGGTGGGACGCAGCAGCCCCGAGAGCGTGCGCAGCAGGGTGGTCTTGCCGGCACCGTTGGCTCCGAGCACCGCGGTGATGGTGCCGCGCTCGAGCGACAGGTCGACCTCGCGCAGCACCGGCACGTTGCCGTAGCCGGCGCACAGCCCGCGCACCTCCATCAGAGCCGTCACGGCCGCTCCTCGCTCTCCGAGCCGATCGACGCGGCGATGACCGACGCACCGCCGTCGTCGTCGGGCACCTCCGCGCCGAGGTACGCCGCGACGACCGCCGGATCGGCCTGCACCTCCGTCGGGGTCCCGGCCGCGACGCAGCGTCCGAAGTCGAGCACCACCACGCGGTCGCAGACCGACATCACGAAGTCCATGTGGTGCTCGACCAGAAGCACCGAGCAGGGCTCCTCGGCCGCCGGCAACGAGCGGATCAGGTCCGCCAACGGCTCGAAGTCCTCCGCGCCCAGGCCGCCGGCCGGCTCGTCGAGGAGCAGCAGGCGCGGCCGACTCACCAGCGCGCGGGCCAAGGCGATCCGCTTCTGCACGGGATAGGCCAGGGTCCCGGCCGGCCGGTCGGCGACATCGAGGACGTCGAGCCGGCGCAGCCACGACCGGGCCTCGTGACGAAGCCGCTGCTCGTCACGATCGCTGCGCGGCGCGGCGAACAGGGCGCTGGCGAACCCCGCACGGCGCGTGTGCGCCGCACCCACCATGACGTTCTCCAGCGCCGTCATGCCCGGGAACAGGCCCACCGACTGCAGCGTCCGCGCGATGCCCTGCCGGGTGAGCCGGTCGGGGCGGGGAGTGAACGGCCGGTCCTCCCACTCCAGCGCGCCGGCGGTCGGGCGGACGAAGCCGCTGATGACGTTGAAGAGCGTCGTCTTGCCCGCCCCGTTGGGACCGATGACGCCCACCACCGAACCGGGAGGCACGTCGAAGGACACCTCGGTCAGTGCCGTGAGGCCCCCGAACGTCACCCCCACGTCCCGCACGGACAGGCCCGGCATGGCACTCCTCGGCGTCGTCGACCGCTACCGCGCGGTGTGATGGGCGCCACACTAGGCACACCGGCGCCGCTGAGGGGGCGGCCGCGCCCTAAGCGGGCGCTTTGTTGCGAAGGTGTGACACAGCGGCAGCGGGACGACGCCCTACATTGCGGCCATGGCGATGTCGACGCGGTGGGGACGCGCCCTGGATCCGGACTCGCCATGGCCCGAGCACCCCCGGCCGCAGCTCGTCCGCCCCGCGTGGAGGAGCCTGAACGGCCCTTGGGAGCACACCTTCGCCTCCTCGCCGCAGCTGCCGGAGCGGTGGGCCGGTCGGATCGTGGTTCCGTTCTCCCCCGAGGCGCCGCTCTCCGGTGTCGGCCGGCAGCTCCAGCCCGACGAGTGGCTGTTCTACCGCCGCACCTTCACGCCGCCGTCGCGCCCGCCGGGCTGGCGACTGCTCCTCCACTTCGGCGCGGTCGACCAGCACGCCACGGTGTGGGTGGACGGGAGGGAGGTGGGCAGCCACACCGGCGGCTACCTGCCGTTCACCCTCGACATCACCGACGCGCTGGGTGCCGACACGGCGGCGACCCGCGAAGCCGAGCTCGTCGTACGCGTGCGCGACCTGAGCGAGACCGCCCCCCACGCCCGCGGCAAGCAGCGCCTGGAGCGCGGCACCATCTGGTACACCGCGCAGTCCGGCATCTGGCAGACGGTGTGGCTCGAACCCGTGCCCGCCGTCTTCATCGAGGACCTGGTCATCGAGCCCGATCTCGACCACAACTGCTTCGAGGTGACCGCACGCACCAGCGACGGCGGCTCGCATCGTCGCACGGTCGTCCCGGAGGAGCCGCGGCGGTGGAGCCCCGAGGACCCGTGGCTGCACCGCTTCGAGGTGACGGTCGGCGAGGACACCGTGCAGACGTACGCCGGACTGCGCACCGTGGGGGTCCGCGACGGCGTCCTGCTCCTCAACGGCGAGCCCCTGCAGCACATCGGGGTGCTGGACCAGGGCTACTGGCCGGACGGGCTGCTGACTCCCCCCTCGGACGATGCGATGGTGCACGACATCGTCACGATGAAGGGGCTCGGGTTCAACGTGCTGCGCAAGCACGCGAAGATCGAGCCGCTGCGCTGGTACCACCACTGCGACCGGCTCGGCATGCTGGTGTGGCAGGACATGGTCAACGGCGGCGGCCGCTACCGCCACCTCGTGAGCAACCTGCCGGCGCGCTGGCCGGTCCCGATCCCCGACCGCCTGCACGGGGTCTACCACCGCGACGACGCCGCCTGCCGCGCCGAGTTCCGCGAGGAGGTGCGGCGCACGGTGGCCCTGCTCCGCAACGCTCCGAGCGTCGCGGTGTGGACGGCGTTCAACGAGGGGTGGGGGCAGTTCGACGCCAACGAGGTCGCCGCCGAGATCAGGGCGCTCGACCCCAGCCGTCCGGTGAACGCCGTGAGCGGCTGGGTCGACCAGGGCGGTGGCGACATCCGCAGCTTCCATCGCTACGTCCGTCCCTGGCGGATGCCGTCGCGACGGCGGTGGAGCCGGGGCGGCCGCCGCGACCGGCGCGTCGTCGCCCTCACCGAGTACGGCGGCCACAGCCTCCGCGTCCCGGGCCACGACTGGAGCGACCGCGAGTACGGCTACCGGCACCACGACACCCCCGACGAGCTCGCCGCGGCCTTCCTCGCCCTGCACCGCGACGTGCTCGCACCCACCGTGCCTCGTGGGCTCGCCGCCACGGTCTACACCCAGCTCTCCGACGTCGAGGACGAGCTGAACGGCCTGCTCACCTGGGATCGCGAGGTGCTCAAGATCCCGGGCGAGGTGGTCCGGGCGGCGCTGGCCACCCTCCATCCGCCTTGCGGTCCTCAGGCATCGTGAGCGTCGGCCGGGCGGACCTCCACCCCGAACGCCTCGGCGAGGGCGATCGCGCCCTCGACGTCCACCAGCGCGCCTGCGAGACGGGCGGTCCGCGGGTCGAGCCCGCCGAGGTCGCTGCCGCGAACGTCGGCACGGATGAGGGACGCGCGGTCGAGCAGTGCCCCGCGCAGGTCGACGCGGCGCAGCGTGGCGTCGTCGAGCCGCGCACCGGTCAGGTCGGCCTCGGTGAGCGCGACGTCGGTGAAGCGCGTCCGCCGCAGGTCGGCGCCGACCAGCCCCACGAACGCCCACGACCCGCCCGCGACCTCCAACCGGCTGAACCGACACCGGTCGAAGAGCGAGCCGACGAGCTTGCACCGCTCGAACCTGGTGCCCACGAGACTCACCCGGGCGAACGAACAGCGCACGAAGGCGGTGTCGGTGAATCGGGCGCCGTCCAGCTCACCGTCGCGGAAGGCGCACGCCTCGAAGATCGCACCGTCCGCGGTCACCTCGCTGAGGTCCACATCGAGGAACGAGGTGTCGGTGAACCGCTGGCCTGACAGGTCGCGGCCGGCCCAGACCTCTGCCACCACCTCGATCGCCGGTTCGCTCACGCCTCGATCCAAGCACCGTAGGCTCACGCCTGTGCGGATCGTGTCGCTGCTGCCCTCCACCACGGAGATCCTCTTCGCCATCGGCGCCGGTGACGATGTCGTGGGTGTGACCTTCGAGTGCGACCACCCCGCCGAGGCGCGATCGCGGCGGGTCGTCTCGACCAGCGCGATGCCCGAGGGCCTCTCGAGCAGCGAGATCGACGAGTTCGTCGCCGCCGCCATGAAGCGCGGGGACGACCTCTACCACCTCGACGCCGGTGCGCTGGCGGGCCTCGACGCGGATCTCGTCGTCACCCAGGACCTCTGCGCCGTGTGCGCCGTCGACGTCTCCGTCGTGGACGACGCGCTCACGCACCTGGGCTGTCGTGCCGAGGTGCTGACGATCGACCCCCACACCCTCGAGGAGGTCCTGGAGTCCGTGCTGACGCTGGGGCGTGCCACCGGCCACGAGGAGCAGGCGGCCTCACGGGTCGCCGACCTCCGGACGCGGCTGAACCACGTGCGTACGGCGGTCGCGTGCCGCACCCCGCCCCGCGTGGCGGTGTTGGAGTGGACCGACCCGCCGTACGCGCCGGGCCATTGGGTGCCGGACATGATCGCGCTCGCCGGCGGCGTGGACGTCCTCGGGAGCGCCGGCGAGAAGTCCGTGCAGGTCCACCGTTCTGCTGTCGCGGCGGCCGCACCGGAGGTCGTGGTGTGCGCGCCATGCGGCTACGACCTGCACGGCAGCCTGCCGCTGGCGGAGGCGGCGCTGGACTGGCTCCCTCCCGGGGTGCCGGTGTGGGCGGTGGACGCGAACGGCTCCTTCGCCCGGCCGGGGCCTCGGCTCATCGACGGCGTCGAGGCGCTCGCCGCGATCCTCCATCCGGGCTCGGTCGAACCCTCTCCGATCGCCGCACGGGTCCGCTGAGGCGACAGAGCCGTCACCGGACAGGGAGGCCGGGCGTGCCCGACCTCCCTGCCCGCCGGCCGCGCCGGAGATGTGGAGGGACCTCCGGGGGCGGCACCCGCCTCGCGGCGGGAGAGCCGGTCGGACGAGGGGGTTGGCGCCTCGGCCACGGCTCGTCGTCAGCGTAGGGTCGCCGCGACGGCACCCGCAGGAGAACGCGAAAAGCTCAGGCCCCCGGAAAGCTCAGGCCCCAGCGAGGAACCCGAGCAGGTCCTGGCGGGTGAGGACGCCGATGGGCCGGCCGTCCTCCTGCACCAGCACGGCGTCGTGGTCCGCGAGCGTGCTCACCGCTTCGGCGACGTCGACGCCCGAGCCGACGCTGGGCAGCGGCGCCCCCATGTGCTGCTCGACCTGGTCCGCCAGCCGGGCGCGGCCGGCGTACAGGGCGTCGAGGAGCTCGCGCTCGGACACGCTGCCGGCCACCTCGGCCGCCATCACCGGAGGCTCGGCGCGCACGACCGGCATCTGGGAGACGCCGTACTCGCGCAGGATGTGCACGGCCTCCGCGATCGTCTCGGTCGGGTGCGTGTGCACCAGGGCGGGGATGTCGCCGCTCTTGGCGCGCAGCACCTCCCCCACGGTCCGGCCGCCGGACGGGGCGAGGAAGCCGTACTGGGAGAGCCAGTCGTCGTTGAACACCTTGGTGAGGTAGCCGCGTCCGGAGTCGGGCAGGAGGACCACGATGACTGCCTCCTCGCCCTCCGGCGTCCCCTCGAGCTCCTTGGCCAGCTGGACCGCGGCGAAGGCCGCCATCCCCGAGGAGCCGCCCACGAGGAGCCCCTCCTCCCGGGCCAGCCGACGGGTGAAGGCGAAGGAGTCGGCGTCGGAGACCTCGATGACCCGGTCGGCGACCGACCGGTCGTAGGTCTCGGGCCAGAAGTCCTCGCCGACGCCCTCGACGAGGTAGGGGCGGCCGGTGCCGCCGGAGTACACCGAGCCGGCCGGGTCGGCGCCCACGACCTGGACCGCGCTGTTCTGGTCCTTCAGATAGCGACCGACGCCGCTGATCGTGCCTCCGGTGCCCATGCCGGTGACGAAGTGGGTGATCCGCCCCTCGGTCTGGCGCCAGATCTCGGGGCCGGTCTGCTCGTAGTGCGACCGCGGGTTGTTGGGGTTGGAGTACTGGTCGGGCTTCCAGGCGTTGGGCGTCTCGCGCACCAACCGGTCGGAGACGTTGTAGTAGGAGTCCGGGTGCTCCGGCGCGACGGCGGTCGGGCACACCACGACCTCGGCGCCGTACGCGCGCAGCACGTTGCGCTTGTCCTCGCTGACCTTGTCGGGGCAGACGAAGATGCAGTGGTAGCCGCGCTGCTGGGCGACCAGGGCGAGCCCGACGCCGGTATTGCCCGAGGTGGGCTCCACGATGGTGCCGCCCGGCTTGAGCTCGCCGGAGGCCTCGGCGGCGTCGATCATCCGCACCGCGATCCGGTCCTTCACCGAGCCGCCGGGGTTGAGGTACTCGACCTTGGCGAGCACGAGGGGTCCTCGGTCGGCGGCGCTGTCGGGCCGGTCGAGGACGCGGCCGAGCCGAACCAGCGGGGTGTTGCCGATCAGCTCGAGAAGTGAGGAGGCGTAGTCCATGGCCTCAACATAGCCAGCGGATCGGGTCGTCCCGCCCCACTAGGGTGGCGGCATGGGGAGCCCGGCCGCCGCACGACGCCTGGCCGCCGCCGCCGCGTTCGGTGGTGGTGGGCTCGGCGTGCTCGGCGCGTCGTTCTACGGCGTCCTCCGCGCCGAGGCGCTGATGGCACGCAAGGTGATCGGCTACTTCGACGGCCGCGTCCCGGACGCCTCGGGCTGGTACGGCCGCGGGCGCCCCGGGCCGGCTGTGCGGATCGCACTCTTGGGCGACTCCTCCGCGGCCGGGTACGGCGTCGACACCGTGGAGGACACTCCCGGTGCGATGCTCGCGACCGGTGTCGCGGCGTACGCGAACCGCCGGGTGCACCTGCAGTCGTTCTGCAAGGTGGGCGCCCAGTCGGGAGACCTCGCCGGCCAGGTCGACGGGGCGCTGGCCACCGGGGCCGACGTGGCCGTGGTGCTCATCGGCGCCAACGACGTGACGCACACCGTGCGACCCTCGGAGTCGGTCCGCCACCTCGCCGACGGCGTGCGCAGGCTGGCCGATGCCGGAGTCGAGGTCCTGGTGGGGACCTGCCCCGACCTCGGGACGATCCGGCCGATCCCGCAGCCGTTGCGCGCGGTGGCGCGGACGTGGTCGCGACGTCTGGCCGCAGCGCAGACGATCGCGGTGGTCGAGGCCGGTGGCCGCACCGTGTCGCTGGGCTCGATCCTCGGGCCCGAGTTCGACGCTGCCCCCGCCCTGCTCTTCGGCCCCGACCAGTTCCACCCCTCGGCCGCCGGCTACCGAGCGCTGGCCGGCGTCCTCGTGCCGTCGGTGCTCGCCGCCCTGGGCCTCGGCCCCGAGGACGAGCTCGAGCCCGTCGCACTGCGGGGCGAGGGGGTGCTGCCGATCAACTTCGCTGCCGTCGAGGCGAGCCGGCACCCCGGCACCGAGCTCGGCGGCACGGAGGTCCAGGGCTCGCGTCGCGGCGCCGGCGGGCGCTGGGTCCTGCTGCGTCGGCGCCGTCGCAACGCCGAGGTCGACACCGAGTCGCCCGAGGACCGCGAGTCCGAGGAGTCCTCGGTCTGAAACGTGACAAGCGGCGCCTCCCCACGGGAGACGCCCCTTGCGTGTCTTGAGGTACGCGTGCCCCGGCGGTGCCAGCCGGGGTGCGCGTCAGTCGTTCCCTCGGAGGATCGCCAGGATCCGCAAGATCTCGATGTAGAGCCAGATGATCGTCACTGCGAGGCCGAAGGCGGCGCGCCACGACTCGCGCTCGGGAAGGCCCGCCGCCACGCCGCGCTCGACGTAGTCGAAGTCGAGCACGAGCATGAGCACGCCGAGCGCCAGCCCGATCACGCTGAAGATCAGGCCCATGGTGCCGAACCCGTTGATGCCGAAGCTCGCGTGGAAGAAGCTCAGCACGAAGTCGAGGAACACCAGCGCGACGAAGCCGAGCATCACGGCGGTGACGCCCTTGCGGAACTTGTCGGTCACCTTGATGTCGAAGAACTTGTACGCCGCGAGCGTGCCGGCGACAGCTGCGAACGTGCCGACGACGGCCCCGAGGACGATGCCGGGCCAGGTGGCCTCGAAGACCTTGCTCATCGCGCCGATGAACACGCCCTCGCAGACGGCGTAGGCGAGCACCAGCGCGGGGCTGATGAGCTTCTTGAACGAGTTGACGAGCGACAGCACGAAGCCGAGCAGCGCGCCGGCCATGGCGAGGCCGTAGACGCCCTGGGCGTTCGCGCCGGTGGTCACGTCGCCGGTGAGCAGCCAGGTGGCCGCCGCGGCCAGCACCACGACGCCCAGCGTGATGCCGGTCTTCTGCACCACGGTGTCGATCGTCATGGGCCCGCTGCTCGCGGCGGCGCGGGTCCCGCCGTACGTCGCTGTGGGCGTGCCGGCTCCGCCGACGCTCCACGTCGACGGGTCGCCGTAGCCGGCGTAGCTCGACCCGTTCCCGGGGTACGTCGGGTTGCCGTAGGCGTTCGCGCGCCCGTTGAACTCCTCGGACCGGGCGAACACCGGGTTACGACTCTGCATGGTCTCCTCCACACCTTGACGGCGGGCGTCGCTTCGGCGCCCGTCGGAGCCCCGACACTAGCGGGGTCACAGGAGGGGAACGACCAGCCGGCGAGCGGTGTTCCCGACGCGTTCGCCGCGAGGCGCCGCATGTCGAGCGGCCGTGGCGGGCATCATGCCCAGGGTGATCGAGATGGCCGAGAACGTCGACGACGCCCCTCGCGCGCTCGCGTTCGAAGAGTTCGGCGACCTCTTCCTGCGGCGGGTGCTGCACACCGACCGCGTCCTGGAATCCGTCGACCGGATCCTCGGGCCGGCCTTCCACCTCGGGCCGATCGGTGCCGGACCGGGCCGCAAGGTCGCGACACTCACCGCCGAGGGGCGCTTCCAGCCGACATACGGCGAGCTGCTGCCGGGCCCGGACGTCGTCTATCGGGTGATGCTGCCCGTCGACGTCACCTTCGAGCTCGACATGGTGGTCGACACCCAGCGCTTCCACGCCGGCGTGCTCGTGCCCCTGATGGTCCGGCTGCGGCTGCAGGAGCCGCTCACGATCGTGTGGGACATCGACACACCCGCCGAGGACGAGGTGCAGATCGACATCCGCGGCGAGAGCCGGCGCTCGACCCTGCTGCAGAAGCTCGCGGGCTTCGACGGAGAGCTGCGACGGTTCCTCGTGCGCTTCGTGGAGCGCGAGCTCGACAAGCCCTATGTGCAGCGCGCCCGCCACATCGACGTGGTGGCGGTCATCGACGGCGCGTGGGAGCAGATCGCCTGCCAGTTCCTGCCGAACGGCCCGGAGGACCGGGTCTGAGGGACCGGGCCGGTCGCCTCTGCCGGTCGCCTCAGCCGATCCAGGGACCGTTCGCGCTGTTGTGGCGCATGTTCTCCATCCGCGCCTCGATCACCGCCGGATCAGCCGTCATGTCCTTGCGACGAGGGCCGATCGGGACCGCCTTGCCGCTGCTGATCCAGGCGAGGACGAGCGCCGCCAGGACCACCGCGCCGCCGACAATCCACCACACCATCGCCACTCCTCATCTCGCTCTCACCCTCCCACCGCCCGTCCTCCGGGGCAACGGAATGCGCGGGGATGTCGGTTCACCGTGGGAGGTTGGGGCGACATCCACAAGCCCCGGTCGCCCTTGTGCTCGAACATATGTTCGGGTAGCATGTCTCTATGACGACTCTCCTCGACACCGCACCGGTTCCGCCCGGCGGCGTGGAGGACTGCTCGCCCACCGAGCTGGCGGACGCGATCGCGGCCGCTCGGGCCGCGGAGCTCGCGGCGGGGATCGAGGTGCTGAAGCTGGCGGTGGCGTGGGCCGACGCCCACCCCGCCCTGGATGACGAGGGCCGCCCGGTCCCGGTGCCGGTGGTGCCGGGTGAGGTGTTGGCGGCCCACTTCGCGGGGATCGACCCCGAGGAGCACCGCACGTTCATCTCCGAGCGGCCCTCCTGGGCGGGCCTGCCCCGCCTGGCCTGGGATGCCGAGGCGGGGTTCGCCGTCACCGCCGGCCTGTCCACCCGCGCCGGGTCCGCGCTGCTCCGCGACGCCCTGATCCTGCGGCACCGCCTGCCACGCGTGTGGGCCAAGGTCACCGCCGGCCGGGGC
>JBQCCW010000232.1:0-19439 GCA_051961835.1 Marmoricola sp. | reverse complement strand
CAGGACCTTGTCGAGGTTGAAGTCCATGGCGAACAGCGCGTTGGAGTAGTCGCCCTTGGCGAGCGACGCGGCCGCCTTGGGGAACGGGAAGCTCGCCATCATCATCAGGCCCCGGGGCAGCGAGTCGCCGGCGTCGGCCAGTCGGCGCAGTGCCGGCGAGAGGTGGCGCAGCGTCGCGACGAGATTGCCCCGCGTCTGGCGGATCACGTGCGTGCCCACCCGGCCCAGCTCGTCGAGCGAGCGCAACATGGTCATCAACGCGCGGTGCTGCTCGGAGAGCACCTTCAGCGCGGGGCCGAAGGAGTCCAGCGCGGCGCCGACGGCGCGGTGCTCCCGGTTCAGCGTGCCGGTGAGCCGGCTGACGGCCTTCATCGCGGCCACGATCGAGTCCCGCTGGTCGTCCAGCGAGGAGACGAGCGCGTCCAGCTGCCCGAGGAGGTCGCGGACGTCGGCCTGTCGCCCGTCGAGCATCCGGTTGAGCTCGACGCTGATCGTCTTGAGCTGGCCCACGCCGCCACCGGAGAGCAGGAACGACAGCGCCCCGAGCACCTCTTCGACCTGAGGGTTGCGACCGGTCCGCGACAGCGGGATGCGGTCGCCGTTCCCGAGCCTGCCGTCGCGAGCCACCGACGACCCGCGCGGCGCGGACAGCTCGATGTACTTCTCGCCCAGCAGGCTGGTCTGCCGCACCTCCGCCGTGGCGTCGCGCGGCAGCACGATGTCCTTGCGCACGGTGAGGCGCACTCGGGCGTGCCAGCCGACCCGCTGCACGGAGTCGACCTGCCCCACCGGGACGTCGTTGGCCATCACAAGCGTGCGTGGGACGACGTCGACCACGTCGTCGAAGTCCGCGGTCATCTGGTAGCCGTCGCCGGAGCCGACGACCTTTCCGGGCAGCGGAAGGTCGTAGGCGCCGTGGAGCTGGCAGCCGCTCAGCATGAGAGCGGCGGCCAGCAGGAGCGGCAGGAGGACAAGGCCCCGACGGCGCGAGAGGGTGCTCACCGGCCACCCCCGAGCAGCTGGGCCAGCCCGGTGGCCGGACGCCCGGCACCCGGCCGCGCGGCCGTGCCGCCGCCGGCGGCGGAGGCGGGGTCGAGCAGGTTGGAGTAGTTGCCGCCTCGGGGCAGGAGCTCCTTGAGCAGCGTGCAGGCGCGGCCGGCGTCGGGCATCCGGTTCACCTTCAGCACGTCACACAGGGTGTTGCCGAGGTCGAGGAAGGCCGGCCCGGCCTGGAGGCGGATGCCGACGGTCCCGGTGCGGTCGTCGAAGGCGTTGGCCAGGTTGCCGAGTCCCAGGGGCGAGAGCTGCAGCACGGTCCCGAGCGTGTCCTTCTGACGAGCGAGCACGCCGAGGGTGGTGGTCAGCTGGCGCAGATCGGAGACGAGCAGGCCCTTGTTGTCGTGCACGAAGTTCCGCACGACGTCGAGGGCGGAGGCGATCGCGACGAGCGCGCGGCGCAGATCCCCACGCTCGCCCGCCAGCTGCGAGGACACGTCGGCGAGGTGCGTCATGAACCGACCGACCGTCTTGTCGTTCGCGTCGAGGGTCTGGGTGAGCGAGGACAGCCGGTCGATCGTCTCGAACAGGGTTCCGGAGTTGGCGCCCAGGGTCTGCACCGCACCCGAGAGGTTCGTGAGCATCTGGTTGCCGAGGGCGCCGTTGCCGCGCAGGGCCTCGGCGCCCGCGTGCAGGAGCATGCTCAGCGACCCGTCGCGGTTGGCCCCGTGAGGACCGAGCACCCGGGTGAGGTGCTCGAGGCTCCCGTAGATCCGATCGAGCTCGACGGGCACGGCGGTGCGGGCGACCGGGATGTGGCCGCCGTCGGCGAGCTCGGGCCCGCCTTCGTAGGCCGGCGCGAGCTGGATGAAGCGGTCGGCGACGAGGGTCGGGGTGACGATGGCGGCGCGAGCGTCGGCGGGCAGGCGCAGGGAGCCGTCGTACTCGATGTCGACGCGCACGGTGGCCCCCTCGGGGACCACCGCCGTCACCCGGCCCACGCGGACACCCATGACGTCGACGTCGGACCCGCGATAGATGCTCACCGCCTGCGGGAAGTCGACGCTGAGGGTCCGCGCACGCGGCGTGCCGCCGTTCACCAGCAGCACGACGCCGAGGGCGAGCACGGCGAGCAGCGCCACCGCGGCCAGCGGGCGCAGGCGGGTGCCGCTCACTTGAAGCTCCTCTTCCCGGGCACGAACTCTCCGGTGGTGAGCCCGGTCAGGTTCGGCACGTAGGCGTCGAACCAGGGACCGGTGCCGATGATGTTGATCAGGATCGAGGCGTATGGGCCGTAGTTGCGGATCGTGTTGCTCAGCTCGGTCTTGCGCGCGTTGAGGAAGCCGATTGCCGTGTGGAGCTCACGCAGCGCCGGCCCGATCTGCGCCTGATTGTCCGTCGCCACGCCGCGCAGCTGCGTCGCAAGGCTCCGCGCGTTGACCAGCAGGGCGTGAATCGCGTCCCGGCGGCGGATCAGCTCCTGGAAGACGAGATCACCCTGCTTCATCAACCCCACCAGGTCGCCCCGGCGCTGGTCCAGCACGGTGCTCACCCGCTCGGTCCGCGCGAGCAGGGTGGTGATCTGGTCGTTGCGGGACGCCACCGCGTGCGACAGCCGCGACAGTCCCGTGAAGCTCCCGCGGATCTCGGGCGTCGCCTGCCCGAGCGTGGTGGCCAGGACACGGAGCGCGTGGGAGAGCTGCGGCTTGTCGAGCTTCTCCGTGGTGGTCGTCAGCTCGTCCAGCGTCCCCACGATGTCGTAGCCGGCGCTGGTGCGCGCCAGCGGGATGGTCGCACCCGCCTCGAGCGACCCGCTGCCGGCCGGCTCGAGACGCAGGTACTTCTCCCCCAGCAGGTTCAGCACCTCCACCGACGCCTGGGTCTCGGGGCCGAGGACGGCGTGGTGGACGTCGAAGTCGACGACGACATGCGTGCCCTGGATCCGCACGCCGTCGACCCTGCCGACCCGGATGCCGGCCACCTCGACGATGTTGCCCACGTGGAGGCCGCTCGCGTCGGTGAGCTCGGCGTGGTACGTCGTGCCGCGGAAGCCCGGGAACTTCTGGAGGTTGAACGAGGCAGCCAACGCGATGAGCACGAGCATGAGGGCCACCGCGCCGGTGCGCCGCAGCTGACGGTCGGATCGGCGTCCCATCAGGCCTTGCACCTCGGCGCCGTGCTGTAGACCGACATGTTCTCGTTGATCCGGCTCTGCAGCTGCTCCATCGCCTGGTCCAGCGGCTTGCCGGCTGCGCCTAGGCCGAGGATCTCCCCGAGCTTCGGGAGGATCACTCGGCCGGTGAAGTCGCAGAGGTAGTAGTTGTACCAGGAGCCGAACGTGCCGATCCGGGCTTGTCTGCGCAGCGTGGTGGGCAGCCGGGCGAGCGTGTCGGAGAGGATCTTCTGGTTGGCGGGCCGGTTCAGGATCGCCATCACCCGGCGCACCTGGGCGACGTCCTGCCGGGCGTAGGGCCGGATCCCGGTGAGCAGGGCGGCCACCTCGTGGGTGAGCGCCGAGAGGTTGTCCAGCGAGTCGCCGATCGCGACGCGGTCGTGCGCCACCTTCTCCAACCAGCCGCGCAGCTGGACCAGCAGCGCGGTGAGCTGGGTGTGTCGGGCGTCCAGGGTCTGCAGCGTCCCGGAGAGGTTCGTGATCACCTGCCCGATCAGCTGGTCGCGGTCGGCGAGCCCGTTGGTCAAGGAGGCGGTGCGCGCGAGCAGCCCTTGGATGGTGCCGCCCTCGCCCTGGAGGACGCGGACCATGTTCAGCGACAGCTTGTTGACGTCCGCCGGGGTGAGCGCCTGGAAGAGGGGCTGGAACCCGTTGAACAGGGCGGTGAGGTCGAGGGCAGGGCTGGTCCGGGACACGGGAATCGTCGCACCCGCGGCCAGCCGCGGAGCGCCGGGTTGGCCCTGGGTGAGCGCGAGATAGCGGGCACCGACCAGGTTGAGGTAGCGCACCTGGACCCCGGAGGCGGTCGTCATCGGCACGGCCGGGTCGACGGCGAAGGTGACCAGCGCCTGGGTGCGGCCGTGGATCTCCACGTCCTTGACGTCGCCGACCGAGACGCCCGCGACCCGCACGTCGTCGCCCTTCTTCAGCTCGCTCGCCGAGGTGAGGATCGCGTGGTACTCGGTCCGGCCGCCGAGCCCGAGGTGACCCATGATCACCGCGAGCAGGCCCGTGACCAGCACGGAGACGACCGTGAAGATCCCGAGCTTGATCGCCGCGAGAGTGGTGGCGGTGTTGCGACTGCTCATCGGCCCCTCCCCGCGGTCCCGTCGTCGGCGTGGGTGCCGTCCTTGAGCGGCGCCGGCGGGTACGGCACCTGGTACGGCGCCTGCGGGAGGCCGAGGCACCACGGCCCGTGTCCCACCTCGCCGTAGACCGGACGGTCGGCCTGGGTGTAGGCGGGGCGCTGGGTGCCGTCGAGGATCATCTTCTGACTCACGCGGCTGTGGGCGAAGATCTGGTTGAGCCGCCCGGTGTAGCGGTCGAGGCCCTCCAGCAGGCAGGGGAACTCCGGGGAGTAGGTGTCGAGCAGCCGCGTGCGCGGTGTGGAGAGTCTGCCCCCGGCGCCGAGGCCAGGGCCGTTGGTGCGGAGCACGTCCGTCGCGGTCCCCGACAGCGTGGTGAGGTTGCTGAAGAAGCCGGCGAGCTGACGCTCGTGCCCGGCGACCGTGCGCGCGGTCGTGGTCGCGTTGCGCAGCACGCGGACCAGATCGGGTGCGGCGAGCGCATAGGTGTTCGCGACGCGGGCGAGCCCGGCGATATCGCGCCGCAGCGTCGGAACGTGCTGGTTCGTCACGCGAAGGTAGGCGTCGAGCTGCTGCATCGTGTCGCCGATCCGGTCGCCGTTGCCGGTGAGTGCCGTGGCGAGCGCGTGCAGCGTGGTGTTGAGGTCCGCGGGCCGAACGGCGCGCAGCAACGGGAAGAGCCGCGCCAGCACCGACTCCAGCTCGGTGCTCGTCCGGACGCGCGTCGACGGGATCACCTCGCCGTCGTGCAGCGGTCGTGACGAGGGGAACCGCGGATCGACGAACGAGACGTACTTCTGGCCGAAAAGCGTGGTGGGCAGGATCGCCACCGACACGTTGGCCGGGATGGCGCGTGCCGCCGCCGGGTCCAAGCCGAGCCGGATCACCGCCTGGTGCCCGTCCTGCTCGATGGAGCGGACCTGGCCGACCAGGACGCCGTGCAGGCGGACGTCCCCGAAGCGGCCGAGCTGGAGGCCGGCGCGGTCGGCGTGGACGGTCACCATGGTCACCGGGGTGAAGACCTTCTCGTAGACCGCGATCGAGAGCGCGATGAGGACCGCGGCCGCCGTCAGGTAGACGACGCCGGCCAGGAAGAGCCG
This sequence comes from Marmoricola sp., assembly GCA_051961835.1. Taxonomy (GTDB): domain Bacteria; phylum Actinomycetota; class Actinomycetes; order Propionibacteriales; family Nocardioidaceae; genus Marmoricola. The sequence continues at coordinate 14,085 of JBQCCW010000232.1, read as the reverse complement.
GCGATGCTCCCGCGGGGAGTCGTGGACGATGTGGGCGAACACGCCGATCAGCCCGTGATCCGGACCGTGGTCGTGGACCCCCAGATGGCGAAGCTGAGGAAGAAGTCCGCGACGACGACCGTCACGATCGACGTCCGGATCGCCCGGCCCACCGCCACCCCGACGCCGGCCGGCCCTCCGGAGGCGGTGTAGCCGTAGTAGCAGTGGATCAAGATGATCAGCACGGCCAGCACGATCAGCTTGCCGAACGACCAGATCACGTCCACGGGCGGGAGGAACTGCAGGAAGTAGTGGTCGTAGGTGCCCGGGGACTGGTGGTAGACGAGCGTCGTGATCAGGCGCGGCGAGAGGTACGACGCGCAGAGCGCCACGATGTAGAGCGGGATGACGGCCAGGAAGGCCGCGATCATCCGGGTGGTGACGAGGAACGGCACCGAGGGGATGCCCATGACCTCCAGCGCGTCGATCTCCTCGCTGATCCGCATCGCCCCGAGGCGCGCGGTGTAGCCGCAGCCGACGGTCGCGGCGAGCGCGATCGCGCTGACCAGGGGCGCGACCTCGCGGGTGTTGAAGTAGGCGGAGATGAACGCGGTGAACTTCGCGACCCCGATCTGGCTGAGCGAGGCGTAGCCCTGGATGCCGACCTCGGTCCCGGCGAAGAACGCCAGGAACGCGATCACGCCCACGGTGCCGGCGATCACCGAGAGCCCACCGGCGCCGAAGGCCACCTCGGCCAGGGTCGTCCAGATCTCGCGGCGGTAGCGGCGGACGGCCCGCGGTGTCCAGGCGAGCGCCCGTGCGTAGAACAGCAGCTGGTCGCCGTACACCTCGATGCGCAGGCGCTGCTCGCGGACCAGCGCCGCACCCAGCTCGCTCACGGTGGCCACGCTCAGAGTCCGTTCTGCGGGACGACCTGGAAGTAGACCGCGGTGATGATCGCATTGAGGACGAACAGCAGCATGAAGGCGAGGATCACCGACTCGTTGACGGCCCGGCCGACGCCGCTGGGACCGCCGCCGGAGTTCAGGCCCTTGTAGGCACCGACGATCGCGGCCAGGAAGCCGAACAGGCCGGCCTTGACCATGGAGACGTAGAGGTCCGGCAGCGAGGCGAGGGCGGTGAAGGAGGACAGGAACGCCCCCGCGGAGCCGCCCTGCACGGTGACGGTGAAGAAGTAGCCGCCGCCGATGCCGGCCGCGATGACGATCCCGTTGATCATCAGGGCGACGAACAGGGTCGCGAGCACGCGCGGGACGACCAGCCGGGCGATCGGGTCGATGCCCAGCACCTCCATCGCGTCGATCTCCTCGCGGATCTTGCGTGAGCCGAGGTCGGAGCAGATCGCCGACCCCGCCGCCCCGGCGATGATGAGCGCGGCCGCGATCGGCGCGGCCTCGCGCACCGTCGCGAGCACCGCGGTGGCGCCGGCGAAGGACTGCGCACCCAGTTGGCCGGTGAGGTTGCCCACCTGGAGCGAGATCACCGCCCCGAACGGGATCGACACCAGGATCGTGGGCATCAGCGTGACGCTGACGATGAACCAAGCCTGCTCGAGGAACTCCCGGGTCTGGAAGCGGGTGGTGACGCACGCACGGCTCACGTCCATGACCATCGCGGCGAGCGCGCCGGGGCCGCGGAGCACCGATCCGACGGAGACAGCCACGCGCACCCCCTCGGATACCGCCGCGTGATCTTGCGGCACCCTAACCTAGAACACGTTCTCGTTTTGCACAACGCGCCAGGAAGGGCCCGCGCTCGATCAGCGGGTGGCTTCGAGCATCTGCCGCAGCTCCTTCTTCAGCTCGCTGATCTCGTCGCGCAGCCGGGCGGCCACCTCGAACTGCAGCTCGGCCGCGGCGGCGTGCATCTGGTCGGTGAGTTGCTGGACAAGAGCGGCCAGGTCGCTCGCCGGCACGTCCGCGGCGTCGGGCGCCTTGTCCCGCAGCCGCGACAGCCCGGGCACGGGCGCCTTCTTGGCGCCGGTCGCCCGGGAGATGCCGTCCAGCCCGCCGAGCAGCTCCTGGGTCGACTCGTCCTCGCGCGCCAGCATCTCCGTGATGTCGGCGATCTTCTTGCGAAGCGGCTGGGGGTCGATGCCCCGCTCGGTGTTGTAGGCGACCTGCTTGGCGCGGCGGCGGTTGGTCTCGTCGATCGCCGACTCCATGCTGGGCGTGATCCGGTCGGCGTACATGATCACCTGGCCGGACACGTTGCGCGCCGCCCGACCGATCGTCTGGATCAGCGACTTGTCGGAGCGCAGGAAGCCCTCCTTGTCCGCGTCGAGGATCGCCACCAGGGACACCTCGGGCAGGTCGAGGCCCTCGCGGAGCAGGTTGATGCCGACCAGGACGTCGTACTCCCCCAGCCGCAGGTCGCGCAGCAGCTCGATCCGCTTGAGGGTGTCGACCTCGGAGTGCAGGTAGCGGGTGCGGACGTTGTGCTCGAGGAGGTAGTCGGTGAGGTCCTCGGACATCTTCTTGGTCAGCGTGGTCACCAGCACGCGCTCGTTGCGCTCCACGCGCGTCTGGATCTCGCTGATCAGGTCGTCGATCTGCCCCTTGGTGGGCTTCACCACGACCTCCGGGTCGACCAGCCCGGTCGGCCGGATGATCTGCTCGACGACGTTGTCGACGCCGCCGCCCTTGGCGAGCTCGTAGTCGCCCGGCGTGGCCGAGAGGTAGATCGTCTGGCCGATCCGCTCCAGGAACTCCTCCCACTTCAAGGGCCGGTTGTCCATCGCGCTGGGCAGCCGGAAGCCGAAGTCGACGAGGTTCCGCTTGCGCGACATGTCCCCCTCGTACATCCCTCCGATCTGCGGGACGGCGACGTGGGACTCGTCGACGACGAGCACGAAGTCCTCCGGGAAGTAGTCGAGGAGACAGTTCGGCGCCGACCCCGGCGAGCGGCCGTCGATGTGCATCGAGTAGTTCTCGATGCCCGAGCAGGAGCCGACCTGCCGCATCATCTCGATGTCGTAGGTCGTCCGCATCCGCAGCCGCTGGGCCTCCAGCAGCTTGCCCTGGCGCTCGAACAGCGCGACCTGCTGTTCGAGCTCGGCCTCGATCCCGCGGATGGCGCGCTCCATCCGCTCCGGGCCGGCCACGTAGTGCGTCGCCGGGAAGACGTGGAGCTCCTCGTCCTCGGTCAGAACCTCGCCGGTGAGCGGGTGCAGGGTCATCAGCCGCTCGATCTCGTCGCCGAAGAACTCCACCCGCAGCGCGAGCTCCTCGTAGACCGGAAAGATCTCGAGCGTGTCGCCCCGCACGCGGAAGGTGCCCCGGGTGAACGCCAGGTCGTTGCGGGCGTACTGGATGCCGACGAGCCGACGCAGCACCTCGTCGCGGTCGATCTCCATGCCGACGCGCAGTCGCAGCATCCGGTCGACGTACTCCTGGGGGGTGCCCAGACCGTAGATGCAGGAGACCGTGGAGACGACGATGACGTCGCGCCGGGTCAGCAGCGAGTTCGTCGCCGAGTGCCGCAGGCGCTCGACCTCCTCGTTGATCGAGGAGTCCTTCTCGATGTAGGTGTCGGTCTGCGGGACGTACGCCTCGGGCTGGTAGTAGTCGTAGTAGCTGACGAAGTACTCCACGGCGTTGTTCGGGAACAGCTGGCGCAGCTCGTTGGCGAACTGCGCGGCGAGCGTCTTGTTGGGCTGCATCACCAGCATCGGCCGCTGCAGCTGCTCCGCGACCCACGCCACCGTCGCGGTCTTGCCGGTGCCGGTCGCACCGAGCAGGACGACGTCCTGCTCGCCGGCGCTGATGCGCCGGCTGATCTCCTTGATCGCCGCCGGCTGGTCACCGGAGGGTTGGTACTCGGAGACGACCTCGAACGGAGCGACACGGCGCTCGAGATCGGTGACGGGACGCATACCTCCAGCCTACGAGGGGGCACCGACAGCGCGGCTGCTCGAGGGCACGGGGGTCGTCGGTAGGTTGGCCCCCGTGAAGCCGCTCACGATGGTCCGCAGAGTGCTGCTGGCCGTCCTCGGCGTCCAGGTCGCCATCGCCCTCGGCCTCACCCTGGTCGACTCCTACCGTCGCCGTGGGAAGCGGCCGAAGCCCTTCCCCACCCGCCCCCCGACCGAGGTGACCGTAGGCGCGGGCACGGTGACCACCTACACCTACGGCCAGGACCTGTACGACGACATGCTGCGCGCCATCGAGGGCGCCCACCGTCAGGTGCTCCTCGAGACCTACATATGGAAGGGCGACGAGGTCGGCGAGCGGTTCAAGCAGGCGCTGGTCGACGCAGCGGCGCGCGGCGTCGACGTGCACGTCGTCTACGACTCCTTCGCGAACCTCGTCGTCTCCCCGCGGTTCAAGCACTTCCCGCCCGGCGTCAAGGTGCTCGCGTACCCCGTGTACGCCGCCGGGTGGCGGTTCTTCGACCTGCGCCGATACGGCAGGGACCACCGCAAGATCCTGGTCGTCGACGACGAGGTCGCTTTCGTCGGCGGCTACAACATCGGCTCGCCCTACGCCACCGAGTGGCGCGACACCCACTGCCGGCTCACCGGCCCTCCGGTGCTCGACCTCAAGCGGGCCGTCGCCGATTTCTGGAACCTGAACCGGACCAAGCGCTTCCAGATGCCGCGCAACCGTGTCCGTCCCCTGCTCACCGAGACCACCACCGCATGGGAGCCCCGGGTGCGGGTGCACCGCAACGTCCCGCGGCTGTGGATGTTCCCCATCCGGGCGATGTACCTCGAGGCGATCAACAAGGCCGAGCGCAACGTCTGGATGACCTGCGCCTACTTCATCCCCGACGAGAACTTCGTCGAAGGGCTGCGCGAGGCAGCCGCCCGCGGCGTCGACGTACGGCTGCTGCTCCCCGCCAAGTCGAACCACATCGTCGCCGACTGGATCGCCCGCGGCTACTTCTCCGGGCTCCTGGAGTCCGGCGTGCGTATCCTGCGGTTCCGCGACGCCATGGTCCACGCCAAGACCGCGACGGTCGACGGCTCCTGGTCGACCGTCGGCACCGCGAACGTCGACCGGCTCAGCATGACCGGCAACTACGAGATCAACCTCGAGGTGATCGACACCGACTTCGCCGCCGAGATGGAGCGGATCTTCCTGACCGACGAGAGCAACTGCGACGAGCTGACGCTGGCCGAGTGGCAGCACCGCGCCATCGCCCGCCGCCTCACCGAGGCGCTGCTGCGTCCCCTGCGCCACCTGCTCTGACCGTCGCGCGTCCCCTCACCGCAACTCCTCACCAGGGCACCGCTCCGTCGATGTCGACGAAGGTGCCGGACGGCCCGTCCGGGCCGACCTGCGCCATCCGTACGACGATCTCCGCGCCCTCAGCGACCGGGTGCCCGTTGACGGCGGCCGGTGCGAACTCCGTCGCGGTGAGCCCCGGGGTCACCGCGTTCACGCGCCACCGCGGGTAGGCGCGTGCGTACTGGATCGTGAGCATGTTCAGCGCGGCCTTCGACATCGGGTAGGCCAGCGTCGACCAGGAGGAGGTCGGCGCGGCGTTGATCGCGAGCGACCCGACGGCACTGCTGACGTTGACCACGACCGGCGCGGCGCTGCGGTCGAGGAGGGGTGCGAACGCGGTAAGCACCCTGGTGGCGCCCACCACGTTGGTGTCCAGGACGCGCGTCAGGTCTGCGATGGTCGCCTCCGCCGGCGGCCGCTGCTCCCCCGCGATGCCCGCATTGTTGATGAGGACGTCGACCGCGGCCGTCTCTGCGCGCAGCCGCGCGACGGCCGCCGCCACGGAGCCGTCGTCCACGACGTCGAGCGCCAGGGCGGTGGCGCCGATGCGCGCGGCCACCTCCTCGCCGCGCCGCAGTTCGCGGGCACCGAGGTAGACGGTGTGGCCGGCCGCGACGAGTCGGCGAGCGGTCTCGTAGCCCAGGCCGCGGGTGGCTCCGGTGATCACAGTGGTCGTCATGGCGGCCACCGTGCCCGACGCCGAAGGGGCCGCCCAGACGTGCGGATGTCCTGGGAACGGCGGGACCAGGATGCGCCCTGGCCCGGACCGCTGGGCCGGGACAATGGCCGTCATGGACGACCTGGGCGGGCTGTTGCGCTCCTGGCGGGACCGCCTGCCCGCCGCCGACGCCGGCCTGCCCGTGACGGGTCGGCGCCGCGCGCCCGGGCTGCGCCGCGAGGAGCTGGCGGCGCTCGCGGGGATCTCGGTGGACTACCTGACCCGCCTCGAGCAGGGTCGCGCGCGTGCGCCGTCGGGCCAGGTCCTGGAGGCCCTGGCTCGGGCGCTGCACCTGTCGACCGAGGAGCGTCGGCACCTGTTCACGCTCGCGCGCCGGGTGCCCCGGGCCGACCGAATGCGCACTGAGCTGACGCCCAGCGTGCTGCGGTTGCTGCAGCAGCTCCAGACACCGATGTGCGTCTACGACGCCACCTGGACCCCGCTCGCCTGGAACCGGTCCTTCACCGTCCTCTTCGGCGACCCAGGCGACCGGCACGGGGTGGAGCGGAACCTGGTCTGGCGCTACCTGACCGGCGCGCCCACCCGAGCCCGCGGGCCGGGTGAAGACCGGCTGCGCGCCTACGTGGCCGACCTCCGGGCCGTGGCTGCCCGGTTCCCCCGTGACCCGCGGGTCCAGCGGCTCATCGCGGAGCTGCGGGCAACCGGCGATCGGTTCGCGGAGCTGTGGGAGCGCAACGAGGTCGAGGTGCTGCACGAGAGCCACAAGACGATCGAGCACCCCGAGCTCGGCGTGCTCGAGCTCGACTGCGACATCCTCGCCGTCGACGGCGCCGATCTGCGCGTCATGGTCCTCACTGCCGCTCCGGGCACGCCGGCGGCCGACTCGCTGGCGCTGCTCGCCTCGCTCCCGGTGGAGCAGCAGGCAAGGACCGCCGGCAGCGACGACGGAAGGATCGGCTAGGAGCGGTGCGGCGCCGGCGGCCCCGGCTCACTCGCGGACGACGTCGATCTCGCCCTCGGAGTACCAGGACCGGATCACCTTCTTGTCGAACTTGCCGACCGACGTCCGCGGCACCTGCGCGATGAACGTCCAGGCGTCGGGCAGTTGCCACTTGGCGAAGTCCCGAGCGAGGAAGTCGCGGAGGTCGGCCGGCGTCGTCGTGGCGCCCTCGCGCAGGACGACCGAGGCGAGCGGGCGCTCCTGCCACTTCTCGTCCGGGATGCCGATGACCGCGGCCTCCACCACGTCCTCGTGCGCCATCAGGGCGTTCTCGAGGTCGACCGAGGAGATCCACTCCCCACCGGACTTGATCACGTCCTTGGCGCGGTCGGTCAGGGTGATGTAGCCCAGCTCGTCGAGCGTCCCGACGTCGCCGGTCCGCAGCCAGCCGTCGTGGAACTTCTGCGCGGCGCCGCCCTGCTCGTCGTCGTCGACGTTGTAGTACGACGCGGTCACCCAGGGCCCGCGCACCTCGAGCTCCCCGACCGCCGTGCCGTCCTGGGCGAGGGGCTCGTCGCCGTCTCCGACGATGCGGCCCTCCACACCGCACACGAACCGGCCCTGGGAGCCGCGATAGCGCCACTGGTCCTCGCCCTCGACCCCGAGGGGCACCACGCCGGCGGAGGCCACCGGAGACGTCTCCGTCATCCCCCACGCCTGGCGGACCAGCAGACCGTGCCGCTGCTCGAGGGCCTTCTGCAGCGACACCGGGACGGCGGAGCCGCCGCACAGGATCAGCCGGAGCGAGTCGAGCCGGACGCCCTCGTGCCGGTCGAGGAACTGCAGCACGTCGTTCCACACCGTCGGGACCGCACCGGACACCGTGGGCCGCGCCTCCTGGATGAAGCGCACCAGCGGCTCGGCCTGGAGCCACCGGTCCGGCATGCACAGCGACGCGCCGCTCATCAGTGCCGCGTAGGCCAGGCCCCAGGCGTTGGCGTGGAACATCGGGACGATCGGCAGCACCCGGTCGTGGAAGCTCAGCCCCGCCACGTTTCCGGTGCTGATCATCTGGGAGTGCAGCCACAGCGACCGGTGGCTGTAGACGACGCCCTTCGGGTTGCCGGTGGTGCCGCTGGTGTAGCACATGGCGGCGGCGGACCGCTCGTCCACTTCGGGCCAGTCGTAGGTCTCGGGCTGGCCCTCGAGCAGGTCGTCGTAGAGCAGGACCTCCTTGCCCGAGGAGCGCAAGGCGTCCAGGTCGGCGCCCGCGGCGTCGGGACCGGCGACCACCACGTGGGTCACCGTCCTCATCGCGGCCAGGTGCGGCGCGAGCAGGCCGACGAGTGAGTCGTCCACGATGACGATCCGGTCCTCGGCATGGTTCGCGATGTAGACGAGCTGGTCGGGGAAGAGCCGGATGTTGAGCGTGTGCAGAATCGCGCCCATCGCCGGCACCGCGGTGTAGGCGACGAGGTGCTCGGCGTTGTTCCACTGGAAGGTCGCCACTCGGGTGTCGGTCTCGACCCCCAGGGAGCGCAGCCCGTTGGCCAGCCGGGCCATCTCCCCACCGAGGGCGCCGTACGACGTGCTGCGGCTGCCGCCGTCGGTCGCGGTGACCACTTCGGAGTCGCGGTGCACCGTGGTGCCGTGTCGCATGATCGAGCCGATGGTGAGCGGGACGTCCTGCATCGTGCTGCGCATGAGCGCATCGTCGCCGCGCCGGGCGGTGCGCGTCCAGACCCCTGTCCACGCCGGACCGCTACGGTGACGCGGGTGGCACGACGACTACGACCGTCCGCGGAGCGCGAGGTGTTCCTCACCGGAGCCGCCAGCGGCATCGGACGCGCGACGGCGAAGCTCGTCGCGAGCTCGGGCTCGCGCGTGCACCTCACCGACCGCGACCACGTCGGGCTCGATGCCGTCGCCGAGGAGATCCGGGCGGCCGGCGGCCGGGTCGGCCTCGTCGAGCGGCTCGATGTCGCCGACCACGACGCGGTCGCGGGTTGCGCTCGCCGCCTCACGGACGCCCACGGCGCCATGGATGTCGTGATGAACGTCGCCGGCATCGCCGCCTGGGGCACCGTCGCCGCGATGGAGCATGCGATGTGGCGGCGGCTCGTCGAGGTCAACCTGATGGGCCCGATCCATGTGATCGAGGAGCTGGTGCCGCCGATGATCGAGGCGCGCCGGGGCGGTCACCTGGTCAACGTGTCGTCAGCCGCCGGCATCATCGGCATGCCGTGGCACGCCGGCTCCAGCGCCAGCAAGTTCGGGTTGCGCGGGGTCTCCGAGGTGCTTCGGTTCGACCTCGCGCGGCACCACATCGGCGTGAGCCTGGTCTGTCCGGGCGCGGTCGCCACACCGCACACCCAGACCGTCGACATCGCCGGCGTGGACAAGGACGGTGCGGCGTTCCGGCGGGCGCAGGCGCGGTTCCGCCATCACGGGGTGACCCCGGAGCACGCCGCCGCGGCCATCGTGAGCGGCGTGGAGCGCGACCGGTACTGGGTCTACACCTCCCGCGACATCCGCCTGCTGCACGGCCTGCAGCGCTGGCTGCCGCCGGCGTACGTCGCCACGATGCACCTGATGAACCGGCTGGCCGACCGGGCGCTGCCCGAGGTCGCGCGGGCACGCCGACCGCAGCCGGACGGCGAACGGTGAGCGAGCCTCGGCTGGCCCCCGGGGGCATGCGCGACACCGGTCCGGCCATCTGGGCGTTCGCCCGCCTGGCGGGACGGGTCGCGGGCACCGGGCCGCCGCACGTCTTCACCACCCTCGGCCGCGGCCGCGGACTGTTCTGGGGCTGGCTCCACTTCGCCGGCCGCCTGATGCCCGGCGGCCGGCTCCCCCGGCGGCCGACCGAGCTCGTCATCCTCCGGGTGGCGCACCTGCGCGAGTCGGCGTACGAGTACGAGCACCACGTGCGCCTGGGGCGGCGAGCCGGCGTCACCGCCGAGGACGTCGAGCGGGTCCGGGTCGGTCCGGACGCGCCGGGCTGGACGGCGCCGGAGCGGGCGCTCCTCGTGGCCGCGGACGAGCTCGTCGGGCGCCGCGACCTCTCCGACGAAGGCTGGGCGGGACTGCGAGCGTGCTGGGACGAGCGCGAGGCTCTCGAGCTCGTCCTGCTCGTCGGCCACTACGACATGCTGGCGACCACGCTCACCGCGCTCCGCGTCCAGCCCGACCGGCCACGCTGATCGCGGGCAGGTGCGTGCGCGGGGCCATCCTGGGCCCGCGCCGCGGTCGGCCGAGACCGGCCATCGCGACGAGCGCCTGGACCCGGTGACGGTGCGGACGGTAGGGCTCGAGCAGCTCCGCCAGGCCCGCGTCGTCCACGGGAGCACCGGTCAGGGCCCACCCGATGTCCTTCGCCACGTGGTAGTCACCGAAGCTCACCGCGTCGGCGTCGCCGAGCGCCCGGTTGCGCACCTCGGCGCTGGTCCACTCCCCGATGCCCGGGATGCTGCGCACGACGCGGTCGAAGTCCGCGGGGCCGCGGTCCGCCGCCCGCTGCAGCGCGTCGGCGACTCGCGCGACCGCGAGCACGGCTCGGGAGCGAGCCGGGTCCACGGGCAGCCGCAGCCACTCCCAGCTCGGGACGTGCCGGAGGGCCGCGGCCTCGGGCTGCAGCCACAGGTCGGGCATGTCCTGCGGACCCGGCGCCGGCTCGCCGAAGCGACGGACCAGTCGACGAAAGCCCGCGAACGCCTCCTGCCCGGTGACCTTCTGCTCGAGGATCGTCGGCACCAGCGCCTCGAACGCCAGCCCGCTCGCCCCGAGGCGCCAGTGCTGGTGGCGGCGCCACGCCCCGGCGAGCGCCGCGGGAGGCACGAATCCGGCAGGGTCGTCGTCGGCTCCGAGCAGGCGCGGCAGGATCGCGAGCGCCCAGTCCGCACCGGCTCCCCAGGCGGTCCCCGTGACGGTCCCCTCGCCGGGCGCCGCGACGATGCGCAGCGTCGCCGGCCCGGCGGGTGTGCGGAACGCCCGCCATCGCGCACCGTCGGCTCCGGTCCGGAAGGTCGGATCACCCGCGCCGCGGCGCAGCGGTGAGAGCACCGACCCGACGGGGCAGGGCCACGCCGGGCGCCAGGTCCGCTCCACGGCCGCTCCCACGCCCTCACCCTAAGCACCGGCGGCGACACCCCGGCTACCGTGCCCCCATGCTGCTGCGCCGGGTGGTCGACGTCTCGGGCGAGGTGGCCGCCACCCGGTCCCGCAACGCGAAACGGGACCTCGTCGCCGCGCTCCTGCTGGAGGGGGCCGCCGAGGAGATCGAGCTCGTGACCACCTACCTCTCGGGCACCCTCCCCCAGCGTCGCACCGGGCTCGGCTGGCGGAGCATGACCGCCCTGCCTGAGCCGGCAGCGGAGCCGTCGGTCACGCTGAGCGACCTCGACCGGACCCTCTCCGCGCTGGCGGCGCTCGCCGGCGTCGGATCCGCCGCCGAGCGCTCCCGCCGCACGCAGACGCTGTTCGCGCGGCTCACCGCTCCGGAGCAGGCCTGGCTCCGGGGCGTCCTGACCGGCACGCTACGGCAGGGCGCCCTGGACGCCGTCGTCCTCGACGCGATCGCGGTGGCGGCCGCTGTGCCCGTCCACGCCGTACGCCGGGCCGCGACGTTCAGCGCGCCGACGGGCCCGGTCGCCGTGGCGGCCCTGACCGGCGGAGAGGCGGCCCTGGCGGCCTTCGGTCTGGTCGCCGGCCGACCGGTGCGCCCGATGCTCGCCGGGTCCGCGCCCGACGTGCTCGCGGGGGTGGAGAAGGTCGGCCACCCCTTCGTGGCCGACACGAAGCTCGACGGGATGCGGGTGCAGGTGCACCGGGTCGGCGACGAGGTCACGATCTTTACCCGGAGCCTCGACGACGTCACCGAGCGGCTCCCCCTCGTCGCCGCGGCGGCACGCGCGCTGCCGGTCGAGCGAGTGGTCCTCGACGGGGAGGCGCTCCTGGTGGACGGCTCGGGTCGTCCGCTCCCCTTCCAGGACAGCGCCTCGGCGAGCGACCGGGTGGAGCCGTTCTTCTTCGACCTGCTACTCCTCGACGACGAGCCCCTGCTGGGCCGGCCGCTCGCGGAGCGGCTGGAGCGGCTCGACGCGCTGGTGCCGGCGGCGCAACGGGTCCGCCGCGCGGCCCCGGCCGACGCCGCCGACGCGGAGCGGTTCTTCGCCGACGTCGTGGCCGACGGCCACGAGGGCGTGGTGCTCAAGCGGCTCGATGCTCCCTACGAGGCCGGACGCCGGGGGTCGGCCTGGGTGAAGGTCAAGCCACGGCACACCCTCGACCTGGTCGTCCTCGCCGTGGAGTGGGGCTCCGGCCGGCGCCGCGGACTGCTGTCGAACATCCACCTCGGCGCCCGGAGTGCCGACGGCGAGCTCGTCATGGTGGGCAAGACCTTCAAGGGCATGACCGACGACATGCTGGCGTGGCAGACGCAGCGGTTCCTGGAGCTCGAGACCTCTCGACAGGCCCACGTCGTGCACGTCCGGCCGGAGCAGGTCGTCGAGATCGCCCTGGACGGCGTGCAGCGCTCGAGCCGGTATCCCGGCGGTGTAGCGCTCCGCTTCGCCCGGGTCGTGCGCTACCGCGACGACAAGAGCGCCGCCGAGGCCGACACGATCGACAGCGTGCGCAGCCTGCTCGCCTGAGGAGCGCTCAGTGCGTCGCGAGGGCCCGCGCGGTGGCCACCAGGTAGGTGCGCACCTGATCGGCCGAGAGGGGCACCACCTCGGGGATGCCCGGAGCGGCCTCGCGCACGAGCATCCCGACCCGCGCGAGCTGGAGGGCTCCCAGCCCGGAGGCGTACATGTGGTTGGCGAGGACCTCGCTGTCGACGTGCCGGAACTCTCCCGACACCTGTCCCTCGTCCAGGACGGTGCTGAGCTCCTTGAGGCAGCTCGCGATCGCCCGGCCGAGGCGGAACATGGCGCCCTCGGAGATCTCGTCGAGCAGCTCGGGCCCGGTCCGCCGCATCAGGGTCTGCGCGCAGTCGACGAAGGCGGGATGGGCCACACCGAAGTCCACGAACCCACCGATCAGTGCCGCCAGCCGGTCCGCTGCCGACCCTGGCCGCTCGCAGGCGTCCCGGAGGACGCCCGCGAGCTCGTCGAGGTAGCCGACGAGGGTGAGCGCGAACAGCTCCTCCTTGCCGGTGAAGTGCCGGTAGATGATCGCCCGGTTGACGCCGACGGCCTTCGCGATGTCGTCGATCTGCGCGTCGCGCAGGCCGTGCGCGTCGAACAGCTCGCGCGTCGCGGCCAGGATGTCGGACTCACGCTGGCGGCGGCGCGCCGCGGCGGCGGCCCGGGCGGTGGTCACCTGCGTGCTCAGCGCTCCAGGATGGCGACGACACCCTGCCCGCCGGCCGCACAGATGGAGATGAGCGCCCGGCCCTTCCCCTTCTGGGCGAGCAGCTTGGCGGCATTGGCCACGATGCGGCCGCCGGTCGCGGCGAACGGGTGGCCCGCCGCCAGCGAGGAGCCCTTGACGTTGAGCTTGCTCCGGTCCACCGACCCCAGGACGGTGTCGCGGCCGAGCCGCTCCTTGCAGAACACCGGGTCCTCCCAGGCCTTCAGCGTGGAGAGCACCTGGGAGGCGAACGCCTCGTGGATCTCATAGAAGTCGAAGTCCTGGAGCGTCAGCCCGTTGCGGTCCAGCAGGCGCGGTACGGCGTACGCCGGGGCCATCAGCAGGCCCTCTCCCCCGTGCACGAAGTCGACGGCGGCGGTCTCGCAGTCCACGAAGAACGCCTGCGGCTCGAGACCGTGTGCGGCCGCCCACTCCTCCGAGGAGAGCAGCACCGCGGAGGCACCGTCGGTGAGCGGCGTGGAGTTCGCCGCCGTCATCGTCGCGGCCTCGCCCTTGCCGAACACCGGCTTGAGCTTGGCCAGCTTCTCCACCGAGGAGTCCGGACGGAGGTTGTTGTCGCGCTCGAGACCGCGGAACGGCGTCACGAGGTCGTCCTGCCAGCCCTCCTCGTACGACGCGGCCAGCTTCTGATGCGACGCGACGGCCAGCTCGTCCTGCTTCTCCCGGCTGATCTGCCACTCCAGCGCGGTCAGGGCCTGGTGGTTGCCCATCGAGAGGCCGGTGCGCGGCTCGCCGTTCTGGGGGATCTCCAGGCCGATGTCGCCGGGACGGATGTTGCCCAGCGCCTTGAGCTTGCCGCCGGTGTCCCGCGCGGCGTTGACCTTCATCAGCTTCTTGCGCAGCTTGTCGGAGATCGCCACCGG
>JBQCCW010000231.1:0-44372 GCA_051961835.1 Marmoricola sp. | reverse complement strand
CCCGGCTTCCCGGACGGTCGGGGTTGGGTGGCTGTGATGTCGCTGCGTTCTCGTCGAGGGGGTCAGCAGACTCGATCAGGGTCAATTGGGATGAGACGCGAAGGCGGTCAGGTCAGGGCGGCCGAAGCCGGCCGGCGGGGTAGCGTCGGTCACGTCGAGGTCCTTCGGATGGATGGCGTAGAAACCTCCATCGTGGGGAGACCTCGACGTCTACCTGCGGACCGACGCGCCCGGCCGACCTACACCCTCATCTGGGAAGAGCCACGTCAGCCCGCGGCTCGGACCGCGGAGCGCAGCTCGTCCACCGCCGCACCGGTGTGGACCGCCAGATGTTGCAGGTGCGGCAACGTGTCGCGACAGCCGATGAAGCCGACGTCGAGCGAGTCGGCGTAGCTCTGCAGCGTGACGTTGAGGGCCATCCCGTGCACCGGGATGGACACCGGGAACGAGCCTTCGAGCCGAGCGCCCCGGAAGTACAACGGCTCTGAGGGACCGGGCACGTTGCTCACGCACAGGTTGAACGTCAGGGGCAGTGCGGAGCGGAAGCCCGTGGTGAAGGCGCGGGCGATCTGCAGCCCCGCCGGCGCCATCAACGCGGCGCTGTAGGCCAGCATCTCCTCCTGGGTCATGCCGTCGAGCTGTCCCTTGGCGGCGGTCGTCGAGGACCGGACCGCCTCCAACCGCTCCAGCGGGTCCTCGACGTCGGTCCCCATGCTGGCGAGGATGGCACCGACCGCGTTGCCGCCCCCGATGTCGCCCTTCGGTCGCACGTTTACCGGCATGAACGCCACCAACGGGCGTGCGGGCAAGGCGTCGAGATCGAGGAGGAAACGGCGCAGCCCGCCGCCCAGGACGCTGAGGACGACGTCGTTCAGCGTCGCGCCGCGCGCCCGACCGATCGCTTTGAGCTCGGGCAGGTCGAAGCGCTGGACCGCGAAGCGGCGGTTCCGGCCGATCCGCCGGTTGAGGATCGAGGGCGGTGCCTCGAGGGACCCCACCACCTCCCCGTGCGCCCCCGTGCCGGTGAGGTTCGTCTGCACCAGCCGCTTCCCCAGCCGGGCAGCGGCGTTGATGCCGCCGGCCACGAGGTCGGCGCTGCTGCGCACACCGTGCAACGCCTCGTGCAGCACCGGCACCCGAGGGCCCGGCGCACGCTCGTCCTCAGCGACCGGGCGGATGCGCCGCGGCTCGGGGAGCTGGAAGAACAGCGGGGTGTCCTTGTCCTCCGCGGAGTCCGAGAGAGTGCGGATCAGCGTCTGCGCGGCGGTGTAGCCGTCGACGAGCGCGTGGTGGACCTTGACGTAGAGCGCGAATCGACCCTGCGCGAGGCCCTCGATGATGTGGACCTCCCACGGCGGGCGGCTCAGGTCGAGGGGGTTCCCGTGGAGCCGGGACACGAGCGTGCCGAGCTCCCGCTCGCCACCCGGGGAGGGCAGCGCCGAACGGCGCACGTGGTAGTCGATGTCGAAGTGCTCGTCCTCCACCCAGGACAGCAGCGGGCGGTACTTCAGGTGGGGAAAGGCGAGCTTGAGGTTCCACGGCGGGTGGACCGGTCCGGTGCGGATGGCGTCCTCGAGGTCGCGGAACCACTCCTCGCCGGCGTCGCCGGGCGGCGTGACCGGGAGCAGTCCGCCCACGTGCATGCGCGTGGAGGGCGTGTCGCCGTAGATGAACATCGCGTCCAACGGGCTCAGGCGCCGTGACATCGAGGCCTCCATCCAAGGGGAGCGCCCACGGCCGGCCGCCGGTGCGCGGGTGCTCATTGTGCGGCGCGGACGACCCGAGGGGAACCGGCCGTCCGCGGTACGGCGTACGCCTGGGTCAGCCGCGGTGCCGGCCCAGGGAACCCGATCGCTCCCCCGAGGGCGAGGTGTCGAGACCGCTGCCCTGCTCGGGCACCGAGCCGTGGAAGTCGGTGTCGACCTGCTCCTCCTCCTGGAACTGCTGGGTCTCGGCGTGCGCCTCGTAGGCACGCCGGTCCGCATCGGTCTGAGGCGGGTCGACCAGGCCGCGCGGGTAGAGCTTCATCCGGAGCACGGTGTTGAGCTCCGCGGCCAGCAGGACCAGCTGCGACTCCAGGTAGAGCCACGCCAACAGCGCGATGACGACCGCGAAGGTGCCGTAGGTCTGACCGGCGCCCTTGAGGGTGTGCGCGACGTAGTAGCCCCCGACAAGCTGGAGGACCTGCCAGCAGACGGCGGCGAAGACCGCCCCGGGGAGCACCTCCTTGAACGACACGTCCTTGACGGTGAGCACCCGGAACGCGAGGGAGAAGATCGCCACGTTGGCCACGAGGGCGAGCACCGCCGCGAGGATCCGCAAGCCCGGGCCCAGCACGCCGAGCCCGTAGGACGCTCCGCCGGTGGAGATGCCGTTGAGCACCGTGCTGACCACGATCGCCAGGAGGACCACGAGGAGCAGGGCGAGGCTGCGGGCGGTCCGGCTGAGGAAGCTCGGACGGCGCACCATCGGCACCTCGTAGACCGAGTTGAACGCCGTCTGCGCGGCGTTGGCGGCGCCGAGACCGCCCCAGATCGCACCGGCGATGCCGATGACCAGCGCGACGACGCTGCCGTGGAGGGCGTGCACCTGCTTGCCGATCTGGGCGCCGACGATGGGGAACTGGCCCAGGGCCGAGCCGACCACGGCATCACGTGCTCCGGGGTCGTGGGAGAGCACGAAGCCCAGCACGGTCACGAGCGCGAGCAGCAGCGGGAAGATCGAGGAGAACGTGTAGTAGGCGATGAGCGCGGCGAGGTTGCCCGCCTGGTCCTCACCGAACTTCTTGCCCACGGCGATCGGCAGGCCCAACCAGGGGTGGCCCTGCTGATAGCGGTCCACCCGCTTCAGCAGACGCTGCATCCGTTCCTTCATGCCTGGTCCTCCTCGCGGCTGCGGGTCTCCCACCGGGGGCCCCTCCCGTCGGTGCCCGCCCTCGAGGGCGTCACACCCTCTGGACACCCTTCGCCGTCTCAGTCGCCCTTGCCGGGCTCCCTGGAGGGGGCCTGGCTGGAGGGCGAGTGCCGGGCGGCCTCGCTGGGCGGCGCGTCGTCCTCGGGGCCTGCCAGGCCGCCGCCGCTGACCACCCAGTTGTCCTCCTGGTCCTCCGAGGGGGGTGCCTCGTCCAGGCTCAGGCTGGGGGTGCCCAGCGCGCCGCCGCGCCCGGATCCCGTCCCGGGGTCGGTCCACTCTTCGTCGTCCATGGATCTCCTCTCCTCCTCTGTCCCGTACGCCGCCGGAAGCGTTGTGACGCCTGTGGCGTTGCACACCACGTGAAGAGCATCGGCTTCCTGTCCTTCGGTCACTGGAACCCCTCCCCGCACTCCAAGACGCGTACGGCGTCCGACGCGTTGCTGCAGTCGATCGATCTCGCGGTGGCCGCCGAGGAGTTGGGCATCGACAACGCGTCGTTCCGAGTGCACCACTTCGCCCGTCAGCTGTCCTCGCCGTTTCCGCTCCTGGCGGCGGTCGGCGCCCGGACGGAGCGGATCGAGATCGGCACCGGCGTGATCGACATGCGCTACGAGAACCCGCTCTACATGGCAGAGGACGCCGGAGCCGCCGACCTGATCGCCGGCGGCCGGCTCCAGCTCGGCATCAGCCGCGGCTCACCGGAGCAGGTGGTCGACGGGTTCCGCTACTTCGGCTACCACCCGGCCGAGGGCTCGGACGCCGCGACGATGGCCCGCGAGCACACGGCGGTCTTCCTCGAGGTGATCGAGGGCACCGGGTTCGCCGAGCCGAACCCGCGACCGATGTTCCCCAACCCGCCGGGTCTGCTCCGGCTCGAGCCGTACTCCCCCGGGCTGCGGGATCGGATCTGGTGGGGCGCCGGGACACGCGCGACCGCCGAGTGGGCCGCGGAGCAGGGGATGAACCTGATGAGCTCGACGCTGCTCACCGAGGACACCGGCGTGCCGTTCCACCAGCTCCAGGCCGAGCAGATCGAGCGGTTCCGCGAGGCGTGGCGCGCCGCGGGTCACCCCCGCGAACCGCGGGTCTCGGTGAGCCGCAGCATCTTCCCGCTGATCACCGACACCGACCGCGCCTACTTCGGTCACGACGCCGACAGCACCGACCAGGTCGGTTTCCTCGAGGCGGGGCCGGCGCGGTTCGGCAAGTCGTACGCCGGCGAGCCCGAGCAGCTCATCCGCGAGCTGGCCGAGGACGAGGCGATCGCGGCGGCCGACACCCTGCTGCTCACGATCCCGAACCAGCTGGGCGTGGACTACAACGTGCACGTGCTGGAGAGCGTGCTCACCCACCTCGCTCCCGAGCTCGGCTGGCGGTGACCGCCCTCAGCTGGGCCGCACCGTGAGGGTCTGGGCGAGCGTGCCGAGCGGTCCGGCCTCGTCGTGCAGGACGGTGCTCGTGAGGCCGTAGCCGTCCGCGCCGAAGCTCACCGTGGTGTCGAAGCCGAGCCAGCCCTCGCCGGGCTGCCGGAACAGGTGCGTGGTGAGGTCGAGGTTCGGGAACGCCACCGACGCGGGGTCCTCCCGCACGGTCATCCCGTTGGCGATGTCGACCAGGCCGAGCACGCTCGCCGTACGACTGGTCGGCTCGTCGAGCAGCGGGACGTCGGTGCGCACCCAGAACCGGGCCCGCCCCGGTGCCTCCTCGTCGCGGCGCAGCTGAGCGGCCGCGATGAACCCGCCCTTCCATACCGTCGTCGGGTCCCAGGGCGCCATCGCGTCGGGTGGCGGGATCGACGCGAGTCGGGTGCCGGCGATGCCACTGGTGTCCCTGGCCGCTTGCAGCCAGGCCCGCAGCACGACGCCCGGTCGGCCGGCATGGCGCAGGACCGCCTCCACCAGCTCGATGGTCCGCCCGGGACGGAGGACCCGGGCGCGCACGTCCACCTCCTCCATGGGGAGGACTCCGAGAATGTCGTAGGAGAGCCGGGTCAGCACCGGCGCGTCGTCCCGACGGCTGTCGCGGTCGGTCTCCACGACGTGCGCCATCACGCCGAGAGCCGGCGCGATGTGCTGCTCGTCGGCCTTCCACGCGCCCCCCACGTGCTCGGTCGGACGGAACGTGTGGGGGCCGGTGCGCTCGAAGTAGGACACCTGGCCAGTCTCGCCGATCCCCGAGGGACGGCCTGCGCCGGCCCGCGCCGTCAGGAGGCGGGGTCGGCGCGCAGCTTCGTCAGCCGGGTGCGGAGCAGGTCGACGCGGTGGCTGTTGGGGTGCAGCGTCAGGTAGCGCTCACCGAAGGTGGCGAGCAGCGCGTCGTCGAGCCGGCGTACGGCGCCGGGCGGGTACTTGTATCCCATCCGCTCGTTGAGGGCCGCGCTGTCGACCGCAGCCAGAACGCTGCCGAGCTCGTCGAGGGAGGTGATCCCGAGCTCGAGCAGAAGCCCGGAGATCCAGCTGTAGTGGTCGGTGCGGGACCAGCCGGCGTCGGGGAACCGACCGGCGAGGAAGG
This sequence comes from Marmoricola sp., assembly GCA_051961835.1. Taxonomy (GTDB): domain Bacteria; phylum Actinomycetota; class Actinomycetes; order Propionibacteriales; family Nocardioidaceae; genus Marmoricola. The sequence goes on along the minus strand of JBQCCW010000231.1, from coordinate 38,948 downwards.
CGGCGAGCTCCTGGGCACTGAGCCGCGGGTCGTCGTCGTCCGGCGCGGTCCTCGGATCGCCGAGTCCCTCCTGCAGTGCATCCCGGATCCGCGAGAACTCCTTGTCGGCCAGCTCGAGGAGCCCGGCGGCGAGCGTGAACCGGCGGTCCATGCCGGGCGCCTGCTCGACGGGGATGTCGCCCTTGTAGCGGATGTCGTGCTCGAACTCGGCCCACGCGTGCTGGAGGATCGTGCGGATCTGCACCGAGAGGCGGTGCCCGACGAGGTCCGGATGCTCGCCGCCCAGCTCGGAGCCGGCGTCGAGCCGGAGCAGGACGTGGCGGCTCGCGTAGCCGAACCGGCCGGCGCTCGCGTTCTCCTCGCCGAGGTCCCGGTCGTCGAGCACCCGGAACTGGTCGGCCAGCAAGTCCGCGACCGCCGCCACGTCGCTGTGCAGGTAGGTGATCACGCGGACCCCGATCTGGTCGGTGATCTGGCGCAGCGGGTCGTCGTAGAGCGGGACGCCATCGTGGGTGCGCGCCGCCTTCTCCGCGAACGAGGTCACCGACTTCGTCCGGCCGGTCACGCTGAGGTAGTTGATCCGGGCGTCGTCGAGGATGCCGCTGATCAGCCGCGTGTACGCCGGGCCGACGGCGGAGAGCTCGGCATGGCGGGCGGCGTACTCCTCGACCGCCGCCCGACGCGCCGCGTCTCCTCGTCCGTCCTGCTCCCCGGTCACCCGCGACAGTGTCGCAGCCCCGCGCCGGTGCGCCGTGTCACCGCCCTCAGTGGCGCACCGTGCGGTTCGCCAGCGGCTGATAGGGACGGCACGGCTCGTTGCGCAGCGACGGGCACGGCGGGAAGCCGCTGCCGATCGTCGTCCCCGGGATCACCGGCAGCAGCAGGCGCGAGGGACGTTGCCGGGAGAAGCTCACGTCGACGGTCGCACCCCGGCTGCTCGGGCGCGTGGAGGCGAACGACCAGATCGGCTGGGTGCCGTTGGGCGCGGCGATCGTCAGCCTGATCCGCGACCCCTTCCGGTAGGCGTGGCCCTGGAAGTACAACGGGATCGTCAGCGGCACGAAGCGGTTCCGCGGCATCGGTCGGACGTCCGCGGGACGCATGCTCAGCACCGGCTCCAGCGGCGTGCTGGCCTGCCGGAAGATGTTGTGCGAGCCGCGGGCGAGGGCGCGGTCACTGGCGCGGAGCCAGCCGTCCTGGACGAAGGTCTCGTGGCCGTCGTGCACCTCGCTCACCGTCGCCTGGAGGTCGACGTCGGGAGCGGAGGAGCGCACCCAGAGACGTACCGATCCCGCGCCGACGACCGTGACGTCGTGCCTCAGCGGCGCGGAGACGTAGGACAGCGCGGTGCCGTGCCGGTTCGGCACCCAGTGCCAGCTCCACTGCGAGGCGTTGCCCCACAGCCCGCCGGATCCGGTGCTGCCCGTGAAGTCGTTCGCCGGGACGGCGCGGGCGTCGGGGCGGTAGCGGTCGATGACCTGCCCGGTGGAGGTCCGCGCGTCGCGGAGCGTCCCGTGCGCGCCGAGGTACCAGGATCTGGCCTGGGTGCCGGGCACCGGGAAGGTGGAGAAGGACCGCTCGTAGCCGGGGTAGGGGTCGCCTGCGGTGTGGCTGCCCAACGGGGATGCGCCGGCGCCGTTGTCGAACAGGACGCGGACCGAGGGCAGCTTCTCGAACGCCGCGAGCGCGGTGTCGTAGGTCGGCTGGAGTTGGATGGGGTCGGGGGGCAGCGTGATCGGATCGTTCTGCGGCGTGCCGAACGCCGCCTGGTAGACCAGCGGTGCACCGGCACGCAGCACGGCCTGGTTGATCGCCGGCGCCTGATGGGCGACGTACAGCTCGAGGAAGTCGTACCAGCGGTTCAGCGTCTCCGGGTCCAGGGAGTCGGTGTGCACGCCGTTGGTGAAGGTGAACCACTTCTTCGTCGTGCCGGTGAAGTGCCGCACCAGCATCGGGCAGTGGCCGCCGGTCTGCTCGTCCTCCCACTGGCAGGCCAAGAAGACCGGCGCGTGGATCTTGTGGACGAACGTCAGCGGGTCGAGCTGGTCGGCCACGTTCGGGCGGTAGTGGCTGTTGGCGCGGATCTTGGCCATCAGGTCCGCGGCCTCGCCGTGGAGCACCTGGTTGGCCTTGCAGACGGTGTCGCCGGCGGCGATCTGCTTCTCGGCGTACGCCTGCGTCCCGTGCGCACCGACACCCGCCGGCTGTGCCTCGGCCTGACGCTCCTTGGCCCACGCGACCGCGAAGCCGGTGTTGAGGATGCCGCCGGGGTAGAGCGTCGTCGCGGTCGCGTCGATCACCGACAGCGGGGAGATCGCGGCCAGGTGGGGCGGGTTGAGCTGGGCGGTGAACAGCTGGCTGATGCCGCCGTAGGAGATGCCCATCATCCCGACCTTGTGGCCCTTGACCCAGGGCTGGCGGGCGATCGTCTCGATCACGTCGTAGCCGTCGAGGTTCTGCAGCGGCTCGAAGAAGTCGAACGCGCCACCGGAGCAGCCGCTGCCGCGCATGTTCACGTCGACGACGGCGAAACCCATCAGGTTCGCGATCGCGGCGATGCCGTTGACGGGGCCCGACGGATCGGCGAACCCGTACCCGGAGTACTCGATCAGGGTCGGGTAGGGCGGCGTGTAGTCCGGGCCGTTGGGGAGCGGGATGCCTTCGGGAAGGCCGCCCACGCCCGCGGGGTGGGTCGGGGGGTGCACGGTGTAGGCGAGCTTCGTGCCGTCGCGGGTCGTGAGGTAGCCGTAGCCGTGGTCGGGGATCGACTGGTCGTAGACGCTCGGATCCCACGGCTTCGCGGCGTTCGTGTGGACCGTGATCGGCGCGGAGGTGGCGCCCGTGGCGAGGTTGCGCAGGCGGTAGCCGGCGCCGGGCTTCACGTTCCGGAAGAGGATGCCCCCCAGCGTGTCGACCCGCTGCGCGCCGACCCGGTGCCCGGCGGAGTCGAGCAGAGCGATCCGGGCGTGCGCGGGAAGCCCGACCGCGTAGACCTGACGGGCACTGCCGTGCGCGACGGGCGCAGCGGCAGCGTCGGCGAGTGGCGCGGTGAGCACCGCGGCTCCGGTCAGGACCAGCGCCAGTGCGGCGAGGGCAGAAACACGGGCACGGAAGGCGGAAACGTTCATCGGCGCGGATCTCCTGTCGTCGTCGACACAACGACGATCCGCGACCGGGGGTCACGGTGGATACGTGGCCGCGGCTCAGCTGCGGAGGTAGGAGGCGCCGTTCACGTCGATGATCGTGCCGGTCGAGAACCGCGCTTCCGGCGACGCCAGCCAGACCACGGCGGCGGCCACTTCCTCCGGGCGGGCGACCCGGCCGAACGGCGACTGCGCACGGACCGCGTCGCCGCCCGGGCCGTCGAGGACCTCCCGGGCCATCTCCGTCTGCACGAAGCCCGGCGCGACCGTCCCGACGCTGATTCCCTCGGGCGCGAGCGCGATCGCGAGCGACTGCCCGAACGCGTTGAGTCCGGCCTTGGAGGCCCCGTAGGCGGGGTTGGCCGGCTCTCCCCGGAAGGCGCCGCGGCTGGAGACGTTGACGATCGCGCCGCCGCCCGCGGCGCGCAGGTGCGGGATGGCGCAGAAGGAGGCGTTGGCCGCGCCCACGAGGTTCGTCGCCAGCGTGTCGGAGCAGGCACGCTGCCACTCCTCGTAGGTCGTCGACAGGGGAGGGTGGGCGACGAAGATGCCGGCGTTGTTGACCAGCACGTCGAGGCGGCCAAGCCGCTCAGCGGCGTCGTCGACGGCCCGTCGTACGGCGTCGGCGTCGCCCATGTCGGCCTGCACCGCGACGTGACCGGTGCCGGTCAGCGAGCCGACCACCTGCTCCGCCTTCTCCGCGGAGCTGCCGTAGTGGACGGCGACGCGGTCCCCCTGCTCGGCGAAGGCACGGGCGATCGCGGCTCCGATGCCCCGGGACGCGCCGGTGACGAGGACGCCCCTGCCGCCGGTCACCGCGCCACCTCCGCCACGCCCGCGAGGAGCCGGTCGACGTCCTCGGCGTTCGTGTAGGGCCCGAGCCCGGCACGGACAGCGCCGGCGTCGCCCAGGCCCAACCACCGCGAGGCCTCGAGCGCGTAGAAGTTGCTCGCCGGCGCGTTGACGCCCTGGGCCGCGAGGTGCTCGTGCACCTCGCGCCCGTCGCGTCCCTCGACGGTGAAGAAGACCGTGGGAGTGCGCCGCTTCGGGTCGCCGAGGAGGCGAACTTCGCGGATGCCGCGCAGGCCCTCGAGCAGGCGATCCAGCAACCCGTCCTCGTACGCCTCGACGGCGGCCATCGACGCGAGGATCCGCGCGCGGCGGCCGCTCGCCCCGGCGGGGGCGAGGCCGGCGCGGTAGTCGATCGCGGCGGTGGTGCCGGCGCGGAGCTCGTAGGGCAGCGTGCCGAGCTCGAACCGCTCGGGAACGGCGTCGCTCGAGGGCAGCAGCTTGTCGTGGTCGAGCCGGGCGAGCAGCTCGGGCGCCGCGACGATGAGTCCGTGGTGCGGGCCGAGGAACTTGTACGGCGAGCAGGTGTAGAAGTCGGCGCCGAGCTCGGCGACGGCCACCGGTGCGTGGGGCGTCAGATGCACGCCGTCGACCGAGAACAGTGCGCCGGCGTCGTGCACAGCCTCGGCGATCGCGGGGAGGTCGGGTCGGGTGCCGAGGACGTTCGACGCCCCGGTGACCGCCACGAGCCTCGTGCGGTCCGAGAGCTGGAGGCGCACGTCGTCGAGCTCGCCGGTCTCCCGGTCGAAGCCCACCCAGCGCACCGTCGCCCCGACCGCCTCCGCCGCCTGCACCCACGGCCGGATGTGGGAGTCGTGGTCGAGCCGCGTGACGACGACCTCGTCGCCCGGTCCCCAGGTCTTCGCCAGTGCGCGCGACACGTCGTAGGTCGCCTGGGTGGCCGACCGCGCGAAGACGACCCCCTCCGCTGCGCAGCCGAGCAGGTCGGCGACGGCGCGCCGCGCCTCCAGCACGATGTCGTCGGCCCGCTGCTCGGCCGCGGTCACGCGGCCCCGGTTGGAGATGCCCGAGGTCAGCGTCTGCGCGACCGCCTCGGCCACCTGCCGCGGCACCTGCGTGCCGCCGGGCCCGTCGAAGTAGGCGATCCCCTCGGCCAGGGCCGGGAAGTCGCGGCGGACGGCATCGACGTCGAGAGTCATGCGCACATCATCCGTGCGCCCTCCCCCTGCCACGTGCACGGGATGGGAGTAGTGGGGCCGAACAGGCCATTCGGCACGCCTGGCACCTTCAACCACACTCGGAGCATGCCACCGGTGCCGAATGCGGCGGCAGGGAGCGGGCTTCTCAGTGGGCCATGTCCACGAAGCGGGAGTAGTGGCCCTGGAAGAGGACGGTCACATCCCTCGTGGGCCCGTTGCGGTGCTTGCCGATGATGATGTCGGCCTCGCCGGGCCTGGTCGACTCGCGCTCGTAGACGTCGTCGCGGTGGACGAGCATGACGATATCCGCATCTTGTTCCAAAGAGCCCGACTCGCGGAGATCGGACACCATCGGCTTCTTGTCCGCGCGCTGCTCGGAGCCACGGTTGAGCTGGGCGAGCGCGACGATCGGGACCTCGATCTCCTTGGCCAGCAACTTGATCTGGCGGGAGAACTCCGAGACCTCCACCTGGCGCGATTCGACCTTCTTGCCACTGCTCATCAACTGCAGGTAGTCGATGACGATCAGCTTCAGGTCGTGGCGCTGCTTCAGGCGGCGAGCCTTCGCCCGGATCTCCATCATCGTCATGTTCGGGCTGTCGTCGATGAACAACGGGGCGCTGGAGACCTCTCCCATCTTCCGGGCGAGCTTCTGCCAGTCCTCGTCGGTCATCGGCCCGTTGCGGATGTGGTTCAGCGGCACCTTCGCCTCGGCCGAGAGCAGCCGCATGGTGATCTCCGAGCGCCCCATCTCGAGGCTGAAGATCACGCTGGCGAGATTGTTGTGGATCGACGCCGACCGGCAGAAGTCCAAGCCGAGGGTCGATTTGCCCATTCCGGGACGCCCGGCCACGATCACCATCTGTCCGGCCTGGAGGCCGTTGGTCAGCTCGTCGAGCTCGGCGAAGCCCGTGGGAACGCCCCGCATCGAGCCGTCGTGGTTGGAGATCGCCTCGATCTCGTCGAGGGTGCCCTCCATGATCGCGCTGAGCGGCGCGTAGTCCTCGGTCGTGCGCTTCTCGGTGATCGCGTAGATCTCCGCCTGCGCGCGGTCCACGGTGTCGTCGACGGCCCCTTCGCCGGCGTATCCCATCTGGGCGATCCGGGTGCCGGCGTCGACGAGGCGCCGCAGGATCGCCTTCTCGCGCACGATCTGGGCGTAGTAACCGGCGTTGGCCGCGATCGGAACGCTCGCGGAGAGCGTGTGCAGGTAGGGCGCGCCGCCGACGCGCTGCAGCTCGCCGCGACGCTGGAGCTCGGCCGCGACCGTCACCGGGTCTGCCGGCTCGCCTCGGCCGTAGAGGTCGATGATCGCGTCGTAGATCGTCTCGTGGGAGGGCTGGTAGAAGTCCTGACCGCGAACCACCTCCAGCACGTCGGCGATGGCGTCCTTGGAGATGAGCATCGAGCCGATCACCGACTGCTCGGCGTCGGAGTCCTGAGGCGGCATCCGCCCCGACCACGCCTCCTGGTTGCCGGACTCCGGCATCGGGGCGTAGAACTCCTCGCCCCTGGTGTCGAATCCGGTCTCCGAGATGCTCACTCAGGCCTCCCTGCCCCTCACTCGACACCGTTCCACGCCTGTGACGCTAGGCGTGGCCACCGACACCGACCCCGTCCCCCTGACACCTGCCGCACCCGTCGCCACGGCGTCGGACCGGGAGAGGTTAAGCGGGGGATGGAGCGCTCGCCTAGTCCGCCGTCCACAGGCCCCTGTGGACAACGTGGCTTGCCGTGTGGAACACGCCGCCAAAGGTGTGCACAGCCTGTCGACAGAGCTGTGGACCGAGCGCGACGTCTGGGGGTCGGCAGGCCACTGACCTGGGCAAACGTGGATCCGGCGGCTGTGGAGGAAACATTTTCCTTCCGGTGTCCACGTGCTGGTCCGGCGTGTCGGCAGGACCCGAGAGGATGCCCATACCACAGATTTCGACGCCGCATCGCGGGTCGGAAGCCACAGATTTCCCGGAGTTATACACAGGAGCAGCGCTCGCCCTCAGCCGATCCTCAGGTCGCAATAGTCCGATCGGATCAAAACACGCCCGCGAAAGAGACCCGACTAGGCTGCCGGCCGATGGCACCCACCGGGCGGGAGATCTGGCGCCTGAGCGTGGGCGCGTTCTGGGCGCTGGTCACCGAGCCGCTGTTCCTGCTCGCCGACTCCGCCATCGTCGGGCACCTCGGCACCACGCAGCTCGCGGCGCTCGGCATCGCCACGACCGTCCTCGGCAGCCTGATCAGCCTCTGCATCTTCCTCGCCTACGGCACCACGGCCGGCGTGGCACGCCACGTCGGACGGGGCGCCCCGCGCGCCGCCCTCGCGCTCGGCATCGACGGCCTGTGGTTGGCCGGCGCGCTGGGGCTGGTGGTGAGCATCGCCGGTGTCCCGCTCGCCGACACCCTGGCGCGCCTGCTCGGACCCTCGCCTGCCGTGGCAGCCCAGGCCACCGCCTACCTGCACGTGGCCCTGCTGGGCGGCATCCCGCTGCTCGTCATGCTTGCCGCCGTCGGGGTGCTGCGCGGGATCGCCGACGTGCGGACCCCGCTGGTCCTCGCGGTCGTGGCGAACCTCGGCAACATCGTCCTCAACCTGCTCCTGGTGTACGGCGTCGGCGGCTGGCACGGCCTCGGACTGGTCGGCAGCGCCACCGGATCCCTGGTCGCACAGACCGGTGGCGCGCTGGCGGCGGTGGCCGTCGTGGTACGCCGCGCCCGTGCCGCGGGAGCTCCGCTCGCCCCCGACCTCCCTGGTGTCCGGGCCGCCGCTCGAACCGGCGTACCGCTCCTGGTGCGCACGGTGCTGCTCCGCGCGGGCCTGGTCCTGATGACCTGGGGAGCGACCCGGATGGGCTCTGCGGAGCTCGCCGCGATGCAGCTCGCCCTGACGATCTGGAGCTTCCTCGCCTTCGCGCTCGACGGCGTCGCGATCGCCGCCCAGACGCTGGTGGGCGCGGCACTGGGCCGCGGTGACCCGGCCGAGGCGCGAGCGCTGGCCGATCGGCTGGTGCGCTGGGGGGCGGCCTACGGGGTCGGCACGGGTGTGGTCCTGCTCGCCTGCGGCGCCGCGCTGCCCCACCTGTTCACCGCCGACCCCCGGGTGCTCGACCGGCTCCCCGCGGTGCTCCTCGTCGCCGCCGCGGCGCAGCCGGTGGCCGGGGTGGTGTTCGTCCTCGACGGCATCCTCATCGGGGCCGACGACGGCAACTTCCTGGCCGTCGCGCACGCCGTCGTCATCGCCGTCTTCGCCCCGGTGGCCGTCGTGGTGGTGCTCGGCGGCCACGGCCTGGTCGCGCTGTGGCTGGCGTTCGGTGCTGCGTTCATGGGCGGCCGGTGCCTCACCCTGTGGCTGCGGGAGCGGGGCACCGGGTGGCTTCCCGCGGGCGCTGGAGCCCTACCCTCGTCGACGTGAGCCCCCTGCAGAAGATCGCGATGGGACTCGTGATCGTGCTGCTTCCGGCGTACTTCCCCGCGCACCCGCACCCGGCGTGGGCCCTGTACGACGCCCTTCCAGACCCCCTCGGGTGGACGCTGGTCGTCCTCGGCGTGCGCGCCCTCGATCGTGCCCCACAGCGCTCGCGAGCGCTGGACCTCGATGTCTCCCGGTGGCTCTCCCTGGTGGCGCTGGCGGTCAGCGTGCCGCTGTGGTTCCCCCAGGTGAACCATCTGCTGGTCCCCCGCTGGAACCCCGGCCTGGACTTCTCCGGGCAGTGGGCCGCGAGCCTGCCGCAATCGCTCTTCGGCCTCTTCCTGGCGCAGCAGATCGCGCGCGCGGGGCAGTTCCAGGAGCCACGAGACGGTTACGTCGCAGGCCGCTTCGGACTGCTGATGTGGGGATTCGCGGCCCTGGTCGTCCTTCCCGCCGTCGCCTACGGCGGCGGGGTCGACTTCCTCGTCGGACCCACCCTGGTGATGATCGGCCTGGTGAATGTGGCGTTCATCGGCTACCTCTTCGGGGTCCAACGCCGCCGGTGGCTGGGTGGCGCCGGACCCCGGCAGGCCCGGGACGCACGAACGCCGCCCCCCGAGGGGGAGCGGCGTTCGTGAGGCGGTGCGACAGCGTCAGGCGCTGACCACGTTGAGCGAGACGCTCGCCTCGACGTCGTCGTGGACGCGCACCTTCACCGAGTGGCTGCCGAGTGACTTGATGGCGTTGCCCAGCACGATCGTGCGCTTGTCGACGACCGGGCTGCCCTCGGCGCCGTTGATGGCCTCCGCGATGTCGGCCGGGGTGACCGAGCCGAACAGGCGTCCGCCCTCGCCGGCGCGGACCTTCACCTGGTACGTCGCCTCCTCGAGGGTGGCCTTGACCTGGGCCGCGTGGTCGGCGTCGCGCACCGATCGCGCGGAGCGGGCCTTCTTGATCGACTCCACGGTCTTCTCGCCGCCGCGGGTCCAGCGGATCGCCGAGCCCTGCGGGATGAGGTAGTTGCGGCCGTAGCCGTCCTTCACCTCCACGACGTCGCCGGCGGCGCCGAGCCCGTCGACCTCCTGGGTCAGGATGAGCTTCATGTTCTCCGTGTCCCTTCTGGGTCTCAGCGCGCGGTCGAGGTGTAGGGGAGCAGGGCGACCTCGCGGGCGTTCTTCACGGCGGTGGCCACGTCGCGCTGGTGCTGGACGCAGTTGCCGGTCACGCGACGCGCGCGGATCTTGCCCCGGTCGGAGATGAACTTGCGCAGCAGCGCGGTGTCCTTGTAGTCGACCTTCGCCTGCTTGTCCTTGCAGAACTGGCAGACCTTCTTCTTCGGCTTGCGGATCACTGCCTTGGCCATTGTGGTGCTCCTTGTTCAGGTGTGAGCCCGGCCCGAGCAGTCAACGGGCCGGAACGGCATGGATGGGATGGATCAGAAGGGAGGCTCGTCCGAGCCCGGGGTGTTCCACGGGTCCTGCGAGGCGGCAGGAGCGGACTGCTGCCCGCCCCAGGTGCCTCCTCCCTGGGAGGGAGCCGACTGGCTCGACGGCGCGGACGGGGCCGGGGTGCCCCACGGGTCGTCGCCGCCGGTGTTGCCGCCGCCGTACCCGCCGCCACCACCGCCGCGGGAGGCGCGGCTGACCTTCGCCGTGGCGTACTTCAGGCTGGGGCCGACCTCCTCGACCTCGAGCTCGATGACGCTGCGGCGCTGGCCCTCGCGGTCCTCGTAGGACCGCTGCTTCAGCCGGCCCTGCACGACGACGCGCATGCCCTTGGTCAGCGACTCGGCGACGTTCTCGGCCGCCTGCCGCCACACCGAGCAGGACAGGAACAGCGCCTCGCCGTCCTTCCACTCGTTGGTCTGACGGTCCAAGGTCCGGGGGGTGGAGGCGATCCGGAAGTTCGCCACCGCCGCACCCGAGGGGGTGAAGCGCAGCTCCGGGTCGTCGACCAGGTTGCCCACGATCGTGATGACGGTCTCGCCTGCCATGTCAGTCTCCCTGCGTCGTGCAGATCAGTCGTCGCTCGGACGTCAGTGTGCGTCCGGTCGCATGACCTTAGTGCGGAGCACCGACTCGTTGAGGCCGAGCTGACGGTCCAGCTCCTTGACCGTGGCCGGCTCGGCGGTCAGGTTCACGACCGCGTAGATGGCCTCGGGGAACTTGTTGATCTCGTAGGCGAGGCGGCGACGGCCCCAGACCTCGACGTTGTCGACGCTGCCGCCGTCGTTGCGCACCACGTTCAGGTACGTGTCGAGCGACGGGGCAACCGTCCGCTCCTCGAGGTTCGGGTCGAGGAGGACCATGACTTCGTAGGCACGCACGAGCGCCTACCTCCTTCGGACTAGGACGGCCACGGACGTTCCGTGGCAGGAGGCACCCGGCGGCACGAGGGCCACCGGGCGACGGTCACAGGCTAACAAGCCACGCCCGCAACGGCGAATCGCCGGTCCTCCGCGGGCGGTCGCCCGCCACCTACGCTGTCCGGCATGACGCTCGCCATCGGAGCACACGTCGACCAGGCCGACCCCGTCGCCGAGGCCCAGGCGCGCGGGACGGCGCTGGTGCAGTTCTTCCTCGGCGATCCCCAGGGCTATCGAGGGCCTGAGATCCGGTACGCCGGCGGCGCGGCCGGGCTGCGCGCTGCCGCGGAGGACGCCGGGATCGACTTGTACGTGCACGCGCCGTACATCATCAACGTCGCGACCACGAACAACCGCATCCGGATTCCGAGCCGCAAGCTGCTGCAGCAGCACATGGACGCGGCCGCCGAGATCGGCGCGAAGGGGCTGATCGTGCACGGGGGCCACGTCAACAAGACCGACGACCCCCGCACGGGGTTCGACAACTGGCGCAAGGCGGTCCAGGCCACCAACCTGAAGATCCCGCTCCTGGTCGAGAACACCGCGGGCGGCGACAACGCCATGGCGCGCCGCCTCGACCGGATCGCCGGCACTTGGGAGGCGATCGGGCAGGCCGAGGGCTCCGAACAGGTCGGCTTCTGCCTGGACACCTGCCACGCCTGGGCGGGCGGGATCGAGCTCGGCGAGGCCGTCGAGCGGATCCGGGCGATCACCGGCCGGATCGACCTCGTCCACGCCAACGACAGCCGGGACGGCTTCGACTCCGGAGCCGACAGGCACGCGAACTTCGGAGCGGGCCGGCTGCCGCCCGACGAGTTCGCCGCGACCGTTCGCGATGCCGGTGCGCCGGTGATCTGCGAGACGCCCGGCGGTCCGGCAGAGCACCGCGCCGACTTCGCCTGGCTGCGCGAGCACCTGTGACGCCCACCGGCACCGGAGGGGGGCCCGTCGAGCCGCCGCCGGCGGAGGTGCCGGCGCTGCCGGCAGGCGTCAGCCCGCCGGTGCTCGACGAATCCGAGCGCGCTCGCCTCGACTGGGAGCACCCGGACTATCAGGGAGTCCGCCGCCGGCGACGGCGGCGGCGGCGACGAGCGCACTGGTACCGCCCCCGCAACACGGTGGTCATCCCGCTCGTCCTGGTCCTCGCCGTTCTCGCCGGTATCGCTTTGTACCTCGACGCGCAGCTGGCCGGAATTCGGCGGGCACCCCTCCTCCCGGCCTTCGACGGTGCCGGCGGCGTAGGCACGAACGTGCTCCTGATCACCTCGGCTGCCACCGGGGACTCCTTGGCCCTCGATCAGCGCACCATGGTCGTCCAGCTCGTGCACGTCTCCGCCGACCGGTCGCGAGCCACGGTCGTCGACGTTCCCCGCGACCTCCTCGTGCGCCCGAGCCGTACCGCGCCCCGAGCGTCGCTTCCTGCATCCGGCACCGTGAGGCAGGTGTACGCGCGGGGCGGCGACCCGGCGCTCGTGACGTGGGTGCGCTCGGTGCTCGGAATCCGCGTGGACCACGTCGTCCAGGTCAGCTCGGACGCCTACCGGCGGGTGACGGATCGGCTCGGCGGCGTCACCCTGGCGACCGCCGCGGGCCCCCGACGTCTCGACGGCGGGGGCGCTCTCCGCTACGCCGACGCTCCGGGGATCACCACGGTGGAGGCCGGCCATCGCTACCAGCAGTGGCTCAAGGCGATGCTCACCGCCACTGTCCGTCCCGGCGTTCTCCTCGACCCCTTCGTCGTGGTCGGGCTCCTGCGCGACGCCACACCGCGCCTCATCGCCGACGACACGTTCACGACGGGCGCCATGCGGGGCCTCCTCTGGTCCTGTCGGCATCTTGACCCCGGCTCCATCCGTTACCTCACCACGCCGCACCGCCACTACGCGACGATCCACGGCCATCGTGTCCTGCTTGGTGATCGCGCGGCGCTGACGCAGTTGGCGACAGCCCTGCGCCACGACGATGCCTCCGCACTCGGCACGTTCGCCGGATGATGCGGGGGCGAACGCCCCGCGTAGGGTCGCCCCGTGACTTCCCCCCTGCGCGTCCGCTCCCTCGACGCCGCCGAGCACGCCGCGTTCCTCGAGAGCCGGCCCTCCGCCAGCTTCCTGCAGGTGCCGGGGTGGGCCGAGGTCAAGCGCGAGTGGCGCGCGGAGTCGTTGGGCTGGGAGCGGAACGGCGACCTCGTCGGAGCGGCACTCGTCCTGCACCGACAGCTGCCGCGGCTGCGCCGCTCGCTGGCCTACCTGCCCGAGGGCCCCGTCGTCGACTGGGACGGCACCGACCTCGCCTCCTGGCTGGAGCCGATGACCGCGCACCTGCGGAGGACCGGAGCCTTCGCGATCCGGATGGGCCCCCCGGTCGTCCTGCGCCGCTGGAGCGCCGCCCAGGTCAAGGAGGGCGTGGCCGACGACGCGGTGCGCCGCCTCGACGACCTGCCCCCGACCGTCCGGGAGCAGACCGGCGCGGCCGTGGTGAGCCAGCTCCGGGAGCTCGGCTGGCAGGCGCCGGCCTCCGGGGAGGGCTTCGCGGCCGGCCAGCCTCGGTTCAACTTCTGGATCCCGTTGGCAGGGCGCACCGAGGACGACGTTCTCGCGGGGATGAACCAGCTGTGGCGTCGCAACATCCGCAAGGCCGCCAAGGCGGGAGTGACCGTCCGCGTCGCGACCCCGGAGTCGCTGAGCGCCGACCTCGCGGCGTTCCACGACCTCTACCGGGTGACGGCAGAGCGTGACCACTTCACCCCACGTCCCGCCGCCTACTTCGAGCGGATGTTCGCGGCCCTGAGCGGCGGTCCGTCGGAGATCAGGCTCTACCTCGCCGACCACGAGGGCGACCTGGTCGCCGCCACGATCTGGATCCGCGTCGGGGCCCACGTCTGGTACTCCTACGGGGCCTCGTCCACCGAGAAGCGCGAGGTGCGCGGCTCCAACGCCGTGCAGTGGCAGATGATCCGAGATGCGCTTGCCGGCGGCGCCGAGGTCTACGACCTGCGTGGGATCACCGACACCCTGGATCCCGACGATGCCCACGTAGGTCTGATCCAGTTCAAGGTGGGGACAGGCGGAGACGCGGTCGAGTACGCCGGCGAGTGGGACCTTCCCTTGAACCGCCTGTTGTACAAGGCTTTCGACCTCTACATGAGCCGGCGGTGACCCGATGACACTCGACCTCCACGTCGATGGCGACCGATGGCGCGCTCATTTGCGCTCGGTGCTGAGCCGCCGTCCGGAGCTGGTGCCCGTGGTTAAGGGCAACGGCTACGGCTTCGGCAACCACCGTCTTGCGCGCCGGGCAGCGTGGCTGGGGGTGGACACGGTCGCGGTCGGTACCCACGGCGAGGTCGCGGAGGTGGCGAGCCGCTTCCCGGGGGACCTCCTGGTCCTGACCCCCTGGCGACCGTTCCTGCCCGACGCGGTCGCTCTGCTCGACGACTCGCTCGCCGACCGGATCGTGCACACCGTCGGCCGGCTCGAGGACCTCGCCGCCCTGTCCGCCGCACCCTCCCGCCCCCGGGTCGTGCTGGAGCAGTGCACCACGATGCGGCGGCACGGTCTCACCCCGAGCGGTCTGCGTGAGGCCGTCGCGCTCCTGGCCCGGGGAGGCGTCCGGCTCGAGGGCGTCGCACTGCACCTTCCGCTGCCCCAGGGCAGCCACCTCGGTGAGGTCGAGCGACTGCTCACCGACGTCGTCGCGGCCGGGCTCGGCAGCACCACCGTCTGGGTCTCCCACCTGCGCGACCACGAACTCGACCAGCTCGCGTCCAGGTGGCCCGAGATGCGGTTCCGGCCGCGCACCGGCACCGACCTCTGGCTGGGCGATCGGGGCGCCCTGCACGTGACGGCGACGGTGCTCGACGCGCACCCTGTCGAACGCGGCGACGTGTTCGGCTATCGGGGAAGGACCGCGCCGCTGGCCGGCACGATCCTGGTGGTGTCCGGTGGGACCGCGCACGGGATCGGCCTGGCCGCCCCGACCGGCGACGCGAGCGTCAGGGCTCGCGCGGCCGCGCTCGCCCGGGGCGGTCTGGACGCCGCCGGCTTCGTCCGGTCACCGTTCTTCGTGGGCGGCAAGCAGCGGCTCTTCGCCGAGCCCCCGCACATGCAGTCCTCCATGCTGTTCCTCCCGCACGCCTCGGACGCGCCGGTCCCCGGCGACACCGTCGACGTCCGCGTCCGCTACACCACGGCGCTGTTCGACCGGGTGCTGATCGACGGTGGTTGAGGCGGCGCGAGGAACGAGCGCCCTCGAAACCCGCATTGTCCTTGAAGACCGGTGGTTTCGAGGCCTCGCCTAGCGGCTCGGCACCCCGACCAGCATGGTGTCGGTCACCGGGTCCTTCTCGGGGTGCCAGAGGTCCCAGAGGATCCAGCCGGCGAGGTAGAGCTCGCCGAGGACGCGGATCACGATCGCGATGTCGTAGGCCGGCTGGGCCTGTCCGCCCGCATCCTTGAGGTCGCCGTGCAGGTACATCCAGACCGCGGCGAAGTAGAGCACCTCGCTCGCCTGCCAGACCAGCAGGTCTCGCCACCGGGGATGAGCCAGGACCGCGAGCGGCAGCAGCCAGAGCACGTACTGGGGCGAGTAGACCTTGTTCACGACGAGGAACACCACGACGATCAGGAAGCCCAGTTGGGCCAGGCGGGGCGTTGCCCGTGACCGACGACCGATCAGCATCACCGTCAGGCAGGCCGCCCCGAACACGAGCCAGGACACCACGTTGATCAGGTGGGGCGTTGCCTGCCGGCCGAGGTCGGAGGCGACCAGCCACAGCGATCCGAGGTCGGCGCCCCGGTCGGAGTTGAACGTCCAGAACCGTGTCCAGGTGCTCAGGTCGCCGGAAGCCCACGCGGGGACCTGAGCCACCAGCCACGCGACGGCCCCCGCGAGGGTCGCCGTGCCCGCAGCGCGCCGGCGTTCGCGGGAGTCGCCGCCGGGCCGGGCCGCCAGCACCACCAGCCCGCCCAGGAGGAACAGCGGGTAGAGCTTGCTCGCCGTTCCGAGGCCGATGAAGACCCCGGTCAGGACAGGGCGCCGGCGGGGTGAGCTCCACGCCCACAGCGCGCCGGCGACGCACGCCACCGCGAGCAGGTCCCAGTTGACGTACGCGGTGAGCAGCAGCGCCGGGGACAGGGCGAATCCGAGGGCGTCGTACGGCCGTCCCGGATGCGTCTTCGCCAGCAGAGCGGCCGCCGCCATGCCGAGGCCGGCCAGCAGCAGCACCGTGACGAGGAAGTTCTCGTTGACCTCCGCCACCATCCCGGGCAACGAGAAGAGCTGCTCGGGAGGAGTCGCCGCCCTGGTCGCCTCGTCCGGCCCCCGGGGGTTGAGCCCGGTCAGCTCCGCGGCGACCCAGGCCAGGTAGGAGATGCCGACCGGATACTCCATCGCCGGGTAGCGGTCGGTGGCGTTGTAGGGCCAGTGCTGCTCGGCGAAGCCACGCGCGGTGTAGAGGTAGGGGATGTCGGAGTAGCACATCGCCTGGTACCGGACGCCGTTGTCGGTCCAGCCGGTCGCCATGCAGGGTGCTTTCTGCGCGAGGCCGAGCGCGAGCACCACCGTCACCGCGGCGAGGACGACGCGGAGCGGGGTCCACCACCAATGCCCACGCGGGTCCGCGTGCCGACCGACCGGTCCTCCGGCGCGATCCAGCAGGGCCGCCACCGTCGGGTCCTCGCGCGACGGCGCGACGCTGCTCGACCCGGTCATCGACCCGTCACTGGCTCGGCGAAGCCGCCGGGGAGGACGGAGCGGGACTCGGGCTGGAGGAGGAGCCACAGTCCTGCACCGGCTGGCCGACGCATCCCGAGCTCGGGGTCGGCTGAGGACTCGGCGTCGGAGCGACCGGCGTCGGCGACGGCGCCGCCGTCTTCGTGGGCTTGGCCTTCGGCGACTTCGAGGGGCGGGGAGCCGGCGCGCTGGTGGTCGGCGGCGGCACGTACGGCGCGTGGCCGCTCGTCGGCGGCGTGCCCGTCACGTAGGCCGGTGGCGGGAAGCTCTCGACCGGCATCCCCTGGGAGATGCCCTGCATGATCGCGGTCCACGTCTCGGCCGGGTAGTCGGCGCCGAAGTACGACGGCATGTAGCCCTGGAGGGGCTGGCGGCCGTTGCCGCGCACGTACATCACCGCCGTGGAGACCTGCGGGGTGAAGCCGCTGAACCACGCCGTCACGACGTCGCCCTTGTCGTTCGTGGCGGTTCCGGTCTTGCCGGCAGCGGGACGGCCGAGCGCCTGCGCGCGCGCACCGGTGCCCTGCTTGACCACCTGCTGCATGGCGTAGCTGACGTCGGCGGCGACGTCCTTGCTGATCGCGCGGTGGTCGTCGGCGTGGTGCTGCCACAGCACCTTCCCGCCGGCGTCGGTGACCTTCTTGATGATGAACACGTCGTGCTCGACACCGCCGTTCGCCACGGTGGCGTAGCCGTTGGCCATGTCGACCGGGCTCTCTGGCGCGGATCCCAGGGCGATACCGGCGTTGGCCACCAGGCTGCTGCGGTCCGGGATGCCCATCTTCACTGCCGTCTGCCGGATCTTCTCCGGACCGTTCGGGGTGGAGGCGGTGAGATCGATGTAGACCGTGTTGATCGACTCGATGAGGCCCTGGAGGAGGCTGACCGCCGAGCCGTAGGAGTGCCCGTTGGCCTCCCCGGATCGCTCGCCCTCGTTGTGCACCTGCGTCCCGTCGGGGAACGTGTACGGCGAGTTCCCGTCGAACGTGGACTTCAGGCTCCACCCGTTCTGCAATGCCATCGCGAGCGCGAAGACCTTGAAGCCCGACCCGGGGGAGTCGGTCGCCGTCGCCCAGTTCAGCTGGCTCTTGAGGAAGTCCTGCCCGCCGTAGAAGCCGATCAGGGCGCCGGTCTTGACGTCGACCGAGGCCGCTCCGACGTGGAGCTGCTTGAGCCCCTTGGGCTGCACCGAGGTCACGGCCTTCCGCGCGCTGCTCATCGCCTTCCGGTTGAAGGTCGTGGTCACGCGCAGGCCGCCGCCGTCGATCTGCTCCGGAGAGAAACCGATCTTCTGCAGCTCCTTCTTCACCATCGTCAACATGAACCCGCGCTGGCCGCCGTAGGTGCTCTGCGGAGCGTTGTGGACGACCTTGGGCAGCGAGGTGCTCCACGACGCCTGCTTTGCCGCGTCGAGGGTCCCCAGGGTCACCATCCCGTTGAGCACGTACTGGTAGCGGTGCAGCAACGCCTGCCGTTCCGCCTTGTCGCCCGTCGGGTCGAGGTTGTTGGGCGAGTTGACGATCGACGCGAGCATCGCGGACTGCCGGATGTTCAGCTGCTTGGCGTCGATCCCGAAGTACTCGTGCGCCGCCGCCTGCACGCCGTATGCACCGTGCCCGAAGTAGACCGTGTTGAGGTACCCCTCCAGGATCTGCTGCTTGGACTGCTGCTGCTGGATCTTCAGGGCCAGGAAGATCTCCTTGATCTTTCTGCTGAAGGTGCGCTGCTGGTTGAGGTAGAGCAGCTTGACGTACTGCTGGGTGATCGTGGACGCGCCCTGGGTGGAGTTGCCCTGGGCGTTGGAGAACGCGGCTCGGATGATGCCCTTGGGGTCGATGCCCTTGTTCGTCCAGAAGGTGCGGTCCTCGGCAGCGACGATGGCGTGCTGCATGTTCTGCGAGATGTCCGCGAGCGGGACGCTGTCGCGGTTCTGGATCGCGAAGTCGCCGATCTTCGCCTTGCCGTTCGCGTAGTAGATGTAGGTCGACTGCGCTTGGTAGGCGCTGTTGGGATTCGGGATGGTGGTGCGCTCATAGGCGAAGAAGAAGATGGCGGCGCACAGCAGCACGAACACGATGGCGCCGACCAGCACGCGCTGCACGATCGTGCGGGCGTTCCAGCGCCGGCCCTTGCCCCCCTCGCCGCTCGTGCGAGACCCGCCGCCGCGGCCGCCTCCCGATCCGCCGGCGCCCTTGCCGGCGTTGCCGCCGCCGGCGCTGCGCCGTCCCGGGCCACCGGTGCTCGCGTTGCGACGAGTGCCGCTCACTTGGTCTCCTCGGATCGGGGGCATGCAAGCGCCGCCCGAGGGCGGCGACGCAGGCAAGCGTACGGCGTGCCGGGGGCCGTCGTACCCGTCGAGAACCGGTTTCAGACCTCCGCGGCCGGGGACGTGGCGGACACCACGCACCACCCTGCGTTGCTCGCGATATATCGACTTGATAGGTTCGGGCGATAGAACGTCCTGACACACCGTCGGACGCCGCCGTCCCCGAGGAGCGCATCGTGCCGAGCAAGGCCGCGACCCTGGAGCTGTCCGTGCTCGGACTCCTCCACGAGTCGCCGCTGCACGGCTACGAGCTGCGCAAGCGTCTGAACCTCCTCTTCGGGTGGGGCCGGGTGCTCTCCTACGGCTCGCTGTATCCCGCCCTCAAGCGGATGCTGCGGGCCGGCTGGATCACCGAGGTCACCACCACCGCCCCGCCGGGAGCCTCGCGCCGACAGCGGATCGTCTACCAGATCACCGACGCCGGCACGGACTTCTTCGCCTCGCAGATCACCGAGGCGGGGCCGGCCGCATGGGAGGACGAGAGCTTCACGATGCGGTTCGCGTTCTTCTCCCGCACCGACTCCGATGTCCGGATGCGGATCCTCGAGGGCCGGCGCTCGCGCCTGCAGGAGCGGCTCGATCGCGCTCGCACGGCCACCCGCGCCGACCGGCCCGACCGGTACGTCACCGAGCTGCAGCGGCACACGCTGGAGTCGATGGAGCGCGAGGTGCGCTGGCTCACCGACCTGATCGAGGCCGAGCACGGCCATGCGCGCCCCACCGACCGCGGTCCGGAACGGCCGAGCGCGCCGCCGGCCGCGACGCCGAGCGAGGCGCACTGAGACGTCCGTGCGCACCCTCGAGGGACGCACGGTGCACGACCTGAAGAGAACAGCAACCGCCAGGAGAAGGAGAAAGAACCCATGGGCTCGGTCCGCGTAGCGATCGTGGGAGTGGGCAACTGCGCCACGTCCCTCATCCAAGGCGTCCAGTACTACCGGGACGCCGACCCCTCGGGCAGCGTGCCCGGCCTCATGCACGTGACGTTCGGCGACTACCACGTCAAGGACGTCGAGTTCGTCGCCGCGTTCGATGTCGACGACAAGAAGGTCGGCAAGGACCTCTCCGAGGCCATCAACGCCTCGGAGAACAACACCATCAAGATCTGCGACGTGCCGACCCTCGGTGTCGAGGTCCAGCGGGGCCACACCCTCGACGGGCTCGGCAAGTACTACCGCCAGACGATCGAGGAGTCGGCGGCCGACCCGGTCGACGTCGTGTCCGTGCTCAAGGAGACGCGGGCCGACGTGCTGGTCTCCTACCTGCCGGTGGGCTCCGAGGAGGCCGACAAGTTCTACGCCCAGTGCGCCATCGACGCCGGCGTCGCCTTCGTGAACGCCCTCCCCGTCTTCATCGCCTCCGACCCGGTGTGGGCCAAGAAGTTCGAGGACGCCGGCGTTCCGATCATCGGTGACGACATCAAGTCGCAGGTCGGCGCGACCATCACCCACCGAGTGATGGCGAAGCTGTTCGAGGACCGGGGCGTGGCACTCGACCGCACCTACCAGCTCAACGTCGGCGGCAACATGGACTTCAAGAACATGCTCGAGCGCGAGCGGCTGGAGTCGAAGAAGGTCTCGAAGACCCAGTCCGTCACCTCGAACCTCAAGGGCGAGCTCGCCGACAAGGTCGACGACAAGAACGTCCACATCGGCCCCTCCGACTACGTCGCCTGGCTCGACGACCGCACGTGGGCCTACGTGCGCCTGGAGGGGCGCGCGTTCGGCGACGTCCCGCTGAACCTCGAGTACAAGCTCGAGGTCTGGGACTCCCCCAACTCGGCCGGGATCATCATCGACGCCCTCCGTGCGGCGAA
Source organism: Marmoricola sp. (assembly GCA_051961835.1). GTDB lineage: Bacteria > Actinomycetota > Actinomycetes > Propionibacteriales > Nocardioidaceae > Marmoricola. The sequence continues at coordinate 18,153 of JBQCCW010000231.1, read as the reverse complement.
GATCGCGAAGGATCGCGGCATCGGCGGCCCGATTCTCTCGGCGTCGTCGTACCTGATGAAGTCCCCGCCGGTGCAGCGCCCCGACGAGGAGGGTCGCGCGTCCGTCGAGGCGTTCATCCGTGGCGAGGTCGAGCGCTGACCCTGGACTGAGACGGTTCGCTCTTCAGGAGAGACGGCCGGGACCCTTCGGGGTCCCGGCCGTTCGCCGTCCCAAGTCCATGCTCACGACGAAGGCGCGGCCTACCATCGAACGATGAGCGACCTGTTCTGTGCGGCGACGCTGCTGTTCGCCCGGCACGGTGAGGCGGAGTACGTCGAGCGCCGCTTCTCCGACGAGGGCGGCACCCTCACCTCCCGGGGCCGGAAGCAGGCAGCCCAGTTGGGCGAGGCGCTGGTGGGGCGCCGCATCGCCCGGGTGTGGAGCAGCGATCTGGCGCGTGCCGTGCAGACCGCGGAGATCGTCGCCCACCGGCTGGGGGTCGGCGTGGTGACGAGGCCCGGACTGCGCGAGGTCCGGGTGGGCGACCTGCTCGGGACGCCGTTCGATGCCGCCGCACTGGATGCGGTGACCCAGCGCTGGAGCACGGGGGACCTGAGCGCCGGCTTCCGGGGTGGCGAGGACGGGTGGGCGGTCGTCGCCAGGTTGAGCGCCCAGCTGCACGCCATCGCCGACGAGCACCGCGGTGAGACGGTGCTCGTGGTGGGACACGAGCGCTCCGGGTGCGCGGCGCTCTCCGCGCTCGTCGGCGCCCAGGTGCCGGAAGGGGCTGGCCGCAGCCGGCTGGAGCCCACGGAGGATGTCGAGGTGATGTTCGACGCCGACGGCGTGCGCCTGGTCCGGTGGGGGACCCAGGTCACGCCGCATCCGTCGGCCTGACCACCGTTCGCGCTGCCTCACCCCCGATCGCGCGCACCCAGGTCACCAGGCGACCGCTCACCTGCTCGGCGTCGAGCCGGTCGTCGAGGACAGCTTCCACGATGCCGTCGACGATGACCCGCAGCAGGAGGGCGTCGATGCCCGTCTGGTCCGTGACCGACTCGAGCACCAGGTCGAGCCTCTCCTGCTGCTCCTCGATGGAGCGATGGATCGGCACGTCGGGCTCGGGGACAGCTGACCTGTCGGCGGTCAGCGGCGGCCCGTGGGTACGCCGGCGCTCGGTCGTGGCGCGCACCAACCGGGTCCAGGCGCTCCACCACGCCCGCCGTTCCTCGTTCGTCGGCAGCTGTGTCAGCAATCGGGCCAGCTCGCCGTACCGGTCGAGGTCCACTGGCGAAGACGTCCGGCGCCCGGATCGAGCGCCGCACGGTGTTGGCACTGACGCCCATCTCCATGGCGACCGTCTCGATCGTCACCGCGGCGACGCCATGGCGCAGCACCACGGCGACGACCGCCTCTGCGATGAGTCCGAAACGGGCTCCCCAGTCGATCTGTATCGGCATCCGTCCTTCCTAGCGGGAGACGCACGTCTCCGCCGCCGGCGGTGGAGGCGGTGTGGACAACCAGCGGTCGGCGGCGGCGGTGCACAGCGGCGCTGCTCGCCTGCCGTTTTCGTTCGTGGCACCCCACCTCCCAGCGTGGTCGCCTTCACAGGAGCGGAGGTGACGCTTCACTCGCCATCAAGCGCCCCTCGTGCGCCGATGATGGTGAGTCAGTCCCCACCTCCCGACGCAGGTGGTCAGCGGTGGTGGTGGGTGGACCTCCATGATGGCGCCCGGCCCTGGTGTGGATGTGGCGCATCAGCATCCACCTCGCCCGCCGGCCCCAGCGCCCGGCACGACCGGCACGACCGGCACGACCGGCCGAGTGAACGACCGCTAACCTTGGTCGACGTGGACCGGCGCACCCAGATCCTCAGTACGGCGGCGGAGCTCTTCGCTGCGCAGGGCTACCACGGGGTCTCCATCAACGAGCTCGGCGCAGCATGCGGGATCACCGGGCCCGCGCTGTACAAGCACTTCCGGGGCAAGCAGGCCATCTTGTCGGAGATGCTCGTCCAGATCAGCGAGGAGCTGCTCACCGAGGGGCGGCGTCGGGCCCGCGAAGCCGCTGACCCTTCTGCCGCCCTCCGGGCGTTGGTGGACTGGCACGTCGACTTCGCGCTGACCCGATCGGCGTTGATCGTGGTCCAGGACCGCGACTGGTCGGCTCTTCCCGTCGAGTCCCGTGAGAAGGTGCGCGACACTCAGCGCAAGTACATCGAGGTATGGGTGAAGGTCCTGCGCGACCTTCACGACCACATGGCGCCCAAGGAGGCGCGGGCGATGGTGCACGCCGCCTTCGGACTCATCAACTCCACGCCCCACAGCGCGTTGCTGCGTGAGGACGCAATGCGAGGAGTGCTCTCGCGGATGGCGGTCGCCGCGCTCAGCGCGTGACGTCGTCGAGCGCGCTGAGGATCAGCGCCACCGAGGCCGGACAGGCGTTGGGACCCATCAGGCCGATGCGCCACACGGTGGAGGCGAACTCGCCGGCACCGGCGCCGATCTCGATGCCGTAGCGCGTCAGCAGCTCACGACGTACGGCGGCTCCGTCCACACCGTCGGGCACCGTGACCGTGGTCAGCTCGGGCAGCCGCGCGCCCTCCTCGGCGAACAGCTCGAATCCCCTCTCCTGCAGGCCGGCCTGGAGGGCGTCGCCGGCTGCCTGGTGGCGCGCCCAGACCGCGTCGAGCCCCTCCTCGAGGATGCGGCCGAGCGCCGCGTGCAGCGACGTCACCATCGCGACGGGAGCGGTGTGGTGGTACGTGCGGCTGCCGGCGTTCCGCGCGCCGGCCTCGCCCACGTAGCCACCGAGCAGGCCGAGGTCGAGGTACCACGACTGCGGGCGCTCCACCCGTCGCTCGAAGGCGCGGTCGCTGATCGTGAAGGGCGCGAGTCCAGGAGCGACTCCGAGGCACTTCTGGGTGCCGGCGTAGCCGACGTCGATCCCCCAGTCGTCGGCGAGCAGCTCGATCCCGCCGATGGACGTCACGGCATCCACGACCAGGAGGGCGTCCCCCTTCGCGGCGCCGAGCGCGGCGATGTCGGAGCGCACGCCGGTCGACGTCTCGGCGTGGACGGCGGCGATGATCGCCGGGGACGGGTGCGCCTCGACCACCCGCTGCACATCGATGGGCGTCCCCCACCGGTGCTCGACGGGGACCACCTCGGCGCCGCAGCGGGCGGCCACATCACACATCCGCTGTCCGAAGAGGCCGTTCACGGCCACCACGACCACGTCGCCGGGGTGCACGGTGTTGACGAAGGCCGCTTCCATGCCCGCCGAGCCGGTGGCCGAGAGCGGGAGGGTGCGGGCGTTCGTCGTCCCCCAGACCGTGCGAAGGCCCTCGCAGGCCTCGTCCATGATCTGCAGGAAGACCGGGTCCAGGTGGCCGAGCAGCGGGCGGCTGAGCCCCTCGGTCGCCTCCGGATACGGATTGCAGGGACCGGGTCCGAAGAGGTGGCGCTCGGTGATCACCCCTCGAACCTACCCAAGGCTCCGTCCCGTGGGTCCAGGTGCGAGCCTGCGAGCCTCGAGACCCCCGCCCCTACAACACCGCCCCGGGGTTCAAGATCCCCTGCGGATCGAGCGCGTCCTTGACCCGCCTGGTCAGCGCCATGACGTCGGGTCCCAGCTGATCGGGCAGCGCCGCCTTCTTCGCCCGCCCGACGCCGTGCTCGCCGGTGATCGTGCCGCCGAGCTCGATGGCCAGGGCCATCACCTCGCCGAACGCTCGCTTGGCGCCGGCGACCGAGGCGGCATCTGCGGCGTCGTAGACGACGATCGGGTGCGTGTTGCCGTCGCCGGCGTGCGCCACCACCGGGATGGCGACACCATGCCGTGCCGCGATGGCGGCGATGCCGTCGACCAGCTGCGGGAGTGCCGGCACGGGGGCGCCGACGTCCTCGAACAGCACGGCGCCGCGCGCCTCGATGGCGTGCAGCGCGATGCGGCGGGCGGAGACGAACATCTCCGCCTCGTCGGCGTCGTCGGTGCAGAAGACCTCCGAGGCGCCGGCCCCCTCGCATGCACACCGCATCAGCCCCAGCTCGTCCGCGCGCGCCTCGCCCGCGACGTCGGTCTGAGCGATCATCAGCGCGCCGCAGGCACGGTCCAGGCCGTGCGGCTTGAAGTCCTCGACCGCGTTGATCGAGGCGTTGTCCATCAGCTCCAGCATCGAGGGGCGCATCCTCGAGCGGATCGCCACCACCGCCTCGGAGGCCTCCGTCATCGACGCGAACGCCGCGACCAGCGTGGCGGGAGCTCCTTGCGCGGGGACCAACCGCAGGATCGCGCGCGTCACGACCCCCAGGGTGCCCTCGCTCCCCACGAAGAGCTTGAGCAAGGGCAGGCCGGCAACGTCCTTGATCCGGCGACCCCCGAGTCGCACCAGGGTGCCGTCGGCCAGCACGACGTCGAGCCCGAGGACGTAGTCGGTGGTGACGCCGTACTTCACGCAGCACAGACCACCGGCGTTGGTCGCGACGTTGCCGCCGATGGAGCAGATCTCGTACGACGAGGGGTCCGGCGGGTACCACAGGCCGTGCTCGGCCGCGGCCCTCTTGACCTCGACGTTGAGCGCACCGGGCTCGACCACCGCGACCTGGCAGGTCGGGTCGATCTCGATCGCCCGCATCCGCTCCAGGCACAGCACGATCCCGCCGGTCACCGCCGAGGATCCACCGGAGAGACCGGTCCCCGCACCGCGCGGCACCACCGCGATGCCGTGTCGGCTCGCCCACGTCATCGTCAGGCACACCTCCTCGGACGAGGCGACGCGGACGACCGCAGCCGGCTCGCCGGCCGTCCCGTCGTCAGCGAAGTCGTGGGCGTAGCGGTCCATGCCGCTGGGATCGGTCAGCACGGTCCCCTCGGGGAGGGCGTCGATCAGCTCGGCGAGGACGCGGGCATCCATGGACTCACTCTTCCAGAAGGACCGGGAAACCGATGTGTGGATCACCCACCTGCCCCGTAGAGTCGAGCGGGTGTCCGACCAGCTCCTCCAGGATCCGCCCGCCCCCACCGGCCCCAAGAGCTCGTCCTCGGGCGAGGGCCTCGACCGCTCGGTGCTCATCGTCGCCGGCGTCGTCGTCCTCGGCGCCATCATGTCGATCCTCGACATCACGGTCGTCTCGGTGGCCCTGCAGACCTTCCAGTCCGTGTTCGAGGCGACCTCCGCCCAGGTCGCCTGGACGATGACCGGCTACACCCTGGCCCTGGCCTCGGTGATCCCGCTGACCGGCTGGGCGGCCGACCGGTTCGGCACGAAGCGGCTGTACATGCTGGCCCTCCTGCTCTTCGCACTCGGCTCGGCGCTGTGCGCTACGGCGGGCAATTTGGAGACGCTCGTCGCCTGGCGGGTCGTGCAGGGTCTGGGTGGCGGCATGCTGATGCCGCTGGGCATGACGATCCTGACCCGTGCCGCCGGACCGGAGCGGGTCGGCCGGGTGATGGCGGTGCTGGGCATCCCGATGCTGCTCGGCCCGATCTTCGGTCCGATCCTCGGTGGCTGGCTCATCGATGCGGCCAGCTGGCACTGGATCTTCCTGATCAACGTGCCGATCGGCGCGATCGCGATCGTCTACGCCGCGAGGGTCCTGCCCAAGGACCACGTCGAGCCGTCGGAGTCCTTCGACCTGGTGGGGATGCTGCTGCTCTCCCCCGGCCTCGCCTCCTTCCTGTACGGCGTGTCCTCGATCCCGGCTGCCGGCACGATCGCCGATGCCCGCGTGCTCACCTGGATGCTGCTCGGCGTCGTCCTCATCGCCGCGTTCGTGCCGTGGGCGCTGCGTCCGGGGAACACCCATCCGCTGGTGGATTTGCGGCTGTTCGGGATCCGCGCGATGACCGTCGCGGTGATCGCGATGGCGCTGTTCGCGATCGCGTTCTTCGGGGCGAGCCTGCTCTTCCCGCTCTACTTCCAGCAGGTGCGCCACGAGTCGGCGCTGCAGTCGGGCCTGCTGCTCGCTCCGCAGGGCATCGGGGCCATGCTCACGATGCCGATCGCCGGAGTGCTCGCCGACCGGATCGGTCCCGGCAAGGTCGTCATCACCGGCCTCGTCGTCGACACGATCGGCATGGGGCTGTTCACCCAGCTCGATGCGGGCACCTCCTACACCTACATCCTGGCCTCGCTCTTCGTGATGGGCCTGGGCATGGGCGCGACGATGATGCCGATCATGAGCGCCGCGCTGGCCACGTTGAGCGACCACACCGTGGCCCGGGGCTCCACCCTGCTCAACACCAGCCAGCAGGTCGCGTCCTCGGTCGGCACCGCGCTGTTCTCCGTGCTGCTCACCAACGGCATCAGGGGCCACGGCACGGCAGCGACGTACGTCGGACTGCAGCAGCAGCTCGCCGGCGTTCCGGCCGACGCCGCGGCCGGCGCCAAGACGAAGATCGCCGAACTCGCTCCGGTCGCTCTGCGTCAGCTCGGGAACGTCTACGCCGACGTGTTCGTCGTCGCCACGGTGCTGGTCGGCCTGTGCCTGGTGCCGGCGTTGTTCCTGCCCCGACGCAAGCAGCAACCGGTCGACCCGGGGGTGCTGGTCGGCCACTGAGGCCGGCGGCGGCTGCGGCGCCTCCGGACGCTCACCGGCGCAGGACGACGGCCCCGGTGTTGGTCACGACCGCGAGCAGCGAGCCGGCCACCGCCACCTGGTAGGGCCAGTAGGTGGTGTCGATCCCGTGCACCGGCAAGGGGTAGCGGTGACGCCGGCCGGTGCGGACGTCGACGGAGACCAGGGCCGTCGTGCCGCCGAGCAGCAGGTGGTCGGCATCGAGCATCGGTTGGGCGTCGAGCTGGAACCCGTACGGGTAGGGCTGCGGCGTGGCGGCGACCGGAACCCGCCAGGCATCGGCTCCCGTGGCGGCCGACCAGCCGACGAGCTCGTTCGGTGTCCGCATCACCACCGTGGCGTTGCGCAGGGCCCCATCGGGGAGCGCGCTGCGCGGGGCGGTGCGCCGCCATGCGACCCGGCCCCCCGCGTCGAGCGCGACCAGCTCGAGCCGGGAGCCGACCGCCTCTTCCCCGACGAGGCGTCCGGCGGCCGCGCCGAGCACGTGCACGGCACCGGAGCCGGACCAGGTCCACCGCGGCCGGCCGGTGCGCGGGTCGAGTGCCCGGAGCCGGTCGGTCGCCTTCGAGGTCAGGTCGTACGCCGCCCGACCGCCCGTGACCACGACGCAGCCGAACCCCAGCAGCGCCGCACCGTCCGCGCCGCCGGTGAGCGCGCGGCTCCAGACCCGGGTCCCGTCGGCTCCGTCCAGTCGGGTGACCGCCGAGCCGGACCGTGCCGCGCTCAGCACGAGCAGATCTCCGCCGCCCACGGGCAGGGTCGCCAGCGGATCGCCGAACCGGGTGGGCACCGCTCCGACGGGCGCACACCACTGCTGGGTGCCGTCGGCGAGCCGACGGGCGGTCACCTCCATCGGCGCGTGCGGGGGCAGTCGCAGCTGGTACCAGGTGTGCGCGGTGAGGTCCCACGCGTGTTGGCCCTTCGTCTGCTCGATGCCCCACCGGGGCCGCAGCGACGCGTCGAGCAACGCCAGGTCGGCGCTGTCCTTGGTCCACGCCGCGAGCCCGTCGGGCAGGGACGCCACGGAGAGGACCTGACCGTAGTCGAACCCCAGCGTGCCGACGACCCTGCCCAGCCTCCAGGTCCGCGCCGCGGACACGAGCCGGGCAAGCCGCGGATCGCCGTCCGCCGGAGCGGGCCCGCGGTGGAAGACCGACGGCACGCGGGCGCCCGGGATCGACGGCTCCGGGGTGCAGGCCGCAGACCGGTGGCGGGCGATCACCACCGCGAGGCCGGCCACCAGCACCACGACCAGCGCGGCGGCCACCGCGAGCAGGGACCGCCGCGGCCGGGTCACCAGATGCGGACGCGCTCGTCCGGGTCGAGCCAGAGCCCGTCGCCTTCGCGGGTGGCGAAGGCGGCGTGGAACTCGTCGAGGTTGCGCGCGATGTTCGCGCGGAACTCCGGCGGGCTGTGCGGGTCGGTGGTGAGGTACTGCAGGGCGAGCTCCTTGCGCCGCTTGGTGCGCCAGCAGTACGCCCAGTTGAGGAAGAGCCGCTGACGCTCCTCCGCCGACGCCTCACCACCGCGGGAGATCAGGTACGCCTTGTGGGCGATCGTCAGGCCCCCGAGGTCGCCGATGTTCTCGCCGACGGTGAGCGCACCGTTCACGTGCTCCCCGGGGAGGTCGCGCGGCTCGTAGCCGTCGTACTGGTCGATCAGGGCCTTGGTCTTGACCTCGAAGTTGGCCTTGTCCTCAGCTGTCCACCAGTCGTTGGGATTCCCCCGGCCGTCGTACTGGGCGCCCTGGTCGTCGAAGCCGTGCCCGATCTCGTGGCCGATGACGGCGCCGATGCCGCCGTAGTTCTCCGCCGGGTCGGCGTCGGGGGAGAAGAACGGCCGCTGCAGGATCCCGGCCGGGAAGCAGATCTCGTTCGTGCCGGGGTTGTAGTAGGCGTTGACCGTCTGCGGCAGCATGAACCACTCGTCACGATCGACCGGGGAGCCGATCTTGGCGAGCTCGCGGTCGGTCTCGAACTCCGCGATCGCGGTCGCGTTGCCGACGAGGTCGTCCCGGCTCACCTGGAGCGCGGAGTAGTCGCGCCACTTCTTCGGGTAGCCGATCTTCGGCACGAACGTGTCGAGCTTCTCGTAGGCACGCTGCTTGGTCTCGTCGGTCATCCAGTCCAGGGCGGCGATGCTCTGTCGGTACGCCTCGAGGAGGTTCGCGACCAGCTCGTCCATCTGCGCCTTGGACTCCGGGGGGAAATGACGGGCGACGTACTCGCGGCCCACCGCCTCCCCCATGCCGCCCTCGACGAAGGCCACGCCGCGCTTCCACCGTGCCCGCAGCTCCGGCGTCCCGGAGAGGGTGCGGCCGTAGAAGTCGAAGTTGGCCTCGACGAACGGCCCCGACAGCAGGGACGCGTTCCCGCGCACCGCCTTGGCCGTGAGGTAGGCGCGCCACGCCTCGATCGGGGTGTCGGTCAGCACCTTCTGCAGGTGCTCGAGGTACGACGGCTGCCGCACCACCACCTCGGCGAGCGTCTCCTCGCTGCCGCCCAACGCGGTGACGTAGGAGCCGAGGTCGAAGGCAGGGACCAGTCCCTGCACCTCGGCGAACGTGCGGAGGTTGTAGGTCTTCTGCACGTCACGCGTCTCCGCGCGCTCCCAGTGGCCCTGCGCCAGCCGGGTCTCGACCTCCATCACCGTGCGGGCGGTGGCGGCCGGGTCCGGGCGACCGGCGAGCTCGAGGAGGTGCGTGAGGTAGGCGACGTACTTGTCGCGGACCTCGGCGAACTTGTCTTCGCGGTAGTAGGACTCGTCGGGCAGCCCGAGGCCGCCCTGACTGACGTGCACGAGGTAGCGGTCGGAGTTCCGGTCGTCGGTGTCCACGTAGGAGCCGAACAACCCGCCGCCGCCGCGGCGCTCGTAGGCGCCCAGGTAGCCCGCCAGCTGACCGACCTCGGAGAGCCCGTCGATCGAGGCGAACACGGGCTCCAGGGGCGCCGCGCCGAGCTGCTCGACCCGCTCCTCGTCCATGAAGCTGGCGTAGAGGTCGCCGATCTTCCGCGCGTCCTCGGCCCCCGGTTCGTCGGGCGCGGTCGAGACGCCGGCGGCGAGCTCCTCGATGATCGTGCGCACCTGCTGCTCGGCCTCGTCGGCGAGCGTCACGAACGGGCCCCAGCTGGCCCGGTCCGCGGGGATCTCCTCGGTCTCCAACCAGCGGCCGTTGACGTGGCCGAACAGGTCGTCCTGGGGTCGGGTCGCGGGGTCCATGCCGGGGCGGGCGTCGTCGAGGATCGTCACACCGGCGACTCTAGCCAGCCGCGCCACGGTGACGGAGCGTCTCGAAATCACCCGGCCCCCTGCGCCGACGTGGATCCCGAGGGACACTGGAGGGGTGCCACGCCGACTCCGCTCCGCCACGTCCACCCAGGGCCGCAACATGGCCGGTGCCCGCGCGCTCTGGCGCGCCACCGGCATGACCGACTCCGACTTCGGCAAGCCGATCGTCGCGATCGCCAACTCCTTCACCGAGTTCGTGCCGGGCCACGTCCACCTGCGCGACATGGGCAAGCTCGTCGCCGGTGCCGTCGCCGAGGCCGGCGGGGTGGCCAAGGAGTTCAACACGATCGCCGTGGACGACGGCATCGCGATGGGCCACGGCGGCATGCTCTACTCGCTGCCCAGCCGGGAGCTGATCGCCGACGCGGTCGAGTACATGGTGCAGGCGCACTGCGCGGACGCCCTCGTGTGCATCTCCAACTGCGACAAGATCACCCCCGGGATGCTGCTGGCGGCGTTGCGCCTGAACATCCCCACGGTGTTCGTCTCCGGCGGCCCGATGGAGGCGGGCAAGACCGTCGCGGTCGACGGCGTCGTGCACGCCAAGCTGGACCTGATCGACGCGATGATCGCCTCGGCCGACGAGAAGGTGAGCGACGACCAGCTCGAGGAGATCGAGCGCTCGGCCTGCCCGACGTGCGGGTCGTGCTCGGGGATGTTCACCGCCAACTCGATGAACTGCCTCACCGAGGCGATCGGGCTCTCCCTGCCCGGCAACGGCTCGACGCTCGCGACCCATGCACTGCGCGAGCAGCTCTTCACCGACGCCGGCCGCCTGGTCGTCGACCTCGCGCGCCGCTACTACGAGGGCGACGACGACACCGTCCTGCCCCGGGCGATCGCGACCCGCGAGGCGTTCGAGAACGCGGTCGCCCTCGACGTGGCCATGGGTGGGTCCACCAACACCGTGCTGCACCTGCTCGCCGCGGCCCGGGAGGCCGAGCTCGACTTCTCCGTCGGCGACATCGACGGGATCTCGCGCCGCGTGCCGTGTCTGGCGAAGATCGCGCCGAACTCGCCCGAGTACCACATGGAGGACGTCCACCGAGCCGGCGGCATCCCGGCCATCCTCGGGGAGCTGAACCGCGCCGGCCTCCTGCACACCGGCGTGCACTCCGTGCACGCGCAGGACCTGGCGGGCTGGCTCGCGGAGTGGGACGTCCGCAGCGGTACGCCGAGCGACCGCGCGGTCGAGCTGTTCCACGCCGCTCCGGGCGGAGTGCGCACCACGCAGCCGTTCTCCACCGACAACCGGTGGGCGACCCTGGACACCGATGCGGCCGGCGGCTGCATCCGCGACGTCGCGCACGCCTACTCCGCCGACGGGGGGCTGGCGATCCTGTTCGGCAACCTGGCGCCCGACGGCTGCGTCGTGAAGACCGCCGGGGTGCCCGAGGAGTGCCTGCTCTTCTCCGGCCCGGCGCGGGTCTTCGAGTCCCAGGAGGCCGCCGTCGACGCGATCCTCGGCAAGGTGGTGACCGAGGGCGACGTGGTGGTGATCCGCTACGAGGGCCCCCGGGGCGGTCCCGGCATGCAGGAGATGCTCTACCCGACCTCGTTCCTCAAGGGCCGCGGGCTGGGACGTGCCTGCGCGCTGATCACCGACGGGCGCTTCTCCGGCGGCACCAGCGGTCTCTCGATCGGCCACATCTCGCCCGAGGCCGCCGGCGGCGGCCTGATCGGGCTGGTCGAGGACGGCGACACGATCCGCATCGACATCCCCGCGCGCTCGATCAGCCTCGACGTCGACCCGGTCGTGCTCGACGAGCGCCGCAACGCCCAGGAGAAGCGGGAGCGTCCCTGGACACCGGTGGACCGGGTCCGCCCCGTCTCCGCGGCGCTGCGTGCCTACGCCTCGATGGCGACCGCTGCCTCCGACGGCGCCTACCGCCGCGTTCCCGAGTAGGCGCGGCTACGGGGCGAGGTCGCGGAAGGCGGCCTCGAGTGTCCCGATGCCGGCCTTGAGCCGCTCGTGGTAGCGCGTGTAGTTCCAGGTGGGCCAGTCGAAGCGGAGCGTGGTGCGCGCGCCGTCGGCGTCGTAGTGCAGCGTCATGCCGGGCACCGCCACCGTGCGGGCCGGCGTCCCGGGGCCGAGCGCGGTGCGCGAGGACGGGTCGGCCAGGCCGAGCATCGACCAGGGGATCCGGAGGTGGATCGTCTTCCGGGCCTCGTCGACGTTCCAGGTGGCGAGTGAGTCGTAGCCGGCAGCCTTCGGGTCCCAGCTGCCCTCGACGAGGTTTCCGACCGGGTCGTACTCGGCGGGCAGCGGGCCGTTGACGTAGGCCGGGTCGGCGCGGTTCGTGATCATCTCGTAGAGGTGCCACGGCTGCGCCTCGTCGGGGCGGTAGGGCCGCGCGGGCGTGTCGAGCCGGATCGGGTCGAGCGCCTTGCGGACGAATAGGCGCGCGCGGCCCGCATCGGGGTCGACGACGACCCGGTAGTCCGGCGCGTCGCGACCCGGCACGACGTCCGCCTCGACGGTGAGCCGGTAGGGAAGGGCGTCGCGCAGGGTGACGTCCAGATGCACCCAGGACGCGTCAGCCCAGGTGTAGAGGTACCGGTACGGACCCGCAGGGGGGATCGCCTCCGCCGCCGCGTCGGCGACCGGATCGGGATCGGTCGCCATCAGACCGAACCACTGCTCGTTGGTGAGCGGGTCGTGCCAGAGCTGCCGGCGACCGCCGAGCTGGTGCGGCTCGGTGTTCCAGGTCTTCTTGAACCACTCGTCGGCCCACTCGAAGACGAATGCGCCGCCGCTGCCCTTGGCCTGCATCATCCGCATCATGTCGGCGTCCATCGCCATCGCCGCCTGCTCGGTGTGGTCGCCCTGGTCGCGACCGTTGGTGCCGTAGTGCGCGCTGCCCAGCGAGGAGGGCACGCCGAACTCGGTGACCAGCAGCGGCATGTGCGGAGCGAAGTGCCGCTTCAACGCCATCAGGTAGCCGGCGTAGCGGTCCGGCTTGCCGTGCCACAGCGTGCGGGCGTACGTCGGCTCGTAGCGCTGGAAGTCCGGGTAGTAGGGGTAGGCATGGAAGCTCGCGAAGGTGCCGCCCGGCCACGCAGCCGTGGGCAGCACGTGGTTCGCGTCGATGCTGACCAGATCCTCGCTCGCGAGGGGCTCCACCGGGTGGTGCAGCGGATCGTCGGTGGGCCAGTTCGCGAAGGCGATCGGTTCGGTCTCACCGCGCGCCTTCTCGAGAGCGGCGAGCTCGTCCATGTGTCGGGCCAGCCAGCGCTCGGTCGCCGTCGCGTCGGGGGTGGCGCGGAAGTACCGACCCGGTCGATAGGGGGCACCGCGATCCGCACGGTCGGTGTGGCGGACGCCGTACGGGTCGAGCTCGATGCCGACGATCCATCCGAGGAGCCACGGGCTCACGTCGGCGGTGTAGTGGCCGCCGGCGCGGCCCGGTCGCTGGGGTCGGCTGAGGTCGCCGTGGACGGCACCCTCGATGTCACGGATCTCCCGGGTGAAGCTGCGGTCGATCGCCGGCGTGTACAGGCTCTTGTGCGGGTCTGTGTAGGTCTCGTCGGGAAGGTAGACCCCCTGCACCAGGTAGAGCGGCGCCGTGCGGTGTGCGCGGTTGTAGGCAGCCAGCTCGGCGTAGAACGCCGGCGGCAACAGCGTGTAGATGCGGACGACGCGGATGCCGAGCGCGCCCATCTGACCCAGCCACCGCCGGTAGTCGCTGCCCGGGATCGTGCCGACCTCGCCCGGCTGGTGCAGGGGCGTCGTGCTGCCGAGGTTCACGCCGGGCAGGAACGTCTTGCGTCCCGAGCGGGTGAAGAGCCGGAAGCCGGAGGCGTCGGACTGCGCCAGCATCCGTAGCCCGCGCGCGTGGTGTGCCGCGGGGGCCCAGTCCGTGGAGGACCGCGCGACCGGGCCGCCGCCACACGCGGTCAGCAGCCCGGTGAACAGCAGCCCGGTGAGCAGTAGCAGTGCGAGGGCCCCGGGCAGCCGGCGACCGAGGGCAGCGAGCACGGGGCTCAGCGTAGGCGGAGGACGGCCTTGCCCAGGACGTTCCGGTGCTCCATGTCGGCGAGGACCCGGCCGAAGTCCTCGAGCGGGCGTACGTCGGCCAGCGGCGGGTCGATCACCCCCGACCCCATCATCGGCACGAGTGCCTGCCACTGCTCGTGCATGAAGCCCGGGCGCACCATCGCGAACGCGCCCCAGCCGACGCCGCGCACGTCGATGTTGTTGAGCAGCAGTCGGTTGACCCGCACCTCGGGGATCGCGCCGGCGGCGAACCCGACGACGAGCAGCCGGCCCTCGGCGCCCAGTGCGCGCAGCGAGTCGGTGAAGAGGTCGCCGCCGACGACGTCCATGACGACCTCGACCCCCGCGCCGCCGGTGAGCTCCTTCACCGCTGCGAGGAATCCCTCGGTCGGCACGGTCTCGTCGGCGCCGGCACGGCGGGCGACGGCCGCCTTCTCCTCACTGGAGACGACGGCGATCGTGCGCGCACCCATGCCCTTGGCGACCTGGATCGTCGCGGTCCCCACGCCACCGGCCGCGCCGTGCACGAGGACCGTCTCCCCCGCCCGCAGGCCACCCCGGCGGTCGAGCGCGAACTGAGCGGTGAGGTAGTTCATCGGGATCGCCGCGCCCTGCTCGAACGACAGCGCCTCGGGCAGCGGAAACACCGCGTCCGGCCCGACGCCGACCAACTCGGCGGCGCCGCCGTACGGCAGGCAGCCGGCGACCCGCTGCCCCGCCTCCAGGCCGCAGCCGTCCGGGGCCGAGCGGACGGTGCCGGCGAAGTCGACGCCGAGGGTGAACGGGAGGTCGGGCTTGAGCTGGTACTCCCCTTTGGACAGCAGCAGATCGGGGAACGAGGCGCCGACGGCGTGCACCTCGACGAGCACCTGGGGACCGAACGGCCCCTCGGCGCTCGGCTCCTCGACCTCCTCCACGGTGAGGGCGGAGGGTCCGTCGGTCCGGGTGACTCGTACAGCGCGCATGGGGGAACGCTATCCATGCACGAGATCGGGCGCTGGTCGAGGTGTGAGGACTGCACGCGACGAGCGTCGGCACCACCCGGGGGCCGGGGTGGAGGAAGCGGGCGAGGCCGCGCTACTGGATCTCGGTCGACGCATCGACCAGCTGCGCCCGTCTCCGGACGCCGCGCGCCGGCGGCCGGGTCAGGCGATCACGCGGCCGGCGATCCAGGCGATCGACTCCGCGATCTCCTCCGGGTCTCCGCCGGGCTGCATGACGTGACTGAGCACCAGCCGGACCACCATGTCGATCAGGCTCTCGACGCGCTCGGGCTCCAATCCGAGGCGATAGCCGGCGACGTGGCGACGGATCAGCTCCCGGGCGGTGTCCAGCAGCGGCGCCGAGTGCGTGGTGAGCAGCGGCAGCAGGTCGCTCTCGGCCCCCTGACGGGTGGCGAGGACCGCCCTCAGCAGCCGGCTCTCCTCGGCGAGGACGAGCACCGTGTGGGCACTCTCGCGGACGGCGCCGACGAGGTCGTCGGGATGGGCGGCGAAGGCACCGTCGACCGTCGCGAGGAAGCGGTCGAGCTCGGTCATCACCATGGCCTCGGCGAGCTGCGGCTTGGCGCCGAGCTCGTTGTAGACCGTCTGCCGGCTCACCCCGACCCGGTCGGCGAGCTTGGCCATCGTCAGCGCCGACCACCCGTGGTCGGAGGTGAACCGGATCGCGGCGGCGATCAGGCGCTCGCGCAGGCTGCTCGCGGTGTCGACCGCTCCGGTGCTCACCGGCTCATGCTAGGCAGAGAGCTCGCTCAGCCCACGACAACCGACATCAGCCGCCATCAGCCGACCTCGGCCGGCGCCACCGGGACGAAGTCCACCTTGTCCCGTACGCCGCAGTCCGGGCAGCACCAGTCCTCGGGGATGTCGGCCCAGGCCGTGCCGGCGGCGAAGCCCTCGTGCTCGCAGCCGGCGGCGACCTCGTAGGTGTAGCCGCACCCCGGGCACCGGGCGGCCAACACCTCAGCGGCGTGCTCGAGCGCGGCTCCCGGCCGGTCGAGCCCGGCTCCCGGCTGGTCGAGCGCAGTCGAGACCCCGTACCTCGCCAGCACCTTCTCCCGCTTCGCCGGGTGGATGTTCGCCAGGGTGATGTCACCGTCGAAGTGCGCGAGCACGCGCGGATCCATGACTCGTCGCCACACGGGCGGCAGCAGGGCCAGCACGATCATCCCGGCGTACCCGGTGGGCAGCACCGGTGACTCCTCGAAGTCCCGCAGCGTCTGGTAGCGCCGGGTGGGGTTCGCGTGATGGTCGCTGTGCCGCTGCAGGTGGTAGAGCAGCACGTTGGTGGCGATGTTGTTGGAGTTCCAGCTGTGCGAGGGGTCGACCCGTTCGTAGCGCTGGCGGTGCCCCTCGCCGACACGCTGACGCAGCATCCCGTAGTGCTCCATGTAGTTCACCACCTCGAGCAGCGAGAACCCGACGACGGCTTGCAGGACGAGGAAGGGCAGGATCCCGACGCCGAGCCAGGCGATCATGGCGATCCAGAGCAGGGCCGTCATCAGCCAGGCGTTGAGCACGTCGTTGCCCAGGTGGAACGGGTGCTGGTGCCGGCGGGCGTAGCGCTTCTGCTCCAGGCGCCAGGCACTGCGCAGCGACCCGAGGACCGTGCGGGGCCAGAAGGCGTAGAAGGTCTCACCGACCCGGCTGCTCGCCGGGTCCTCGGGAGTCGCCACCCGGACGTGGTGGCCGCGGTTGTGCTCGATGTAGAAGTGCCCGTAGGCGACCTGGGCGAGGGCGATCTTGGAGAGCCACCGCTCGTTCGCCTCCCGCTTGTGGCCGAGCTCGTGGGCCGTGTTGATCCCGATCCCGCCGATGCACCCGATCGTGATGGCAAGCCCCACCCGGTCCACGACGGAGAGATGCCCCCGGGCGAGCAGCCAGAACGCGCCGAGGAAGCCGGCGTACTGGATCGGCAGGAAGAGGTAGGTGATCCAGCGGTAGTACCGGTCCTGCTCGAGCGCCTCGATCACGTCGTCGGGAGGGTTGGAGCGATCCAGGCCGGCGACCAGGTCGATCACCGGCACCACGCCGAGGATGACGATCGGACCGAGCCAGAACCAGACGCCCCAGCCGGTGAGCTGGTGAAGCCCGTAGCCGACGAAGGCGAGGCTCGGCACCACCAGCCCGATCAACCAGAGGTACCGCTTGCGGTCGGTCCACGCCGCGGTCGAGCCGGGGGGGACGGTCGAGTGCGGAACGGGTGCGCCGATGCTGGCCATGGATCGCCTCCTGAGGTGCGCTTTACATTCGCAAACAACATGTAAAGAGTGGTGAGCACGCTAGACCTCGATCGACCTCTTGACAAGAGGGGACTCGATGTAAAGCCAGCGCCCGTGGGAGAGTGGCGCCCATGTCGAACCAGGGGCCGATCCAGGTCGTGATCCTCGCCGCGGGTCTCGGGACCCGCCTGGGCAAGCCGCACCCGAAGCCTCTGACCCCGTTGAGCACCGGCGAGAGCATCATGCGCCGAGCGGTGGACGCGCTGCGGCGGGCGTGGGGCGACGACGTCTACGTGACCGCTGTGGTCGGCTTCAAGCTCGACCTGGTGATCGAGGCGATGCCCGACATCGCCTTCGCCTACAACGAGGTCTACGACTCCACCAACACCTCCAAGAGCCTGCTCAAGGCGCTGCGGCTGTCCCAGCCCGGGGGCGTGCTGTGGATGAACGGCGACGTCGTCTTCGACCCGCGGGTGCTGGACCGGGTGCGCGCCCACATCGAGGCCGACCGCAGCTTCGTATGCGTGAACACCGAGTCGGTCGCCGAGGAGGAGGTGAAGTACACCCTCGACGACACCGGGCACATCGCCGAGCTGTCCAAGACCGTCACCGGCGGCTTGGGCGAGGCGGTCGGGATCAACTACGTCGCGGCGGGCGACAAGGCGGCCCTGATCCGCCGGCTGGCAGAGGCCGACGACCAGGACTACTTCGAGCGCGGTCTCGAGGTCGCCATCGCCGAGGACGGCCTGCGGGTCGAGGCGCTCGACATCTCCGCCTTCCACGTGGTCGAGGTCGACTTCGAGGACGACCTCACCCGGGCCAACGCCTTCGTGGAGCGCTGACCTTTCAGGCGCTGGCGCCCGAGGGACCTATCCGAGCGCGAGGACGAGCTCCAGCACCCGCTCGGGATCGGCGAGGGCTGAGCCGAAGAGGTCGCGCAGGCGGGTCATCCGGTAGCGCACGGTCTGTGGGTGCACGTACAGCAACGCCGCCACCTCGTCGCGTCGCCCGCCGCACAACAGCCACGCCCGCAGCGTCGCCTCGAGCTTCTCCCGGGAGGCGGGCGCCTCGCCGTCCAGCGGGGCCG